>NZ_JAMQOL010000076.1:0-72174 GCF_023717965.1 Paractinoplanes hotanensis | reverse complement strand
TCTCCACCATCACGCCCATAACAGATCAACGGACCACAATCCGTCAAGCTACGGGTTATTTCTCGGCGAGCCCTTAGCGTCGGAAGAACAGGAAGGTGCCTCGCCTCCCTCGCCGAGAGGAGGTACTCCGATGTTGTACCGAACGGGACACCGGCAGGTCGCCATCATCGCCGGGGCGTTCCTCGCCATGTTGCTGGCGCTGGGTGGGGTGTGGCTGGTGACGCGCAGCAGCGGCAGCGG
Organism: Paractinoplanes hotanensis; assembly: GCF_023717965.1. NCBI lineage: Bacteria > Bacillati > Actinomycetota > Actinomycetes > Micromonosporales > Micromonosporaceae > Paractinoplanes > Paractinoplanes hotanensis. Next base: position 71,934 of record NZ_JAMQOL010000076.1, on the reverse strand, counting down.
CGACACGACAGCGACGCCGGTCGCACCACCCGCCTCGAGCGACACAGGCCCGTCGGGCCGGTCGAGCAGTCCGTCGGCTCCGAAGCCCGCGACGATGACCGTCACGGTGTACTTCCACCGCGGGCAGAACACCGACCCCACCAAGGTAGTCGCCGTCCAGCGCACGGTGCCGAAGTCGGCCAAGGTGGGCACGGCCTCGCTCAAGCAGTTGCTCGCCGGCCCGACCGAGGTCGAACGCAGCTCCGGCTACTGGTCGTTCTTCTCGGCCAAGACCGCCGGCACGCTGCGGACCCTGCGGATCGGCGACGGCGTGGCCCGGGCCGACTTCCGCGACCTGCGCGCGATCATCCCCAACGCGAGCTCCAGTCACGGCAGCGCGGCTCTGCTGGCCGAACTGGACCACACGCTCAAGCAATTCCGCAGTGTGCGCTCGACCGTCTACTCCCTCGACGGCGACGTCGCCGCCTTCTACGAGTGGCTGCAGCTCGAACCACCCGAGGCCACCATGCCCGGCCTGGCCGAGGCACGGCGCGTCGCCGGCGACTTTCTGCACGATGTCGTCGCGATGCCGGAGCCGGTGTACGTGGCTGCGCGCTGGCGCAGTGACTTCATCGCCACCGTCGACTTCCGCTCCCGGATCGACGGCGTGAACCCGACGCGAGGTCCCGTCACCACGGTGACGCTCGGGAGAGGCCGCACGACGTTTACGGTGCTCGGCGCCACAACCTCCACTATCCGGATGGACACGCCCGCGGAAGCGATAACGCCCAGCGACCTTGCCGTCGTGACCTCACCGACGAGAATTTCCGGCTCGGCGCTGGCCTTCGAAGGCGCCATCGCGGTCCGGGTGCTTCAGGCGAGCGGCGGCACGGTGCAGCAACTCGGCTCCGGCTCCGTCCTCGGTGGCGGAGACGTGATGCGGCCGTTCAGCGGATCAGTGGAGTTCCGCCGGCCGAACGCCGGCTTCGGCTGGGTCATCGCCTTCGAACGATCCGCCGTCAACGGAGCCGTCGTCAAGGCCACCGCGGTCCGGGTGGCCTTCCGGGCAGTCTCCAGCTGACACGTACGAGGAGGAAAGTCATGTATGGCTGGCAGGTCACCGAGCCGGGTAACGACATCGGCCGGGCACTTCGCCGGACGGCCATGTTCGTGCCCCGGCCCGGCCCGGGAGAGTTGCTCGTAGCCGTGGACGCCTGCGGTGTGTGCCGCACCGATCTGCACATCGTCTCCGGGGAACTGCCACCGCACCGGCGGCACGTCGTGCCAGGGCACGAGATCGTCGGCCACGTGCTCGAACTCGGTGCGGGCGCGGAGGGCTTCCGGCCGGGTGACCGCGTCGGCGCCGCCTGGCTGCGGGAAACGTGTGGGCAGTGCCGCTACTGCCGCCGGGGCGCGGAGAATCTGTGCCCCGGCTCGCACTACACCGGCTGGGACGCCGACGGCGGTTACGCGGACTGCGCCACGGTGCGTGCCGACTTCGCGTACGTCCTGCCCGACGGCTATTCCGACGCGGAGCTGGCGCCGCTGTTGTGTGCCGGCATCATCGGCTACCGGGCCCTGCGGCGTGCCGAGTTGCCGCAGGGCGGACGCCTGGGCATCTATGGCTTCGGCGCTTCGGCTCATCTCACCGCTCAGGTTGCCCTGGCCCAGGGCGCCGCGGTGCACGTGATGACCCGGTCGGAGCAGGCACGGGAGCTGGCCTTGAAGCTGGGCGCCGCATCGGCCGGCGGCGCCTATGACGCCCCGCCCGAACCGCTCGACGCGGCGGTGCTCTTCGCTCCGGTCGGTGACCTGGTGCCGGTCGCGCTGCGCGCGCTGGCCCGGGGCGGCACCCTCGCCGTGGCGGGCATCTACCTGAGCGAGATCCCTGCCCTGGACTACGACCGGGATCTCTTCCAGGAACGCACCGTCCGCAGCGTCACCGCCAACACCCGGGCGGACGGCCGCGATCTGCTCGCCTTCGCGGCGAAGCATCCGCTGAAGGTGGCTGTTTCCCCCTACCCGATGGCGCAAGCCGGCGAAGCCTTGGCCGACCTGGCCGCGGACCGGGTCAACTGCGCAGCCGTGCTACTGCCCTGACTGCCCCCGGCAAGGAAGAAGGACGACCATGATGTACTCGCACGGCGGAGCGGCTGCCTGGGCCGTGATGATGATTGCGCTCGGCCTCGTGCTCGCGACGGCGGCCGCCGGTCTGCTCATCACCTGGGCACGGCCGCATCCCCGAGGGCCGACCGCCCACGATCCGATCCCCGACGCCGAACGCCTGCTGGCCGACCGGTTCGCCCGCGGCGAGATCGACGCCGAGGAGTACGAGCGCCGTCTCCACATCCTGCGGGCAGCACGCCACTGATCCGTCACAGCAAACGGTGACGGACCGGCGCCACGGATCCTCCGGTGCTGAGACTCAGTGCCCTTCGACAGGTGAGTGCTCGCCGAGCAGGCGGGTCGCCAGCACCGCGGCCTGGGTGCGCCGCTCGAGTCCGAGCTTGGCCAGCACGCTCGAGACGTAGTTCTTGACCGTCTTCTCGGCCAGGAACATCCGGCCGGCGATCTCGCGGTTGGTCAGACCCTCGGCCACGAACTCGAGGATCCGGCGTTCCTGCTCGGTCAGCGCGGCGAGTTCCCGCGGCTGTTCCACGCCATGGCGGATGCGCTCCAGCACGCGCTGCGTCACCGCGGGATCGAGCAGCGATTGTCCCCCGGCGACCCGGCGCACCGCGTCGACGAGGTCGGTGCCTCGGATCTGTTTGAGCACGTAGCCGGAGGCGCCGGCCATGATGGCGGCGAAGAGTGCCTCATCGTCTTCGTACGAGGTCAGAATGAGACCCCTGATGGTCGAGTCGACGGCCCGCACATCGCGGCACACGTCGATGCCGTTGCCGTCGGGCAGTCGGGCGTCGAGGATCGCCACGTGCGGGCGCAGGGCGGGAATCCGGTGGGTGGCCTCGGTGGCCGAGCCGGATTCGCCGACCACCTCGATGTCGCCGGCCGCGTGCAGCAGATCGACGAGGCCGCGCCGGACCACTTCGTGATCGTCGAGCAGATAGACGCGGATCATATGTCCTTCGTACCGCTTCGGCGGGTCCGTTCCCAGGGCCGAAGGTCCCGTCGAAGAGGGATGGTCCGGTGTCCGGGGCGCGAGACCGTCAGGACCAACGGCCCTGACGGCTTCCGCGTCGCAGGACGATGCTGGCACTGAGCCCACCGGATGCGCCGGGCGGGACGGCCGAGCCGAACAGGGGCGGTCGACGAGCCGCGAGACCCACCGTCGCCAAGACGGAAACGTCGGACGCACCCGCGAAGCGCATTCGGTGGGCTCCTCGACCGAAAAGGAGGAACCGTCATGCTCGCTCAGATCGGCGACCGGATCGTGCTCGAAGGCACTCACCTGAACGATGCCCGCCGCACCGGCTTGATCGTCGCGGTGGCCCACGCCGACGGCTCGCCACCGTACGAGGTCCGCTGGCTCGACACCGGACGAACCACCTTCATCTTCCCCGGCCCTGAGGCCCGTATCGAGCACCGGGAGCCGGCGGGCGAGGCATCCGAACCCTCGCCGTGACCCGGTAAGGAGCGGTCCCGGTCGCCGTCTGACGTGGCTGACTCGCTACCGACGTGCCGGCCGGGACGGACGTGCTGGGCCACAACCGGGGCCGCCGTCGCGCCGCAAGGTCCTCGGCCCAACCGAAGACCAGAACCGCCAGAGCCGTCAACAGCAAAGTGACCAGGAGCGCGAGGACCGAGCTCAACCGCTCGTCCACGTTGTCGAGCGCGAGGAGTGTCAGCACGGGCCACACAGCCGTGATGGCGATGTTGTGCCAGAGATAGATCGTCACCGCCCGCCCATTGATCAGGGTGACGGCGTTGTTCAACGGTCCGGCCCGAGCCAGCCAGCCCATCGGCGGCTGCCAGCGGAGTACCACCAGGACGAAGCCCAGCGACCAGAGCGCCTGCGCCTCCGGGAAGTCATTGAGGTCCCAGTTGCCGGAGGAAGACGCCCACCAGATCGCGACGGAACCCATGGCGAGGGCGACCGGATAGGCCAGCCACGGCCGGATCCGGGCCAGGCGCCCGTCGTGATGGGCGAAACCGGCGATCCAACATCCCCCGTATGTGGCGAAGTCCCACAGGCCCGCGTCGGCGGCTTCGGGCAGGGTCAGACCGCTGACCTCGAGCACCGCCATGAGCAGAAGGGGCAGACCCAGAGTCGCCAGTCCGGCCCTGCGCCACAGCGCGAACAGCAGGGGCGAGAGCAGGACGAACCAGAGGTAGGCCCGCAGATACCAGAGCGGCTCCCAGACATCGACGGCCAGGTCGCTGCCGGGCGGATCACCGACCGGCACGATCCAGTAGACCAGTGTCACCGGATTGAACGGATGTTCGCCGCCGGTTTCGGCCGTCCATCCGGCGGCCAGCATGACAGGCACCGCGACCAGGCCGAGCAGCCACAGCGGAGGGAGAAGTCGCCGCAACCGTGCGGTGACCACCTGCCGGGCCTGCCGCTTGGCGAGTGACGCGGCCGTCAACGATCCGGCCAGGGCGAACATGATGCCCATCGCGGGAAGCAGGACGGACAACCAGGGCCAGCCGTACAAGTGGTAGGTGATCACGCGGATGATCGCGGCGGCACGCAGCAGGTCCAGATAGCGATTGCGCACCCGTCGGCTTCCCTCAGTCAGTCGGCCGCGATGCGGGCACGGGATCGGGCCGGGTCGCGCATGGCCCGCAGCGGAATGCCCAAGCCGTACGTGACGAAGTGGCCGGTGGGACGGATCTCGAGGATCGCGCAATCCGTACGCCGTTCCGGAGGCACCAGCCGGGCCAGGCGTGGCATGCCGGTCAGGTGATCTCCGGGGTGCACCACCGCGACCGCGGGAAAGCTCACCGTCGCCGGGGGGATGGGGAACAACAGCGACAGAAGGCCACCGCGCCGGATCGGCACGGTCACCGCGACGATGCCGTCGACGGCCATGTGCCGGGCCTTCCAGCTGTCACGGCCGACGGCCACGAACAGACGACGGTCCTCGACGGCATAAACGACGCCGCTGGAGCGTGGTGCGCCGGCGGGTGTGACGTGGCTGAGCACTGCGAAGGAGGCACGGTCCACCGCCCGCCAGACAGCCTCGGCGGTCAACGGGGCGGCCCGTCCGGCGGGGCGGATCGAGGTCGACATGGCAACTCCCTTCCTCGTCATACTCGTACCGCGCGAACGTGCGGCCCGGCAGGGCCGAAAGGCACTGCCGGGCTGTACCCCACATCCAGGTGAGCCGTTCGGCCTGGCCCTCTAGGAGCCGCGGGCGAGAAGGTCGAGCTCGTTCTGCAGGTCTCGGGCGAAGAGATCGAGTTCGGGGCAGCCGACGGGATCGGCGACAGCCGTCACAGTCAGTACGCCGGCATAGCTCAGCGCCTGGCAGGCGAGCGTGAGGTTGGAGGCCCCGCCCGGCACGATCGGGATCATGGAACGCACCGGCGTCCCGGCGAAGCACACCGGCCGGGCCGGGCCGCGCAGGCAGCTGACCACGATGTGCAGACGCCGCTGGTGGTTCATGTACCAGCGGTACCCCCCGGTCGCCGCGAGCAGGCGAAAGAAGCCGCCCAGCAGGCTGATCGGCGCCGGCCCGGCCGCCTTGCTCCGCCACGCCCTTGTGTCGGCCGTGACCTGCGCCATTCTGTTCTCGCGAGATCCGGTCACCGGTACCGTCAGCAGCAACGGGCTGACCGCGTTACCCGCTGCCGTGCGTTCGCCGGCCACCGGCACGCCGGCCCGGATCTCCCGAACCTGCTCGCCGCGGTGGGCGAGCAGCCGGCGCAACGACTCGCCGACGGCCACCAGCACTGCCGCGTTCACCGTGGCGCCGGAACGGCGAGCCGCGGCGAGCAGCGGGGCCAACTCGGTGTGGGCCGCGATCGCCCGACGCTGTCTTCCGGTGGGGCGCAGCAGCGAGCTGGGCGCGACGCGGCCGGGGAACAGACCTCCGCTCGCGGACATCGTTTCCCGTAGGCTGCACCACCAGCCGCCGTGACCGCCGTGGCTGCCAGAGCGGGGCGTGGAGTCTTCGGCCGGCCCGCTGTCGTCGAACACTTCCCGCAGGACGGCGAGACCGCCGAGCCCGTCGACGAGCGCGTGGTGCACCACCAGGACAAGGGCTGCGCCGCCCTCCTGAAGACCGGTTACGAAGATCGCGCGCCACAACGGCCGATCACGACGCAGCCGCCGCGTCACCTCCGGCATGACCGCCTCGAGCAGCGCCCGCTCGTTGCCCGGCAGCGGGCACCGCAGCTCGCAGAAGTGGCGCGCGGGATCGAAGACGGGATCAAGCGCCCAGGCTGCCCGGCCGTGGGTGCGAACGAGGCGCTGACGCAGCCGCGGGATCCGGCCGGCCCGTTCGCCGAGCACGCGGACGCCTTCGGCGACGTCGAAACCGGCGCCGAGGACGAGCACCACGGCGAACTGCTCAGGCACCGGACCGCGGTCCATGGCGAGGAACGCGAGGTCGGCGTTGTTCACCCGACCCGCTGCGTCGAGGAAGGGCATACGTCAGCTGCGTGCCCTGCGCTTCAGCACCGGCACCTCCGCGCCCTTGCGGAGCGCGGTCATTGCCCCGCGAATCCGGCTGCGTGCGGGAAGCCACGGAACGCCGGCGAACGCCCGCCCACGAGTGCATGCACGACGCCCGCGAAGGAGCCCGCGCACCACCAGCAGCGCCGTGATCGCGACCAGCTGGCCGCCGAGCACGATCCGGTTCACGTCGATCGCCGGGTGCCAGGTGACCTTGCCGTCGCGGAGCACGAACACGCCCAGACCGCGAGCCGCCGTGCCGAACCCGCCGCCCGATCCCTCGGGCTGCCCTTCGGCAGCCGGCTCGGCTCCGCCGCCTCCCCCACCGCCGCCGCTGATCTTCGCTACCGGCAGCATCAGCGTGCCGTTCCCGGACACCGGTGCCCCGAAGACCCGATCCGCGCCGTTCTCGGCCACCGCCTCGCGCAGAACGCCGAGGACGTCTGTCTTCTCCGCCGAAGTGGTCATGCCGCACACTCCCTCCGGACCGGCGCCGATCGTCGTGCGCCGGCATATCAGGTCAACGCTGTGCCGGTCGGTCCGCCAGCGGCAGAGTCGAAGGGCCCTTGCGCGATCCGAGGTATCGCTTCTCTGGGGAAGTCCCTCCGGCCGCCGTCGCATCCGTTCGGAGGGGAGCATCGTGCCAGCCGGGTGGGACGAGCAGCACCGGGCAGCCGGCCCGCTGCCGGGCTGCCGGGCGCCACGACTCGTACAGCAACTCGGCGAAGCTACCGCTGCGGCCGATCCCCGCCACGAGCAGACGGCCCCGACGCATGGCGCCTTCGATGGTGTACGGCATGTCGAGCTCGTTCACGAGCAGGCGCTCGACCCGCACGCCGGGATAGCGCGTCAGCCATACGGCCAGGGCTGCATCAAGGCTCCGCTCCCCCGCCGCGGATTCGGTGGCGTACGCCCCCGCGGCCACAACGGGTGGGATGCCCTCCGCCGCGCCCGGCCTCGTCCACATGTGCACGACCACGAGCCGGGCAGCCGCCGGCTCGGCCAGCGAAAAGGCGTACTCGAGTGTGGCGCCGGCCTCGGGCCGGGCCGACGTCGCCACCACGACCGGTCCAGGGCCCGGATCCCGCCCACGGTGGACGAGCAGGGGACAGGCGCTGTGGTGCGCCAGATAGGCCGTTGTCGGTCCCCAGCCGGAGCGCGCCTTGAGATCGTCGCGATGCCCCACCACCAGGAGCCGGCTCTGCACGGACATCTCGGCGAGCAGGTTCGCGGCGCCGCCGTCGAGCAATTGCGTGCGGACGCGCAGCCGCGGATGGGCCGATCGGACCCGGCTCTCGGCCAATTCGAGCAACCGCTGTGCGTCGGCCCGCGCGGGAATGGAGCCCCGTCCGCGGAAATACCCGGTGTACCGGCCTGGCCAGACGTGGGCGATCACCAGCGGCGACTGCCGCCGGGCCGCCTCGGCCGCAGCAAGATCGACGACTGCCGGGACGGCTCGCGAGCCGTCCACGCCAACCACCACCGGCCGGTTTCCGTTCATTCCTGCGTCGGTGTCCATAGCCGCAGGTTAGGTCCGGCGATCCGGTGGTGACACAGCCCACGGACCGGTGCGGGCGGGCCGATGGTCCCGAATGCGGCGATGCGACCGGCCCTATACACCGGCACGGCGCCGCAGCCCGAGAGGCTCCGGCGCCGTCTTGCTCAGCGGCCGATCATTCCGGCGCGGGTGGCCCCTGCTGAGGGCGGCGCCGGATGCGGCGCAACCGCGAGCGCAACCGTTCCTGCATCAGATCAGTCGCCTCCTGCAGCGTCTCGCCCATTGCGTGGACGTGCAGGCCAACCCCGTTCACGTCGACGTGCGCGTCGACCCGGTCGCCGGGCGCCGCCGAGTCCAGCGTCAACGACGTGCGCAGCACCGGCCCGGGAGCGTGGTGCAGCGCCGCCTCGAGCTTGGCCACGGCGTAGGCGGCAGCCTCCTCTCCGACATCGCCATGGGTATGCACCTGAGGGCAGATGACCTGTTCGATACGAGTCATGACGCCTCCCTGACTGTTCCCCTGCCATTCGCCGGGGCGTACTCAAATGATCAATATCGCCCCGGCCCGCCAGTAGGGTCATTCGGCACCACTTCAGCCCACCCAGCAAGATCATTGGGTCTTTCGGCACTGCCGTTCGGCGGCAACGACATCCCATTGTGGAGTCGACGACGAAGGCAGGAGTAAAGACCATGTACGGTTCGATTGCCGCCGGCCTCGGCGGCGCCGGAAGCGGACCGGCCTTCGCCTGGGCCCTTGACGAGGCCGAGCGCTCCGGTGACCGGCTCGTGCTGCTGCATGTGTGCGCTCCCGGCTCGCCGCTGGCCTCAGGCCGGGGTGAGCCCGGGCCGGCCGAGGTAGAGGTCGCCGACATCGGCCTCGCCCGCGCATTGGCCTCCGCGCGAGCACGGCTCGGCACGCGACGGACGGCCCTTCAGATCCGCGTCGGTGCGGCGCCGGCCGCTCTGATCGACGCCTCGGCGGGTGTACGGCTGCTCGTTGTCGGCGCCGGGGAAGGCGGTCGCACCGTACGCCGGGTGCTCCGCAACGCGCACTGCCCGGTCGTCGTCGCCCGCGCCGCTGTTCCCTCAGCCGACGGGGTCCTGGTGGGCATCGACGGCAGCGCAGCCGGTGAGATGGCTCTGGAGTTCGCTCATGCCTATGCCGGCGAGCACCACCTACCGCTGAGTACGGTCCATATCCCGCAACCCGGTGAGGCAGCCGGGCGCCACGGGGAGACCGGCTCGGTGGCTGACGGTCTGATCAGCGCCGGACAGCGTGCCCGGCTGCTCGTCCTCGGCGACAAGCGCCGCGGCGTAATGGGACGCCTCCGTACCGGCGATGTGCCCCTGACCGTGGCTCTGGACGCACTCTGTCCAGTTGTGCTGGTGCCGGTCGATCAGCGTGAGGAGGCCCCGCTGTGACCGGTCGGGACGGCCCGATGGCTGATCCTACGGACGTTCGTTCGGCGGTTGACGACTGGTGCCTCGGCTCGGCCGCTGAGAAGTGGTGCGGTCCGGTGATCATCGTAGGCCAGCGGTTCCGCTTGGTCGCGCCACGGTCTAGCCTGGCGCCATGGGTGAGACGTCGCCGTCGGATGATCGGATCGGCCCGCCCTCTCTCGGGATCGGCCCGCTGTCGAGTCTGCAACTGGACGACCTGCTGCAAGAGGTGCTCGACCGGGTCGGGGACGTGATGGCCAGCAGGGAGCGCCTGCGTGCCCTGCTCGACGCCGTCGTCGGGATCAGCACCGACCTCGACCTGCGCAGCACCCTGGGCCGCATCGTGGAGGCTGCCTGCACCCTCGTCGGGGCCCGTTACGGCGCCCTCGGCGTGATCGGCAACGACCGTACCGAGCTCATCGACTTCATCACCCACGGCATCGATCCCGCGACCCATGCCAGGATCGGTGACCTGCCCCACGGCCGCGGCGTGCTGGGTCTGCTCATCACCCACCCCGAACCCGTGCGGCTGCCTGACATCACCCAGCATCCCGATTCGTACGGCTTCCCACCGAATCACCCACCCATGCACAGCTTTCTCGGGGTCCCGGTGCGGACCCGTGACCAGATCTTCGGCAACCTCTATCTGGCCGAGAAGCAGGGCGCGGCCGAGTTCAGCGACGACGACGAGGAGATCGTGATCGCGCTGGCCGCCGCGGCCGGCGTCGCGATCGACAATGCTCGCCTCTACGCCCTGGCCCGGCGCCGGGAGCGCTGGCTGTCGGCCACAGCCGAGATCACCGGCGTGCTCCTCGGCACCGTCCAGCGCAAGGAAGCGCTGCGGCTGATCGCCCGGCGCGCCCGCGAGGTCTCCAGCGCGGAGCTGGTCCTCGTCATGTTGTACGACGAGGAGAACTCCCGCTACACGATCGACGTCGCCGACGGCGCCGACCCATCGTACGCGGCCCTCGTCGGCAAGATTGTGCCGGTGGACCGGGAAACCGCAGCCGCGTTCGGTCGAGAGAAGGTCCGCGCGGTGGAGAGCCTTCGCGCCGCCGCGGAGTGGCCCGGCCCGGTGCCGGACAGCCGGGCGATGGCGGCGCCGTTGGCGGGCGTGGACGCCCTGCACGGCGTTCTGATCGTGACCCAGCCCGATGGCGAGCTGCCCACGGACGAGGACGCGGTACAGCTGTCAAGCTTCGCCGGACAGGCGGCACTCGCCCTCGAGCGCGCCCGCGCCCACGAAGAGCGGCAGCAGCTGGCGGTGCTCGAGGATCGCGAACGCATCGCCCGCGATCTGCACGATGTGGTGATCCAGCGACTGTTCGCCACCGGCATGCACCTGCAGGGAGCCATGCATCATGTGGAACGGCCCGATGTAGCTCAGCGCATCAACACCGCCGTCGACGATCTGGACGGCACCATCCGCGACATCCGGCGATCGATCTTCGAGCTGCGCGCTCCCACCGGTCCATCGCTGCGCAGCGACCTCCGCGAGGCGATCGACGCCGCCGCCGATGGGCTGGGTTTCCAGCCTGTCCTGGACACCTCGGGTCCGGTCGACAGCGCCATCCCCGACGATGTCAGACCTGAGCTGCTGGCCGTCCTGCGAGAAGCGTTGTCCAACATCATCCGGCATGCGCGGGCCACGAGCGTGCGGGTCTCCGTGCGCGCCGCCGACGGAGCGATAGCCCTCCTCGTGGAGGACGACGGCATCGGCTTCGACCCCGCCCGAGCCCGCGGCGGCATCGTCAACATGGGCGAACGCGCTCACGACATGGGTGGGACCTTCGAGATCGGCCCGGGTCCGGATGGGTCCGGCACCGGGCTGAGCTGGCGGGTGCCGTTCCGCGCGTGAATCGGGACCTTCGGCCCTGAACAGCCGTCGGGTGCGCAATGCACCGTTGCGTGTACACCTGTAACGGAGGTTTCCCACGTGAACGCCTACGACGACGCTGACCTGCGAGCGGCGGCCGCAGCGGGCATCCGTGCCCCCTCGATGCACAACAGCCAGCCGTGGCAGTTCCGGCTGCGCGACGGGGCCGTGGAGATCCTGGCCGATCCAGCCCGACAGCTCCCGGCGGCGGACCTGTCCGGCTGGGCCGTACGGCTGGCCTGCGGCGCTGCCACCTACAACGCCCGGCTTGCGCTGGCCGTCCGCGGCCGCCCGGCCGAGGTGTCCCTGCAACCGGTGGCCGCCGCCCCCGAGGTCCTGGCGCAGCTCCGGCCCGAACCCGACCGGCCGCCGTCCCGGATCGAAAGCGATCTTTTCGCCGCCATCCCCCGCCGGCACAGCAACCGGGCGCCGTTCCGGTCCGACCCGGTGCCCGCCGAGTCCCGGATCCGGCTCATCCAGGCCGCCCGCGACGAAGGCGCCTGGCTTGATCTGCTGGTCGGCATGACCGCGCTGACCGGCTTCGCGGAGATCGCCGGCAGCGCCGACCGCGTGCTGCGGCGAAACGCCGCCTATCAGGCCGAGCTCGCCCTGTGGACCCATGCCGACCAAGCCTCCGACGGTGTGCCGGTCACTGCCGGAGCGCCACCACCCGAGCCGCACGATCTGCTCCCCCAACGGATATTCTCCGACCAGCGCCGGCCCGGCGGCCTCGACTACGAGCCCGAACCGCTTGTCGGCATTCTCGGCGTCGCCGGCGATCAGCCGATCGACCACCTGACGGCGGGTCAAGCTCTGCAAAAGGTGCTGCTCACGGCCACGGACGCGGGTCTCGCCGCTTCCATGATCTCCCAGCCCATCGAGGTCGTGGCCGCCCGCGACCAACTACGCCGCTCGCTCGGCCGGTCCGGCTTCCCGCAGATGACCCTCCGCCTCGGCTTCGGCCACGCCACCCATCCGACGCCCCGGCGTACCGTCGACGAAGTGGTGAAGCCCCTCGGAGTACCTCGACCGGCCTGATCCGCGGACTCTTGCGCCCGCTGCCCTCGGGACTTTCGGCCCTGTCCGTGCCCGGCCAACCCTGCCGAGGCTGAAGGCCGACGTCGAGGGAGAACCGGGTGATGACCATGGCAACCACGTTGTCTCCGCCTACGGGCGGTACACGAGCCGGCCGGCGGACGCCCGGGACACGCGCCTCAGGAGCTCCCGCCCGCTCGCTGAAACATCTGCTGGCGCCCCGGTCGGTGGCGGTGACGGGAGCCTTGCAGCAACATGGTCTGGCCGGGTACGAAGTGCTGCGTGCCCTGCGCGACTACGGATTCCGCGGACGTTTGTATCCGGTGCACGAGTCGGGTCGCCCGGTCTGCGGCATCCCCGGCCATCGCACGATTGCGGAGCTTCCCGCGGCCACCGACCTGATCGTCGTGGCCGCCGGCGGCGGTCAGGCGACCGACGCGGTGCGTGAGGCCGGTCGGTGCGGCATCGCCGGCGCCGTGGTGCTCGGTGTCGCGGACACCCAGGAGAATCGCGAACTGGAGCAGGTCGCACGCGACTATCGCATCAGCCTCGTCGGCCCGGGCAGCTTCGGGGTGTTCAACACCGACCCGCGGGTACGGCTCGACGCCACTCTGTCCCGCGCTCGCCCACCGCGCGGCGGTCTGGCCCTCGCTTGCCAGTCGAGCGCGGTCGGAGTGGCTCTCCTCGAGCACGTCACCCGCAACGGCTGCGGTGTGGCGAGTTTCGTCTCGGTCGGGGACGGTCGCGACCTCGGCGACGCCGGCTCGATCGCCTACTGGTACCACGACGCACACACCCGGGCGGTCGCCCTCTTCCCCGACACACCGGGCGATCCTCAGCGGCTCGCAGCGGCAGTCGAGCCGTTGTCGCAACGCAAGCCAGTCCTGGTCGTCGGCGGCACCGGTCCGGATTCGATCATCGCCGGCTCGATGGAGGCCGATTCAGGCATCATCCATACCAGCAGCCTGGACGAGGTGACCGACGCCGCTCGGATGCTGGTGAGCCAGCCGTTGCCCGCCGGGAACAGGCTGGGCATCGTCGGCAACGCCGGCGCCCTCACCGCGGTCGCCGCGAACACCGCCCTGGCACACGGCTTCGTCATGCCGTCCGGCGTCGGGGCCGATGTCGACATCGAGGCCGGTGCGGCCGAGATCGCGGCGGCCGTCGACACCGTCGCCGGAACCGGGCAGGTCGACATGGTTCTGGCTCTCGTGGTCGGCACCCGCGCGAACTGCCCCGCTGCGATCATGACCGCTCTCGCTCACACCCTGGACCGACGGCCCGGACTAACCGCCGCTGTCGTGCTGGCCGGCAGCCCCGACGACATCCACCGTGTGGGAATCCGAGACATCCCCGTCTACCGGCAGCAGGACCGGGCCATCCGAGCTCTGGCCCACACTCACCGTTACGCGATCTGGCGGCGCAGCTCAGCGCATGACAATCTGCGACGCTTGCGGGCCGGACGGCCCTGACGCAGCCTCGCCGGCCGAGCGGACCCTGGACGGACCGACTATCACGGCGAGGTGATCGACATGGCCGATCCAGTGGTGCACTGGGAGATCGGCGGACGCGACCTGACGGCGCTCAGCGCGTTCTACAGCAAGGCATTCGGCTGGACGGTTCGCGAGAACCAGCCAGGCTATGCCATGGTGCAGCCCGTCGACGGTGGACTGGGCGGCGGGCTCATGCAGTCCCGCGAGGGGATGCCGCCGTACGTGACCATCTATGTTCAGGTAGACGATCTTGAGAATGCGTTGCGGCTGGTGAGCGAGCTGGGTGGCGCGACCCTCGTGCCGCCGACACCGATCAGCACTGAGTCGTCCTTCGCGCTGTTCCGTGACCCCGAGGGCAATGCTGTGGGCCTGCTGCAGGCCTCGGGCCCCCTCATCGGCGAATCCACGCCGACGTCAGGGTGACATGAGGCCCGCCTGCAAGGGGGACTCATGGCCCTGGTGCCCGCGTGGCCGGCGGGCAATGATGGAACTGAGTTCGCCGGCACATGGGTGACAATCCAGGGTGGTGGAGGATGCTCCGCCATGGACCCGAGGAGGGCCCGGCCGGCGAACCCGGCGGCTGCGATGCGGATCCCTCGTTTTCTCTCTCTGCCTGATTCGCATCGCAGCGACGCACGGCAACACCCGCCGCCGCCGGTCAGCGAGCGATACGGGACTTCAGGCCCTGCTTCGCTCCTCCCGCCGGGCGCGACGGTGGTGGGACAGCAGAGGAGGTTCCCACCATGACACCGCTGGAGCAGGCTGTCCTCGCGGCGGGACATGCGCCGTCCATCTTCAACACCCAACCCTGGTCGTGGCGGATCGAAGGCGCCACCGTGCAACTCTTCGCCGATCCGGACCGGAAGGTCACCAGCATCGACCCGGACGGCCGCCTGCTCCTGCTCAGCTGCGGCGCCGCCTTGCACCACGCCCGCGTCTGGCTGCGCGGCAGCGGGTGGTCGGTGACGGTGGACCGGCTGCCCGACTCGGAGCGCCCAGATCTGCTGGCCCGGCTGGTGCTGGGCAAACAAGTGCCACCGGACCCGGAGGCGGTCCGCATGGCCGCCGTGATCCCGCGCCGGCACACCGACCGGCGATCGTTCGGCGCCCGGACGGTCAGCGACTTCGAGCTGACCAAGCTGCGCCGCTTCGTCGAGACCGAAGGCGCCTATCTGCACACCGTGCGCCGGGAGCAGGTCGCTGCTCTCGCGTTCTCGATGGACGCCGCCGAGCAGGCCGAGCTCTATGATCCCGCGTACCGGTCGGACCTGCGCGCCTGGACTCAGAGGCCCGGATACCGAGGCGATGGTGTCACGCCGGACACGGCCGTCAAGCCTGGCCCGCGCCGAGTGCCGGTGCGAGACTTCTTCCCCGCGAGCCGCGCGGATCTCGATCCGGGCATCGCCCACGACGAGGGCGCCGCATACGTCGTCTTGTTCGGTCTCGGAGAGCGCCCCATCGACCTGTTGCGCGGCGGAGAGGCGCTGTCCGCGCTGCTGCTGCTGGCCACCGCGGACGGACTGGCGACCGCCCCGCTGAGCGATGCTGTCGAACGGGAGTGGCCACGGCAGCTCGTCCGCCACCTGCTGACCGGACTCGGTGAGCCGTTTCTGATCGTACGTCTCGGCTACCGTTCCGGCCGAGAGCCGGCCCCGGCTTCTGCCCGCCGCGACCTGCGCGACTTCGTCACCGTCACGGCATAGAAACCAGAGCGGACCTCCGGCCTGTCGCCACAGGCCGTGCCGCCCTGACCACGACCATCCTTGAATCCGACGATGGGAGGACATGAAGGAGAAACGGTCATGGTGAACAGACAGATCATCGTCGGCACCGACGGCGCCGGAACGAGCGGCGCGGCGGTCGACTGGGCCGCGCACGAAGCTCAACGCCGACGGGTGCCGCTGCGGATATTTCACGCCTTCGACTGGGATTGGGGTGAGCATCGGCTCGACGCCGGAGTCGAGGAGACCGAGGCCGCGCGCCTTCTTGCCGAGACGGTCGTGGTGAGCGCGTTCGACCGGGCCCGGGAGGTGGCGCCGGACATCACGATCGAGACCGACATGCTGATCGGACCCGCCGTGCCGCGGCTGCTCGAGGTATCTCGCGGCGCGGAGCTGCTCGTGGTCGGCAACCGGGGACGCGGCGGGTTCGCGGGCCTACTGCTCGGCTCGGTCAGCCAACGCGTTGCCACGCACGCCTTGTGCCCCGTGGTTGTCGTACGCGGGCGCCACAGCGTCACCGGAGGCCCGATCGCCGCGGGTGTGGACCATTCACGGGCCGCTGATCTGGTTCTGCAGAACGCCTTCACGGCCGCGAGCGAACAAGGCTGCTCGTTGGCCGTCATCCGAGCGTACGAGCCGGTCATCCCGCTTTCCCTGTCGCCGGCGGCGTCTCGCACGGTCGCCATCCCGTCCCAGGACGAAGCCGAACAGGCCCGCCTGGAGGCCAGGCTCGCGCCCTGGCGGGCCAAGTACCCTGAGGTGCCCGTCGACGAGGTCATCAGCCACGAGAGCGCCGCCTCCGCCCTGGTCAAGGCCTCCCATCAAGCGCGGCTGGTCGTCGTCGGCAGCCGTGGCCGCGGTCTGATCACCGGCGGGCTGCTCGGTTCGACCGGCCTGCAACTGCTTCACCACGCCGAGTGCCCGGTGCATATCGCTCGACCGGTGAGCTGACGGGAAGCGCGCGATGGGCAAGGACACGACGATTCGAAAGGACGCTCGAAATGCCGGCGCGGCTACTTCGGGTATGCCGGGCGAATTCCGGTGACGTGAAAGGAGACAGCCATGGCAACAGATCCCCTGGCCCAGGCAGCGGTCTTCTCCGGCCAGGCACCGTCCCTGCACAACAGCCAGCCTTGGCACTGGGTCCACGCCGGCGAGACGCTCGATCTCCGGCTGGAGCCACGACGGGTCCTGCCGATCACCGATCCGGACGCCCGGCTGGCCGTGCTCAGCTGCGGCGCGGCGCTGCATCACGCGCGAGTGCATCTCGCGGCGACCGGCCGGGCCATCGAGGTGAACCGGATGCCCGACGACGATGATCCGGACCTGCTGGCCCACATCGTCCTGGGAGCGGAGGCGCCGGTCGATCACGACGCTGCCCGGCTGGAAAAGCAGGCCTCGCGGCGTCGTACGGATCGGCGCGCCCCACCGGGCTCGCCCCTGGACCGGCACCTGGTGCGGACCATCCAGCAGGCGGTGATCGGTCAGGGTGCGGGTCTGGCGGTGCTTCTGCCGTCCCAGGTCTTCGCTCTGGCCGAAGCGGCCGAGGCAGCCCGCAACGTCGAGGCCGAGGATCCGGGCTGGCAGGTGGAGGTGGCCGGCTGGGTGGGCAGCCACCATCCCGAGGGAACCGGCATCCCCTCCTCCGCCCTGCCCGACGACCCCTACCTGCTGACCGCACCGGCCCGGGCGCTACGCCGCGCCGGCGCCGAGCTCATCACCGAGACGCACCACCACGCCGCCTACTTCACGGTGCTCTACAGCGCCGATGATGACCGGTTCGGGTGGCTGCTGGCCGGTGAGGGCTTGTCTGCGGGCTGGCTGACCGCGGCCGTGCTTCGCGTGGGAGTCCTGCCGTTGAGCATCGTCACCGAGGTGGCTCGCAGCCGGGACACCATTCGGCGGTTGCTCGACTGGGACGGCTACCCGCATCTGGTGCTGAGGCTGACGACCGGCACGACCGGTGACCTCCCGCCCGCCACCCCGCGGCTGCGGTCGACCGACTACATCACTTACCTCTGAGCGAGTGCGCCGCGTCGCCGCCGCTCAGCCGGTCAGGAATACCGGGCAGCGCCAGACGGGTGATCCGTACGGCGAATCCACGTCAGGAGCTCTGCGCGATCAGAACCTCCGCGACGGGCCGGCGCGGCGTCGCGGCGGCTGGAGCACCATACCCGAGGCGGATCACCATCTGCGCCCAGCGGTCGGTCCGCGGGTCCGACAGGACGTCGCGGATCGAGGGAATCTCCACCGGCTGACTGATGGGTGTCGTGGCCAGATTCAGACGGGTCGCCACCAACAGGATGCGCTGCAGCGCCTGACCGGCCTGCAACCATTGCGCCGGCGCGTCTCCCACCGTGGTCAGCACCGCGATGGTGGGGTACGGCTCGAACTCCTCACCGTGACGCGACGGCTGCGACATGACCACCCCGAAGTCGCGCATGGGGATGCGTTCCAGTGCGTCCCACGGCCCCATGGCGTGAGCCGGGATGCCGTCCAGTCGGCCCGGCAGCGGACGCGTCCAGCGGTTCAGCTCCGCGAAGTAGCCTCCCCGCCCTCGCAATCTGTCTGCTGCGGCGCGCCCGAGACTGACAATCACTGTGCGGCTGGCCCGGTCGGCCACGGTCAGGCGCGCGCCTTCGTGGACCGCCGCGTCGCGCAGTTTGTCAACCACGTCGGCTGGAACGACGGCGGACGAGAAGGGCCGCCGGTTGGTGTGCCGCCGGCTAATCGCGGTGGCGAGCTCGTGCGCCTCCGGACTCGGCTCGGCGGGTTGCTCCGGGCGAACACGGGCCACCAGGTCGGGCTCATCCGGATCCGGATAGGCCTCGACGGCCGGTATCCAGCCCGCGTCCCTGATCGCCGCCCTCAGCGTGAAGAGCGCCGCGCCGACGCTGATGGTCAGTTCGCGGCCGTGCGGGTCGAGCACCTCCAGACGACGGGCCGGATCGGCGTACACCTCGACGGTCTCACCGTCGATGCGGAATCGCCAGGGCTGGCTGTTGTGCAGCGAAGGCGCCAGCGTAGCGGCCTCGACGCATCGAATCAACATTCCCCTGTCCACAGTGGGCATCTCGACCTCCTCCACTCCACGCTAGGCGGACTGCCACCGGTCGGTCAGGGCCGGAGGGCCCGATCTGCCCGGCACACCCCGCCTTCCGGCCCTGCCACAGCACGACGAGCGGCGTTGTCCTGGAGCAGAAGACTCTCTGGGAGGTGACATGAACCGCTATCCGATGCGGGTCGAAGCCCGCCGCGACCCCACGCTGAGCCGCTGGCTATGGCTCGTCAAATGGCTGCTGCTCATCCCGCACTACATCGTCCTGGCAGTGCTGTGGACCGGCCTAGTGGTGCTCACCCTGGTGGCCTACCTGGCCGTGCTGTTCACCGGCCGCTACCCGGCAGCGCTGCGCGCCTACAACCTCGGCGTGCTGCGCTGGAGCTGGCGCGTCGGCTACTACGGCTACCAGGCTCTCGGCACCGACGCCTATCCGCCGTTCACCCTCGCGGACGTCCCGGACTATCCGGCACGCCTGCACCTCGAGCCGGACGGCCCACCGCCACGCTGGCTACCCCTGGTCGCCTGGCTGTTCGCGATTCCGCACCTGGTCATCCTGGGCGCGTTGACGGCAGCCGGAACCCGCGACAACGACGTCCGGATCAGCGTCCTGGGCGCCGTCGTGCTCGTCGCCGGCCTGGCTCTGCTGTTCACCGGCCGCTATCCCCGGGGACTGTACGACCTGCTCGTGGGCGTCGCCCGGTGGAATTTGCGAGTGATCGCCTATCTGACCCTGCTCACGCCCCAGTACCCGCCGTTCCGCCTGGACCAGGGCGACACCGAGCCGGACCCGCCACCCGACGACCCGGCCGGGGCCGCGGGCCCGGTGGCTGTGCCTCACCGGCGGACAGGATCGATCGCCGGGTCCGTCGTCGCTCTGGTAGCCGGCGTGCTGCTGCTTGCCCCGGCCGCCGGGTTGGGCATCGGTGGTGGCGTGTTGCTGGGCCTCGACTCGGCACGCGACCGCAACGGTTACGTGGCCTCGCCGACGCTGCAGCTGAGCACGAATACGGCCGCCGTCACCGCGGAGAACCTGGTCATCGCCGACACCGAGGTCTGGACGCGGAACCTCGCCGACGTTGGCGGCCTACGCGTGACCGTGGCCTCGCCCACCGGCGAACCCTTGTTCGTCGGTATCGCCCGGCAGCGTTCGGTCGACGCCTGGCTGGCCGGCACCTCGCACGACCAGCTGGTCGGGTTCAACTCCGGCGCGGGCCGTTACGACCGCGCCTCCGGCGCAACCCGCGCGATCACCGACCCGGCTGCCCAGCCGTTCTGGCTGGCCACCGGCACCGGCTCCGGCGCCACCCTGCGGTGGAACGTCACCGACGGCGACTACGCCGTGGTCGTCACCAATCTCGACGGCACGCCCGGAGTGGCGGCCGACGTCGAGGGCGCCATTCAGATCCCCGACCTCACCGGCCTGGGCGGCGGACTGCTCGCCACCGGCATCGTGCTGGGCCTGATCGCCATCGGGCTGATCGTGCTGGGCGGCGTCGGCATCGGCCGCCGGCACAGCCCGCCACCATCAGCGCCCGGTCCGGCCGGTCCGGCGCCTCAGCAGATTCCCCCCGTGACCGTGGGGACGTAGCCCGAAAGAAGGCCAACCATGACCGATTCCCCGATCCCGGTCGACCTGCGCGAGGCGGCCGTGACCCGCTTGCGCAAGAAGCGCGACCTGCAAGCGCACCTGCTCGCCTTCGTGCTGGTCAATCTCTTCCTGAACGGGATCTGGCTGCTGACCACCCCTGGCGGTTTCTACTGGCCGATGTTCCCGCTGCTCGGCTGGGGCATTGGCCTCGCCTTCCACGTCTGGGACGTCTACGTCGGCTCGAATCCTTCCGAGGAGGCCATCCGGGCCGAGATGGACAGACTCGGCCGCCGCTGAAGCACGAACACGCGTGGCCCGGGCTTTCACCCGGGCCACGATTCCGGTTGCACCGGGTCAGCCGATGCCCATCCCCAGACGCACGCCCCGCATCTGGCGGTCGTCGTAGCTCCAGTCGAGTGCGGACCGCACGTCGACCACGCCTGCCACCTGCCTGGTCAGTCGCTCCGCGATCTCGGCCGAGGACCATCGGTCCACCCGGCCGGACAAAGTGACCACCCCATCGGTCACGGTGGCCGTCACCTTCGCGTTCTCATCGTCGACGTACGGGTGCAGGACGCCCGACTCGATGTCGGCCAGAATCTCGTCGTCCGCACGCAGGTGAGCCTTGAGCAGATCGGCGCGAGAGACGATCCCGATGAGCCGTCCGAGGTCATCGATGACGGGCAGGCGCTTGACGTTCTCCCGGTCCATCAGCCGAGCGGCCGCCGCGATCGAGGTGCCGCTGAGGGTCACCACGGCGGGAGCGCTCATCAGGTGCTCCACGGTCTGCGCCCGGGACTTGCGGCGCTCGCCACGACGCTGCCGGCTCTCGAACAGCCGCGGCTCGTCCTCGCCGGCATATTCGATCTTTCGCAGGAGATCGGCCTCGGACACGACACCGATCACGTGCCGGAAGGCGTCGACCACCGGCGCCGCGCTCAGCCTGTTCTCGATCAGCAGATCCACTACGTCTCGGTAGGAGGCGGTCGCGTCCACGGACAGGACCACCTTGGTCATCACATCGTTGACGCTCCAGGTCTTCAACGCGCCCCTCCTTCGTCCGTTGTCCCTTTCCGGACGGTACGGCGGAGTCGTACGCGGCCATCAGGGCCGAAGGTCCCGCCCGGCCAGGACTGCCTACCGCGCAGTGCAGCCATCGTGGGCGCCGTGTGCCGCCGAGGTGATCGGCCAGAGCCGCCACGGGCCGGTTGCCGGCAAGGTCCATGGTCGCCTCGGCGCCCGTGCCGGAGCCCGGAGGACGCTACCTCGACCCGATCAGCGCCGCCGAACGGGTGCGGATCGGGCCGGTCGACCCGGGCCGTTCAGCCCTGTGACACCGGCCCACACCGGTACAAGCTCGAAGTCATCAGACGGGCGGCGGAACCGCTCGGACCGCCGGAGGTGCACGATGACTCGCAGCTGGCACAACCTGGACCCCCGGCAACGAGCCGCGGTCACGGTGCTCGCGGCGGCCGAACTGCTCTGCACCGCTGTGGCTGCCGCCGATCTGGCGCGGCGACCCTCGTCTTCCGTGCGGGGCGCCAAGGCGGTGTGGTGGCTCGCGGTCTTCGTGCAGCCGATCGGGCCGCCGGCCTACCTGATCTGGGGCCGCCGCGGCCGGAGATGAGGTTGGCGTGGAACGGCCTCAGGCGTACGCCGTCGAGCCTTGGCAGCTGCGCGAAACTCATCTCGACCGGCAGCTGCTCGCTCGGTCGGAGTCCCTCTTCGCGCTCTCCAACGGACACCTCGGACTGCGCGGCAACCTCGACGAGGGTGACCCGCACGCCCTGCCGGGCACCTATCTGAACTCCTTCTACGAGCTGCGCCCGCTGCCGTACGCCGAGGGCGGTTACAGCTATCCGGAGTCCGGCCAGACCATCGTCAACGTGACCGACGGCAAGGTGATCCGCCTGCTGGTCGACGACGAGCCGTTGGACGTGCGCGACGGCCGGCTGCTCCACCACGAGCGCGTGCTGGACCTGCGCGAGGGGGTGCTGCGCCGTTCCCTCGAATGGCGATCGCCGGCCGGGCGGACGGTCCGGGTCCGCTCGACCCGGCTGGTGTCGTTGACGCACCGGTCGATTGCCGCGATCGAGTACGAGGTGGAGGCGGTCGACGCGCCGGTGCGAGTGATCGTGCAGTCCGAGCTCGTGGCCAACGAGGCCTTGCCGGGACCGATGCGCGATCCGCGCGTATCGGCGGTGCTGCGGGCGCCGCTCGTGGCCGAGCTCAGCCACGCCACGGGCACCGGCGCAATGTTGATGCACATCACCCGCGAAAGCGGTCTGCACCTGGTCGCCGCCATGGACCACATCGTCGAGGGGCCACCCGATCTGCGCTGTACCAGTGAGGCGTACGAGGACCTGGCCCGAACCACGATGGTCTGCCGGCTGATGCCCGGTCAACCGCTGCGCCTGGTCAAGCTGCTGGCTTACAGCTGGTCCGAACACCGTTCACGGTCCGCGCTGCGCGACCGGGTGGCCGCGGCGCTCGAAGGGGCCCGTTACGAGGGCTGGGACGGTCTGCGACGCGAGCAACGGAACCGCCTGGACGCCTTCTGGGACGACGCTGACGTCGAGGTGGACGGCGACGCCGAGGTTCAGCAGGCGGTCCGCATCGCGCTGTTCCACGTATTGCAGGCGGGGGCGCAGGGTCGAGGCCGCCCCATCGCAGCCAAGGGCCTGACCGGGCCCGGCTATGACGGACACGTGTTCTGGGACACCGAGCGCTTCGTCCTTCCGGTGCTGACCGCAATTCAGCCCGGCGCGGCGGCCGAGGCGCTGCGCTGGCGGCACTCCACACTGGGCCTGGCGAAGGAACGTGCCGCCACCCTGGGCTGGTCCGGCGCCGCCTTCCCGTGGCGGACCATCCGCGGCCAGGAATGTTCCGGCTACTGGCCGGCCGGGACGGCGGCGGTACACATCGGCGCCGACATCGCCGACGCGGTGGTGCGGTACGTCGACGCGACCGGCGACGCGGACTTCGAACGAGAAGTCGGCGTCGACCTGCTCGTGGAAACGGCGCGGTTGTGGGCCTCCTTCGGCCATTACGACCGGGACGGCGCCTTCCACCTCAACGGTGTGACCGGACCCGACGAGTACACCGCGATCGCCGATGACAACGTCTACACCAACCTGATGGCCCAGCGGAATCTCCGCGCGGCCGCGGACAGCGTCGAGCGCCACCCGGAGCGCGGCGAGACGCTCGACGTGCGCAAAGAAGAACTCGTCGTCTGGCGGGCCGCCGCCACCGCCATGAGCATTCCGTACGACCCACATCTCGGGGTGCATCCTCAGGTCCGTGGCTTCACCCTGCGGAAGGAGTGGGACTTCGCCGCCACCCGGCCCGGCGAGTATCCGCTCCTGATGCACTTTCCGTACCTGGACCTTTATCGGACTCAAGTCGTCAAGCAGGCGGACCTGGTGCTCGCCATGCATTGGTGCGGAGACGCGTTCACGGCCGAGGACAAAGCCCGCAACTTCGCCTACTACGAACAGCGCACCGCACGCGACTCCTCCCTGTCGGCGTGCGCCCAAGCGGTGCTCGCCGCCGAGGTGGGACATCTGGAGCTGGCCCACGACTACATCGGCGAGGCGGTGCTCATGGACCTCTACGATCTGCATCACAACACCCGTGACGGCCTGCACATCGCGTCTCTGGCCGGAGCGTGGCTGTCGCTCGTCGCGGGGCTGGGCGGCATGCGCGACCACGGCGGTGTGCTGTCGTTCACACCCCGCCTGCCCCGCCGAATCGACCGGTTGGCCTTTTCCCTGTTGTGGCACGGCCTGCGCCTGCGGGTGACGGTCAGCGCGCACGAGGCCGTCTACTCGCTGCGCGGCAACGACAACGCCGGCGCCGAGCTGGAGCTGAGGCATCACGGTGAACCGCTGGTGCTCACCACCGAAGCCTCGGTCACCCGGCCGATCCCGGCCGCGGCGCCCCTGACGTCCGAACCCGCTCAGCCGGCCGGACGCAGGCCCGCGCCGCGACGGCTCACCGCAATACCGGAGTAGCTGCTAGCCGGCGGCGCAGGGTCGGAATCCCGGGGTTGGAAGGACCATCGGCCCTGCCCGGATCCGGCGTGCGAGACAAGAGTCAAGGCAGAGGGACAGGGAGGGATTGTCATGGCTAGTGGTTGGCGTGGATTCCAGGGATCGGGCTGGCGCGACACGGTCGATGTAGCCGCCTTCGTGCGGGACAACGTCATTCCGTACGAAGGAGGGCCCGCATTTCTCGAAGGCCCCACCCACCGGACCAGCCGGATCTGGGAGCAGCTGACGCGCATGTTTCCCGAGGAGCAGCGGCGCGGAATCTACGATGTGGACGCGCACACTCCGTCAAGCATCACCTCGCACGCGCCCGGCTGGATCGACCGGGACCACGAGCTGATCGTCGGCCTGCAGACGAGTTCACCGCTGCGCCGGGCGATCATGCCCAACGGAGGCCTACGGATGGTGCAGGCCGGCCTGGCCGCGTACGGGTACGTCCTCGACGACCACGTGAAGACCGTCTTCAGCGAGTACCGCAAGACACACAACGACGGTGTCTTCGACGCGTATCCGGCGGATGTCAAGGCCGCACGGCGCTCGCACATCATCACCGGGCTGCCCGACGCCTACGGTCGTGGCCGGATCATCGGCGACTACCGTCGCGTCGCCCTCTACGGCGTGGACCGGCTCGTCACCGAGCGCCAGGAACGCAAGGCCGAGCTGGACGATCTGACGTCCACTGCTGATGTCATCCGCGATCGGGAGGAACTGGCCGAGCAGATCCGCGCGCTCGAAGAGCTGCGGTTCATGGCCGAGCGGTACGGCTACGACATCACCGGACCGGCCACGACCGGACGCGAAGCCATCCAGTGGCTGTACTTCGCCTACCTGGCCGCGACCAAGGAGCAGAACGGCGCCGCGATGTCGCTCGGGCGCACCTCCTCGTTCCTCGACATCTATCTGCAGCGTGATATCGACGAAGGCGTACTGACCGAGGCGCAAGCTCAGGAGCTGATCGACGACTTCGTCATCAAGCTGCGCATCATTCGGTTCCTGCGCACCCCCGACTACGACCAACTGTTCTCCGGTGACCCGACGTGGGTGACCGAGGCGCTCGGGGGCATCGGCGACGACGGCCGGCCCCTGGTGACCCGTACGAGCTTTCGCTACCTGCAGACCCTCTACAACCTCGGTCCCGCGCCCGAGCCCAACCTGACCGTGCTCTGGTCACCGCGACTGCCCGAGGGTTTCAAGCAGTTCTGCGCGCAGGTCTCCATCGACACCAGCTCGATCCAGTACGAGAACGACGACCTGATCAGGCCCGCCTACAGCGACGACACCGCGATCGCCTGCTGCGTGTCGGCCATGCGCGTCGGCAAGGACATGCAGTTCTTCGGCGCACGGGCCAACCTGGCCAAGGCGCTGCTCTACGCCATCAACGGCGGCCGGGACGAGGTGACCGGCGAGCAGGTCTTCGCCGGCGAGCCGATCGTCGACGACGTGCTGAGCTTCGACACCGTCATGGACGCGTACGACAAGACCCTCGACTGGCTGGCCGAGACCTACGTCGACGCGCTCAACGTCATCCACTACATGCACGACAAGTACGCCTACGAGCGTCTCGAGATGGCCTTGCACGACTATCCCGTGCACCGCTTCCTCGCCACCGGCATCGCCGGCCTGTCCGTCGCCGCCGACAGCCTGAGCGCCATCAAGCACGCTCAGGTGAAGGTGGTGCGGGACGCCTCCGGCCTGGCCGTCGACTACGAGATCGACGGTGGTTTCCCGGCATTCGGCAACAACGACGACCGGGTGGATGACATCGCCGTCGACCTGGTCGAACGGTTCATGGCCAAGATCCAGAAACAGCCCACCTACCGCGACGCCGAGCCGAGCTTGTCCGTGCTCACCATCACGTCCAACGTCGTCTACGGCCGGAAGACCGGCAACACCCCGGACGGCCGGCGTGCCGGCGAGCCGTTCGCGCCGGGTGCCAACCCGATGAACGGCCGGGACAAGCACGGCATGGTCGCCGCCGCCCTGTCGGTGGCCAAACTGCCGTACCGGTCGGCCCGTGACGGCATCTCGCTGACCATCACCGTCAGCCCGGACGGGCTCGGCCACAGTCGCGAGGAACGCGTCACGAACCTGGCCGGCGTGCTGGACGCCTACACCGACGGCGGCGGCTTCCACATGAATGTCAACGTGCTGAACCGGGAGACCCTGGAGGACGCGATGGCGCACCCCGAGAACTACCCTCAGCTGACCATCCGGGTCTCGGGCTACGCGGTCAACTTCGTCAGGCTCACCCCGGAACAGCAGCGCGACGTCATCTCCCGGACCTTCCACGGGTCGCTGTGATGACCACGACGGCCCGGACGGTGACCGGCTCCCTCCACTCCTTCGACGTGTCGACAGGAGTGGACGGGCCGGGCACCCGGTTCGTCGCGTTCCTGGCCGGCTGCCCCCTGCGGTGCCTCTACTGCCACAGCCCGGACACTCAGTACCGGCGCCACGGCGGCCTGACGACCGCGGAAGCCCTGCTCACCGAGATCCGCCGCTACGAACGTTTCCTCAAGGTCTCGCATGGCGGCGTCACCGTGAGCGGCGGGGAGCCTTTGCAGCAGGTCACTTTCACCCGCGAGGTGCTCCGCAGCTGTCACGAGATGGGACTGCACACTGCCCTGGACACCAGTGGCTTCCTCGGGGACCGCGCGGACGGCGACCTGCTCGACGCGACCGATCTCGTGCTGCTCGACATCAAGAGTGGAGATCCCCGAACGTACGCGCAAGTGACCGGCACGGGTCGTCTCGAGCCCACTGTCCGCTTCGCGCATCGCCTGGCGGAGCTGGGCAAACCCATCTGGGTACGGTTCGTGTTGGTGCCCGGCCTGACCGACGATCCGGCCAATGTGGAGGCCGTTGCCCGCATCGCCGCCGGGGTGTCCACGGTAGAACGGATCGAGGTTCTCCCGTTCCACCGCCTCGGAGAGCGGAAGTACGCCGCCTTGGGGCTGCCCTTCCCGCTCGCCGGAACGCCGGTCCCCGACGCCGCACTGCTGGAGCGGGTGCGTGGCCAGTTCCGTGACCACGGGTTGACCGTGTTCTGAACCGGTCGGAGACGCGGATGCAGACCGAGCAGGCGAATCCGGAATCCGGCCGGTAAGACGATCCTGGACCAGACAGGACCTCCGGCCCTGAACAACATCCGGGGAAGGCGACACGGTGGTGGTGAGACCCGGATCGGAGGTTCCTGCCGTGACATCCGACGATCACATTCCCACGGCACAGCAGACGTCGCCGTCGGCGTACGGCGAAGCGGACCTCCGCGCGGCGGCAATCGCCGGTATCCGTGCCCCCTCGATGCACAACAGCCAACCATGGCAATTCCGGCTCCGTGACGGCGCCGTCGAGATCCTCGCCGACCCCGGTCGGCAGCTTGCCGTCGCCGATCGATCGGGTTGGGCGGTCCGGCTGGCCTGCGGCGCCGCGACCTACAACGCCCGGCTGGCCCTGGCCGTGCGCGGGCGTCCGGCCGACGTGCGACTGTGCCCGGACCCGGACCCGGAGATCATCGCCCGGCTCTCGCCGGGCCGCGGACGCCCGCCGACCTACACCGAGGAGGCGTTGTACGCCGCAATTCCGCGTCGGCACAGCAACCGGGCGCCGTTCTGGTCGGAGGCGGTGCCCGCCGAGATCCGGCACCGCCTGATGAGCGCTGCCCGTGACGAACACGCCTGGCTCGAACTGTTGGTCGGCATGACAGCGCTGGCAAGCTTCGCCGAGATCGCCGGCAGCGCCGATCGGGTGCTGCGCCGCGACAGCACGTACCAGTTCGAGCTGGCCGAGTGGACGCATGCGGGCGATGCCGCCGACGGTGTACCGCGCCAGGCCGGTGGTCCGGTGCCGGCTCCGCATGATCTGCTTCCCCAGCGGGGTTTCGGCGACCGGCCACGGGCACCGGGCCGCGACTATGAGCCCGAGCCCCTCGTGGGCATCCTCGGCGTGCCCGGCGACCGGCCGATGGACCAGATCACCGCCGGTCAGGCTCTGCAGCGGGTACTGCTGACCGCGACCGACTCGGGACTGGCGGCCTCATTGATCTCGCAGCCGATCGAGGTGCCCTCCGCTCGCGAACAGCTGCGCCGCTCGTTGCACCGAACCGGTCTCCCGCAGATGGCGCTACGCCTCGGGTATGGCGTGCCCGGCCGGGGCTCGCCACGCCGAGCCGTGCCGGATGTCCTCATCCGGTAAGGGTGAGTGATCAGCGGCCGGCGTGCGGACTCCACCAGCGCGAGCCGTCTACGCCCACCACGGTGTCGGTATCCCGCACATCGGACAGGGGGTGGTGTGTCATCTCCTACTCCTGTCGGTTGAGTCGATCCGGCGCCGCTTGGTGCGCCGCGCAAGTGCCGCCACGCCGCTCGGCCCAGTGACAGAAAGTCCTCACCGGCCATCTGCCGGAGTGCAACCAGACCCACCGTGATGCCGGAGAACCCAGCGATCGCATACAGCAGCCGGCTGTCGGCCAGCGAAACCCATGTGGGTCCCAGCACGACGCGATGCGGCGACGCGGCGCCGGCCAGTGCGCTTGCCACCGCCACGGCGACGAGCAGCATGGCCCTGGCGGCAGTCTGGACGAAGGCGAAAACCCTTCCGCGTACCGCGTCGTCGACCTCGCCACCGATGAGCGTGACGCCACAGAGGAAGGCCAGGCCCGCACCGAAACCGACGATCGCCACTTCGGCCAGGGCGACCACCAGTCGTGCGGTGATGGACAGCAGAACCACAGCGAGACCGGCCAGCTGGACGGACAGGCCGAACACCACGCGCCGGGGCACGCGTCCAGCCAGTTTCGGCCCGGCGAGCACACCCAGCCCGAAGCCGATGAACAAGCCGGCGAACAGCAGACCGAAGGCGGCGTCACCACCGCCGAGCGACCGGCTGTAGAAGCGCGCCCCGCCCACCACGATGCCCGCACCGGCGAAGGCGCCCAGCAGCCCGATGATCAGGCCTCGCAGCAACGGAGTCCCGGTGAGGTGGCGCCACCCGGTCCATAGCGCGTCAAGGGCCGGCTCGGCGGGCGCCGGCACGGCAGCACGCCGGCCGGAGATCTCTCGTACGCCGAAGTGGACGACCGCCGCGCAGGCGAGGAACGTCAAAGCGTTGAAGTAGAGCGCGAATGCGACCGCATCGATGCGGCCCAGGCTCGGCAACCTCGCCGCCCCGGCGAAAGCCAGAGCCGCCAGCACCGGCGTGATCCCGTAGGTGGTGATGATGGTCAACTGGTTCGCCGTCTCGAGCCGGTGGCGAGGTATCAGGTTCGGCACGGCCGCTTCCTTGGCCGGGTTCCACACCATCGCGACGGCTTGAGCGGTGAATGAGGCAACGCCAATCCAACCGATCACGAGGACACGGTTGTGCGACAGCAACGCCGCAGTCGGGATGGAGGCGAACAGCAAGAAGCGCACCACGTCGACCAGCACCATCGTGTGCCGCCGGTCGAACCGGTCGGCCAGCACGCCGCCGATCGGCCCGAGCACGAGCGACGGCAGCAGCTGAACGGCGATGATCGCGCCGAAAGCGGCGCCCTGGCCGGCCGGCGAACTCAGCTGCGCGGAGGCGAACGAAGAGGTCGCCAGCAGTCCCAGCCAGTCACCCAGGGACGATAGCCCGAAGACGAGCCACAACCGCCGGAACGGGCGTAGCCGGACCACCTCTGCCAGCGCGGAGGAACCCAAGTGCTGCCCGGTGTTCATGGGTTTCACGATCCGACGCGGATGGCCGGTTGCGGCAGGGCCGAAGGACCGTCACGGGTGGGGCCCACCTGTCAGGGCAGCCCGTACGGACGCGACCCGGCGGCCTCGATCTCGATCAGCCGGTTGTATTTGGCCACCCGTTCGCCCCGAGCCGGTGCGCCGGTCTTCAACTGCCCGCAGCCGGTTGCCACGGCGAGGTCGGCGATGAAGGTGTCCTCGGTCTCGCCCGAGCGGTGCGAGACCATCTGGGCCCAACCGGCTTCCCGGCACAGACGCATGGCCTCGAGCGTCTCGGTCACCGTGCCGATCTGGTTGACTTTGATGAGCGCGGCGTTCGCCGCCCTGCGGCCGATGGCCTCCGCGACGATGCCGGGGTTGGTGACCAGCAGGTCGTCGCCGACCAGTTGGGTCCGCGGGCCGAGCCGCTCGGTCAGCCTGATCCAGCCGTCCCAGTCACCCTCGGCCAGACCGTCCTCGATGCTCCACACCGGATACCGGTCCACCATGGCCTCGTACCGGCTGATCATGTCGTCGCTGGTGAGTTTCTCCGCTGCGACATGGTAGTGGCCCTCACGATAGAACTCGCTGGCGGCCGGGTCGAGCGCGATGGCGATGCCGTCTTGGCCGATCCGGTAGCCGGCGTCCGAGACGGCATCGACCAGCAGGCTCAGAACGTCTTCGGGGGTGTCGATCTCGGGTGCGAAGCCGCCCTCGTCACCCAGACCAGTGGCGAAGCCCTTGTCGCTCAGGCGGCGGCGCAGCGCCGCGTAGACCTCAGCGCCGGCGCGGACCGCCTCCGCGAGGCTGGGCGCCCCGAGCGGCGCGATCATGAATTCCTGGAAGTCGAGGCGGTTCGGGGCGTGCATGCCGCCGTTGACGACGTTGAAGTGCGGCACCGGCAGGCGTGGCGTCGCGCCGGCCGGCGTCAGGAAGCGCCACAGCGGCAGGTCTGCGAGCAGGGCGAACGCCCGAGCGGCGGCCATGGAGACACCGACGACGGCGTTGGCGCCCAGGCGCGCCTTGGTGTTAGTCCCGTCGGCCTCGATCATCGCCCGGTCCACTGCCGCGAGATCGGTGAAGTGCCGGCCGGTGAGCAGGTCCTGAATCTCGCCGTTGAGGTTGGCGACGGCCTTCAGCACGCCCTGGCCGGAGTAGCGGTGCGGGTCGCCATCGCGCAGTTCGACCGCCTCACGGCTACCGGTCGACGCACCGGACGGCACCCCGGCGCGCACAGTCCGGCCGTCGGCCAGCCGCAACGTCACGGCCACGGTGGGGCGGCCCCGCGAATCGAGCACTTCCACGGCCTTCAGGCCGGCGATCGTCAGCGTCATGTCGGACTCCTCGGTGATTGCCTCGTGATGGCGGCACTTCGACTGTGTCACCGGACGGCCACGCAGTCAGGGGCCGAAGGTCCCACGGCGCGCTGCCCCGGCGGACCGTCGCCTGCCACGGAGCGCTCCCACGACGACCGGCACCACCGAGACGAGGACGACGCCGATCAGGATCAACTCGATGTTCGAGCGCACGAACGCGACCTGCCCGAGGAAGTAGCCGAGCGCTGTCACGCCGCAACCCCAGGACGTGCCGCCGACAACGTTCCAGACGACGAAAGTGCGGTACGACACGTGGCTCGATCCCGCCACAATCGGGGTGAACGTCCGCACGACCGGTATGAAACGGGCCAGTACGATCGACCGGGCACCGTATCTCGCGAAGAAGCCGCGGGCCCGGACGAGGTTGTCCTGCTTGAACAGTCGCGAGTCCGGCCGCCGGAACAACGCCGGTCCGACTCTCCGGCCGAACGCGTATCCGGTCTGGTCGCCGGCCACCGCCGCGGCCGTGACCAGCAGGCAGACGAGCCACAACGGCTGGTGCAGATGGCTGCCTTCGGCGACCAGCAGGCCGGCGGTGAACAGCAGGGAGTCACCCGGCAGGAAGAAGCCGATCAGCAGGCCCGATTCGGCGAACACCAGCGCCAGGATGCCGATCAGGCCGAACGTGGAGATCAGCCACTGCGGATGCAGGACGGAATCGGCGAACGCTGTCATGGATGCTCGGCGCGGGGGCTGGTCGCCGTGACGTCGAAGGTGCCGGTCCAGGCCGCCCTGGCGCCGGAGTCGCCGATGCGGTAGGTGCCGTAGACACCCGCGGCCGCGACGACGACCGCGACGGCCGCGATGACGCCCGTCACGGCCGACGACGTGGGGGCCAGATAGGTGCGGCGTGCGGACCCTTCGCCGGCCGTCTCGCGCTCACGCCACCAGACAAGCAGCGCCAGCACCGCGATCGGCAACGCGTAGAGAATGGCCGTGTCCCCCAGTTCGGCGTGCCGATGCACCAGGTCGCTGCTTGGCACACGCTGTTCCAGCCACTCCCCCGCGCTCGTGGTCAGCGGAACGAGAACGACAACCAGAAGGCTCAGTACGACATTCGCTCCCGCGAATCGGCGGCGGGCTGCCGGCCGGACGACGGTGGCGATGAGCAGCAGCGCGCTCAGCGGCAGCAGAACCACGACGGCGTGCACGAGCAAGAGGTGCGCGGGTAGCCCGTTGACGGTAGACATGCGAATCCTCCGGATAGGCGTCTTTCGGCCAGCGTACGAACAGTTTCTTGGAGTTCTCCCATCCGGACGAGGCAGGCTTGACACGTGGACACAAGCAACACACGACACCACGGCGTCCCGCGGATCCTGGCCGTCGAGGACGACCATGAGCTCGGCGACCTGCTGCTCAGGCTGTTCCGCGGAGCCGGCTATGCCGCCGAACTCGCGCGCGACGGGCAAGCCGGGCTTCACCGTGGCCTGACTCGCCGGTACGACGTCCTGGTGATCGATCGCGGCCTGCCTGCGATCGAGGGCCTCGACCTTCTGGCGCGGCTGCGGCGCAGCTCGGTGGGGACGCCGGCGCTGGTGCTGACCGCGCTGGGCACCGTGGCGGACCGCGTCGCCGGGCTGGACAGCGGCGCCGAGGACTATCTTGTCAAGCCGTTCGAAGTTGACGAGCTGCTCGCCCGTGTCCGGGCCCTGCTGCGCCGTCCCGGCTCACCGGATTCCACGCTGGCGATCGGGAACGCGGAGTTCGACCTGATCACTCGCCGGGTCGGCACCGCCGACGGCGCCAGCGTCACTCTGTCCGGCCGGGAGGCCGACCTCCTCCGCATGCTCGCGGAGGCGCCGGCCCGCGTGTTCGACCGCGCCGAGATCGTGGCCCGGGTCTTCCCCGATGCAGCCGCCGAGAATCTGGTCGACACGTACGTGCATTACCTGCGTCGCAAGCTGGGTGCCGGAGTGGTGTCCACCGTCCGCGGGGCCGGCTACCGGCTGGGGACGCTGTGAGCAGGCCCGACCCCGACGCGGCACTGCTGAGGCAGGCCCGCCGCACCGTGGCCGTTCAGAACGTCGCCGCGGTGGCGCTCATTCTCTTGTTGTTCGGCGTGATAGTGGCCTACGGCGTCGCGCGCGGCCAGCGTACGGATCTGACGCGTGCCTTGCGGCAGACCGCGGCGACCGTCCAGGACGTGAGCGATGTTCCGGCCGGGAGGTGGATCTACTTCCTGGATGCGAACGGCCGACTCTCGTCGACCGCGGACGCGCCTGCGGGCTTTCCCGATCGGGGCGCGCTCGACCGGGTGCGAGCCGGTGGGGCGGCCGAGACAGCCGCGGTGGACGTCGGCGGCACCGACTACTCGGTGGTCACCCAGTCCCGAGGAACCGATACGGTTCAGGTGGTCGGCAGCCTGGCCGGTCAGGAAGCTGAGCGGCACCGGCTGCTGGCCGCGCTCGCCCTCGCGGGCCTGGTCGGCCTCGCGGCCGCCGCGGTCGCCGGAATCCTGCTGGCTCGCCGTGCCACCGCGCCGCTGGGCGAGGCCTTGACCCGGCAGCGCCGGTTCGTCGCCGATGCCAGCCACGAACTGCGCACCCCCGTCACTCAGCTGCACACCCGGGCTCAGCTTCTTCAGCAGGATTTCCGGGACGGAGCGGCTCCGGAACGGACGGCGGCGGACATCGAGCTGCTCCTGGCCGGTACCCGGCAGCTCGGCGACGTGATCGAGGATCTGCTGCTGTCGACCCATCTGGAGCGTGGCACCGCCGCGGCGGCCGAGGTCGATCTCGGCGTAGTCGCCGCCGGCACCGTGGCGGCCTTCGCTGCCAGGGCTGGGGAGCAGCAAGTCGATCTTCTCTTCGAACCCGACCCGGACGGGCCCTCCTTGGTGCGGGGTCGCGAGGCGGCGCTTCGTCGGGTGGTCGTCGCGCTGGTCGACAACGCTCTGAGCCACACCCCAGCCGGTGGACGGGTCACGCTCCAGCTCCATTCGGACAGGAAGGACCGCACCGTGGTGCTCACCGTGCGTGACGATGGCTCGGGTTTCGATCCAGTCGACGCGGAACGTCTCTTCGACCGATTCGCCCGTGGTCATGGCGATCATCGGCGATTCGGGCTCGGCCTGGCGCTGGCCCGCGAAGTGATCACCGGGCACGGTGGGACCATCGAGGCCGCCGGCAAGCCCGGTCAAGGTGCGGCCTTCACGGTGAGGCTGCCGGGTGCCGGGTCGTGAACGACCGCAGATCACGGGCAGGTCATAGCCCGCTCACAGGCGCCGGACCGCGAATTCTCAGCAAGTCGGCCGATCGTGACCGCATGACGGTGACCACGGGCCCGCTCCCGGCCCAGCTCCCGGCCCCCTCTTCGGCTCCGGGCAGCGGGCAGCGCCGCACGGCCTCTGTCCGGTGGAGTGACGCCGGAGGAGTCCTGGCCGGGCTCACTCTGCTTGTGGTGACCGCCCTGTGGGTCAGCAACGGCGGGGTGCAGCAGATCGCAGAAGGTGGTGCGTCCGCCGTATCCGCGGCCGGCCGTCTCGCCGGGCTCTGGGCATCAGATCTACTGCTGTTTCAGGTGCTGCTGCTCGCGCGGATCCCACTCGTGGAGCGCGCCTTCGGGCAGGACAGGCTGGCCCGCTGGCATCGCTGGACTGGTTTCACGTCGTTCTGGCTCCTGGTCGCGCACATCGTCCTGATCGCCTTCGGCTACGCGGGCGCCGAGCACGCCAACGTGTTCGCCGAGCTCTGGGACATGATCTGGTCCTACCCCGGCATGCTGCTGGCCGCTGCCGGCACGGCTGCGCTGATCCTGGTGGTGGTGACTTCGATCCGCGCAGCACGGCGGCGACTGCGCTACGAGTCGTGGCATCTGCTTCATCTGTACGCCTATCTCGGTGTAGGCCTGGCGCTGCCGCATCAGCTGTGGACCGGCACCGACTTCATCGGCTCCACCGCCTCGACGGTCTACTGGTGGACTCTGTACGCCCTCGCGGCCGGTGCCGTGCTCACCTGCCGGATCGGCTTGCCCGCCTGGCGCAGCTGGCGGCACCGCCTGGTCGTCAGCCACGTGGTGCCGGAAGGCCCCGGGCTGACCTCGGTCTACCTGACCGGCCGGCGCCTCGACCGGCTGCCGGTGCGGGCGGGACAGTTCTTCCAGTGGCGATTCCTCGACGGGCCGGGCTGGTCGCGGGCGCACCCGTACTCGCTGTCGGCGACGCCGCACGGGCACCTGCTGCGGATCACCGTGAAGAATCTGGGCGACGGCAGCGCCCGTGTCGCGGCGATGCGGCCCGGCACAAGGACGATGATCGAAGGTCCGTACGGCAAGCTCACCGGTGACAGCTACACCGGCGGTCCCGTGGTCCTTCTCGCCTGCGGCATCGGTGTCACACCGCTGCTGGCGCTGCTCGGCGAGCTGCCCTACCAGCCGGGCGAGGCCACCCTGGTCTACCGGGCCCGCGACGACGCCGACGTCGCGTTCCGCAACGAGCTCCAGTGGTTCGCCACCAACCGGGGCGTGCGTCTGATGTTGCTGCTCGGCGGCCGCGCCGACCGGCCGTCCTGGCTGCCCGCGCAGTACGCCGATCACGCCGACGACGACGCGCTGCGCCAGATCGCCCCGCACGTCGCCCACGCTCACGTGTACATCTGTGGTCCGGATGCGTGGACCGACGCCGCCCGCTCCGCGGTCCACGCCGCCGGAACCCCCGCCGACCGGGTGCACACCGAACAGTTCTCCTGGTGACGAAAGGACGCCCGACCATGCGACGCATCACCCTCTGGCTCTTCTCCACGGTCGCCGCCCTGGTGCTGCTGTTCAGCTACCGCACCAGCACGGGCGCCACCGGGACGGCCGCCGCCTCGCCACCGGCAGCCACGGGCCCGGCGACGACGCCTTCCCCGACCAGGCCGGCACCGTCCAGCAGCAGCTCGACGAACGGAACGACCGGCAGCAAGACCTACACCGGCGCGGTGACCTCCACCCGCTGGGGCGACGTGCAGGTCGCCATCACGGTGACCGACGGCACGATCACCGACGTTCAGGTGCCCCTCTATCCCTCCGCGAACCACCGGGACCAGGAGATCAACGCCCACGCGTTGCCCGTCCTGCGCCAGGAGACGCTGACAGCGCAGAACGCGGACATCGATGCCGTCTCGGGTGCCACAGTGACCAGCGACGGCTACCGGCAATCGCTGCAATCGGCCCTCGACGCCGCCCACCTGTCCTGACACCCGCTTCCGGCGGCACTGGTCATCGGACGATCGCGGTGGTGACAGACACGTGGTGCAGCACATAACGAGAAACCGAGCCGAGCCGCAGGGCGGAGAAGCCACCCTTGCCCCGCGCGCCGAGCACGACCATCCGGGCCTGCTCCGCGGCCTCGGCGACAACCCGGTACGGATGACCGACAATCGCCTCGATGCGCAGCTCCACGGAGGGGTATTTCCGCTGCCATACGCCCACCTGCTCACGGACTGCGGCCAGTTCGGCCGTCGACACCTCCTCGCGGTCGATGAATGAAGAACCGAGCCACGGATCTGGTGGTGGCATCCACGCCCGCACCACCCGCAAGGGGACGTTCTGCGCGGCCGCCTGCTCGAATGCGAACTCTGCGGCTCGATCCGAGTGACCGGACTCGTCGAGTCCCAGCACGATGGGCGCCCCTGCCGGCTTGTCCCCGCCGTCACGCACCACGACGACCGAGCTCGAGGCATGTGCGGCCAGCGCCCCGGCCACCGACCCGAGCCAGAAGTCCTGAAGCAGGCCGTGACTCCGTCCGCCGACGACGACCAGGCTCGCACCGGAGGAAAGATCGCGCAGGACCGACGCCGGCGATCCGTGGGCGATCACCGTACGAGCGGTTACGCCCGGGAATTGCGCTCGGGCCCCGTCCGCAACGTCGGCCAGCATGACTTCCAGCTCCTTCTCGGCCGTCATGTCGGGCCACACCGGTACGCCGGGGACCAGGGAACTGGCCGGCAGGTACTCCGGCCACCGCCACACGTAGACGATGTCCACGTCCGCGCCCGTACGTGCCGCCTCGGCGAACGCCCACCGAAGCGCCTCTCGGGCATCGCGCGACCCGTCGTAGCCGACGACAATCTGTGAAGCTGACATGGCCGGGACCTCCTGTTGCGATCCGGTTCAGCCTGCGACCCGGTGGCCCGCGCGACCAGCGCCGGTCGGCCCCCACGCGGGGGCGACCTGGCCCTGTTCGCGTTGTGCGGCCCGACCGAGGCTGCCTGGGACGGGAGGAGAATCGCATGTCGCATCAGATCGACGTGGAAGTCGTGCACGAGGTCGATGATCTCGCGTTCCACTCGACGGCATGTCCTGCGCCCGGCGTATCGCGACAACACGCGACGGTCATTCCCCTGATTCGGCCGGGCTGCTCGCCCCGCCCGGCCGGGCTGATGGTCCCTTGTGCGCATGTTCTACGCGGATCCATCCAGAGACTGCACGAATCGACGTCGACAGGGGATCCTCCGATGGAAACGACCGAGCCGCTGCTGCGGCTGCGTGACATCCGCAAGAGCTTCGGAGCCGTTCAGGCGCTGGGCGGTGTGGATCTCGACGTCCCTGCCGCACAAGTGACTGCCTTGTGCGGCGACAACGGCGCCGGTAAGTCGGTTCTGATCAAGTGTGTGGCCGGCATCCATCAACCGGATCGCGGCCAGATCCGGTGGCAGGGCCGAGAGGTCCATATCCGCAGTCCCCGGGAGGCCTCGGCGCTGGGCATCGAGACCGTCTACCAAGATCTGGCGCTGGCCGACAATCTGGACATCGTGCAAAACATGTTCCTGGGTCGGGAACGGTTGCGTCACTGGCTGCTCGACGAGGCCGAGATGGAGCAGGCCGCCACGGCTACGTTGCGGGAGCTGGGTGTCACCACCGTCCGATCAGTACGGCAGCGCGCCGCATCGCTCTCCGGTGGCCAGCGCCAGTCGGTGGCCGTGGCCAGGGCGGTCATGTGGCATTCCAAACTGGTCATCCTGGACGAGCCGACCGCGGCGCTGGGCGTTACCCAGACCGCGATGGTGCAGGACCTGATCCGATCGCTGCGCGCGCACGGGCTCGCGGTGCTGGTCATCTCGCACAATCTGAACGAGGTGTTCGCGATCGCCGACCGCATCGCGATCCTGCATCTGGGGCGCCTGGCGGTCCAGGCGCCCCTCATCGAATTCGACCGGCGGCGCGTCGTGAGTTACATGACCAGTGGAGAAGCCGGAACCGAGGCAAGGCTATGACGGAGGTTGCTCCGTCCTCTCGGCCAACTCGGCTTGCCCTTCGCGATGCTGCGCCAACAGTGACCGGAAGGCCCTACTGGGGTGGCAGTCCGGTCTTCCGGCCCTGTCGAAGCCGCCCAGGCCCGACAACATTGACGGAAGGACGCGCCCGGTTCGGCACAGCATGAGGGAGGGAGGCGGCGATGGCCTCACCGTTGACGGTGTTCGACCACCTTGCCCTGCATCCGCTGGTGGCCGACCTGCCAGGTCGTTGGATCCGCCGGCTGGCCGCGCTCGGCACGTCCGTCACCTGGCCGGAGTCGACGCGGCTGATGCGCGAGGGCACCCCGCTCGACCACCTGTGGCTGCCGTGGTCGGGCGTCGTGATGCTCGACTTCCACCTGCCCGGCCACGGCGACGTGCCGATAACCCTCACCGGCGGCGACGGTGTGCTCGGCTGGTCCAGCCTGATCCCCCCGTACCGGTCGACCATCGGCGCGTTCATAGTCGAGGAGTGCCATGCGGTCGAGTTGCGGGCCGGTGGGCTTCGCAACCTGATCGCTGAGGAGCCTGCGCTCGGCTTCGAGCTCACCGACCGCCTGCTCGCGATCGCCGCTGATCAGTTGCACGCCGCGCACCAGCGAGTCGCCGACGTGCGCGGCCTCGATTCGGCCGATCGGCTCGGCTGATCGTGACCGCCGGTCCTGGCCGGCTGCGGATGTCCGGCGCGCACCTGAACGGCATGACCCTCAGCGAGCTCTCGGGCCGGTCGTCGCCGGGCCAAGGGCCAATGGCCCTGGCCGGCGGATCTTCGCCGCGATGTGCTGATACCGACGCCCCTGGTGGCGTAGCCAGAACAGTCAGCTGGAGGAGCTATGGGTTCTCTTGTGCTCGTGCCGTCGGACAAGGTGCTGGCGGAATGCGTGCGCTCGGCCACTTCGGCGCCGTCATTGCACAACAGCCAGCCGTGGCGGTTCGTGATCATCGGCAACACCGTCGAGGTGTACGCGGACCCCGATCGTCGACTGCTGGTGCTGGATCCGGCCGGTCGCGAGCAGCTGATCAGTGTGGGCGCAGCGCTTTTCACTCTTCGCCTGGCCGTGTCCAGAGCCGGCTTCGCGTCCCGAACGCGGCTGTTCCCGTCGCCGGACGAGCCCGACCTGGTGGCTCGGCTGACCGTCAAGGGCCGCGCGCCGGTCAGCTCCTCTGCGCAGGCTCTCGCGGCCGCCATCCCCCACCGCCACACGAACAG
Organism: Paractinoplanes hotanensis; assembly: GCF_023717965.1. NCBI lineage: Bacteria > Bacillati > Actinomycetota > Actinomycetes > Micromonosporales > Micromonosporaceae > Paractinoplanes > Paractinoplanes hotanensis. Next base: position 32,118 of record NZ_JAMQOL010000076.1, on the reverse strand, counting down.
GTGGGCGTTCACCGCTGCTCCGGTCCCGGAGGCCGTCCTGAACAGCCTCCGGGATGCCGCACAGCGCGAGAGGGCTGTGCTCACCGTCGCGGCCCCGCCGGCCCGCGCTGCGATACTCGGGCTGGCTCGATCGGCCGACCGTTGGCTTCGTGCGCGTCCCGGCTACGGGACGGAACTGGCGCGCTGGACCGCGACTGGGCAGGATCGTGACGGTGTTCCCCCGTGGGCTACCGGTGTCGCCGACGTCCGTGGGACCATGCCTTTGCGGGACTTCGCCGAGGCCTCCGTAGCGCCGCGCCCAGTCGAGACGTTCGAGCCGCAGCCCACAATCCTGGCACTGGCCACGGCCGGCGACCGGCCGGCGGATTGGGTGCGCGCCGGGCAGGCACTGCAGCGGGTGTTGCTCAGCGCCACCTGCCAGCAACTAGCCGCCATGCCCATCAGTCAACTGGTGGAGGTTCCGGCGGTACGCAACGTTCTGTCGAACGCGGCCGGAGGTCTGTCGGTGCAAATGGTGCTCAGGGTCGGCTACGGCGCCGCTCGGGCGGGCACTCCCCGACGCCCGCTCGCCGAGGTCCTCACCACGCGTAGAGCACCGGCGGAGGCTCAGCCCCGGGCTGCCCGGGGAACACGCCGGGCCCGAGCCGCGGCCCGGTAGGTGTTCGGTCCCACCGTCAGCTCACGATCGCCGCCTGCTCGACTGCCGTCAGCCGGAGATGAACCGGAACAGGTCGTAGACCATGAAGGCGGGCCAGACGAACGCCTTCAACATGCCGATCACACCCTCCGCGAAACCGCTGGCCTGGCTGATGTAGTAAGCCAGGGCGCCGATCAAGCCGAGCCCGTATACCGCGTCCCCACCGCCGGCGCTACGGATCACCCGCTGGCGCTGCATCGTGTCTCCCATGGCGAAGCTCCCTTCCCGATCGTGCGGCGCTGTCCGAACCTGGACGCCTCCAGCGTGATCCCGGCGATCGCCTGGCCGACAGAGTCCTAGTACCTGCCCTAAGGCCTCCCACCGGCGACCGATGGCCCCTGACCACGGGCGGCACGAAAGACGACGCTGAACGTGCGATACACCGCCATCGGACACACCTGCGAGGCACTGATGATACCGAGCGCCGACGGAGGACCCATGATCCGTTCGAAGGCCGGGCGCGGCCTGACCCGTCGGGTCTATCGAGCCGGGTCGGCTGATCCGCAGGCCCGGCCGCTGCCGGCCGATCCGCCGGAGGTCGCAGCCTTGCTGTCCGGCGACGCATTCGCGGCGGCTCTGGTAGATCTGGCCGATTCGCTGGGCCACGAGCCGCGGCAGGTCCGCGCCGAGGCCGCCGGATACCTGCGCGAGATGGGCGCCAAGCACACCAGACGCGCGACCCGCGACTGGGCCCGGTTCAGTCACTGGCTGAGCCGGGCCCACGAGCTGGTCATCAACCCTGAGGATCTGCGCCGGCTGCGGTCCCTGGACCGCAAGCACGCGCTGCTGTTCCCGTTCTCGCACCGCTCCTACCTCGACGGCATCACGGTACCCGCGGCGATCTCCCGCAACGGCGTGGCCGCGCCATTCGTGCTGGCCGGCGCGAATCTCGACGTCTTCCCGTTCAACCGCCTGCTACGGCACTCGGGTTTCGTCTACGTCAGGCGCTCCACCACAGACAATCCGGTGTACCGGTGCGCGCTGCGCTGGTACGTCGCCCAGATGATCAAGGATCGGCGCAATCTCTGCTGGTCCATCGAGGGTGGCCGGACCAGGACCGGAAAACTCCGCCATCCCGCGTACGGGCTGCTGCGGTACGTGGTCGACGCGCTCGACATGGCGGCCGCGACGGACGCGGTGATTGTGCCGGTATCGATCGTGTACGAGCAGTTGCACGAGGTGTCGCTGGTCACGACCGAGGCACACGGGGCAGCTAAGCGCCCGGAGGACCTGCGATGGCTGTGGTCCTTCGGACGGGCTCAGCGCGAGCAGTTCGGCCGGGCGTATGTGCAGTTCGGGGAGGCCTTACCGCTGCGTGAGCGGCTCGCCGAGCTCCGCGCGGACGCCCCGGCCGCGCCGCGCGCGGTCGAGCGCATCGCGATCGAGACCTGCCGCCGCATCAACCACGCCACGCCGGTGACCACCACGGCGGTCGTCTGCACGGCACTGCTGGCCGCCGACCGCGCGGTGACGCTGGAAGAGGTGTTGCAGACGGTAGCCCCGCTGGCCCGCTATCTCGCTCGGCGGGGGCACTCGGTCGCCGGCGCTGCTGATCTCACGGACCCGGCGACCATCCGCCACACGCTCGACGGCCTGGTCCGTTCCGGAGTTCTCGCCGGTTTCGACGGCAGCACCCACAGAGTCTGGTCGGTCGCTTCCGGCCAGCACCTGGTCGCTGCGTTCTATCGCAACACCACCGTGCACCTGCTGATCGACCGGGCCGTCGGCGAACTCAGCCTGGTGGCCGCGGCAGAAGACGGCGAGGACGGGCTCGCGACCGCCCAGCGCGAGACCTTGCGACTGCGTGACCTGCTGAAGTTCGACTTCTTCTTCCCGCCGCGCGCCGAGCTGGCCGCCGCGATGGCTGCCGAGCTTGCGACCGTCGACCCGCGGCTGAACGGCGAGCTGCGCGCATTCGGTCCGGCCGAGGCGTGGCGGTGGCTGCGGGAAAGCGACCTGCTGGTCGCCCACCTGGTCCTCCGCCCCTTCCTGGATGCCTATCTGGTGGTGGCCGAACAGTTGACGGCCTGGCACGACTTCGAGCCGTTCGACCAATCCGGCTTCCTGAACCAGTGCCTGCGGCTGGGCCGGCAATGGGCGTTGCAGAAACGCCTGGCCAACGAAGAATCCGTGTCGCTGGAGTTGTTCCGGCCCGCCTTGCGGCTGGCCGAACATCGGGGCCTTCTCGAACCCGGCCACGAAGCCGCCCAACGGCGCGACGACTTTCGTGATCAGGTACGCGAGACGGTACGCCGAGTCCACGTCATCGCCCGGTTGCACCCCGGGGAGCGGACATGAACATCACTGTGGCCGACGCCATCACCGGAGTCCGCACCGGAGCAACCGGACCCGAGATCGCCGCCTTCTTCGACCTCGACGGCACCCTGGTGCACGGGTACACCGCCGGCAGCATCTGTCGCGACCAGATCCTCCGGGGCGAGGTCGGCCCCTTGGAACTCGCCCGCATCATGGCCGCGGCAGTGGACAGCACTTTGCTGGGTGGCGATCCGCAGACGGTAGGGCGGATGGGTTTCGCGGCCCTGAACGGACGCAGAGCGAACGCGGTGGCCGAGATGGGCGATCGGCTGTTCGCGAACCGGATCGCGGGCACCCTGCGGCCGGAGGCCCGTGACCTTGTGCGCGCCCACCAGCAACGGGGCCACACCCTCGTGATCGCCTCGTCGGCGACCCGCATGCAGGTCGCCCCGGTGGCCCGCGACCTGGGGATCCCGCACATCGTCTGCACGGAGCTCGAGGAAGTGGGTGGCGTCCTGACCGGCCGGAGCACCACCGGCATGCTGTGGGGCGAGCCCAAAGCCGCCGCGGTGCGCGCTTTTGCTCAAGCCAACGGGGTCGATCTGCGGCGCAGCTACGGCTATGCCAACGGCCCGGAAGACGTCGCCTTGTTGGCCGCGGTGGGGCGGCCGTACGCGCTCAACCCGCACCCGGCCCTGCGCCGCGCGGCCTTGGACTTCGGGTGGCCGGTGCTGACGCTGCGCGAGCCCAGATCACCGGGACTGCGCTCCTACCTGGGCACTGTAGGCGCCCTGCTCGGCGCGAACACCGGAGTGACAACCGGCGCGGCGTTAGGGTGGCTGACCGGCGATCATCGGCTGGGCGTCAACACCGGGACCGCGCTCGCAGCCGATCTCGGGCTGGCCTTCGCCGGTGTACGCCTCGACGTGGTGGGAGAGCACAATCTCCACAGCGCCCGCCCGGCCGTGTTCATCGCCAACCACCAGAGCACACTCGACGCGCTCGTACTGGCCGCGCTGCTGCGACACGACTTCACCGCCGTGGCCAAGAAAGAGGCACGTCTCGATCCGCGAATGGTCATCATCGGCGCCGCACTGGACCCGGTGTGGATCGACCGATCCGATGTGACGCGGGCGAAGGCGAGCCTGGACCAGGTCGTCCAGCGGCTCCGCGACGGCATCTCGATCCTCATCCTGCCCGAGGGCACCCGCATGCCGACGCCCCGCGTCGGACGATTCAAGAAGGGCGCGTTCCACGTCGCCCAGCAGGCTGGAGTTCCACTCGTGCCCGTCGTGCTGCGCAATACCGGAGAGCTGGCCTGGCGCCGATCGTTGCTGATCAACCCGGGCACGGTCCAGGTCGCCGTCCTCGACCCGATTCCCACCACCGGTTGGGCGGCCGACCAGATCGAAACGCGCAGCGCTGAGATACGGCAAAAATTCGTAGACACCCTGGACCAGTGGCCCGCACGCGTGGATGCGAGATGATCGCCCGTACGCCCACCGTGGCTGTGCTCGGAGGCGGCACTTGGGGCACCACCGTGGCGTCGATCGCGGCCCGCCGCACCGCACGGTTCTGTGGCTACGCGACCCGGGTCCACACGAGCAAGGGTGCCGCCCGGCCACGAAGTCTTCGGGGAGGCGTGGTGAACACGAAATCGAAGTTCCCGGGCAACTGGCAGCTCCTTCGAGGCAGTGATCGTGGCGGCGCTGCTCGGCGGAATGCGGCGTTACCACCACCGGCACGGAATCGAACTCGGCGAGCTGTCGGTCGTCGTGCCCGGGGACGGCAGTCTCACAGGAGCTGTCTTCGCCGGCCCGGCCGGAGTGACTGATCCGCGGGAACGCGTCGCCGTCCTCCACGGTCTCTTGCTGACGTCGCATGTGGAGCAGACCCAGCACGGCCTCTCCTCGCTCACGCCGCTGTTGAATCGTCTGCCGGCAACAGTCATCGGCGCGGCGAGCAAGATGTTGACGCCCGCCGACCTGCGCGTGTCGTTCTCGGCCACCATCGTGTCAGCCACCCGTTGGGCCGGTGTCACGGTCCAGGAGTCGTACTTGTTGGGCTGGGTCTGACCATGGACGCCACGGTCGTACCCGACCCGGACTGTCTGGTCGCCTCCGTGGGCGAAAGCTTCGATGAGGTTCTCGCCCTCAATCGCGTAGTCTGAGTTCGCGTCCCAGCTCGGGAGGTGTGATGGCTCGAAACTGGTGGCAGGCGGGCCGGACCGTGACCGCCGCGGCGGTGGTCACGGTGATGCTCGCCTGCTGTTCGGGTAATGATCCGGTGCCGTCGTCGAGCTCCCCGCCTGCGTGGCCGGCGAGCGGCACGCGCACGGTGGAGGTCGCCGGTCGGCCGGTCACGGTGCACGTCCCGGCTTCCTACGATTCGAGCCGGTCCGTCCCGCTGGTGGTGGCGCTGCACGGCTACACCTCCGACGCCAAGGAGCTGGAGAGCTACCTGCGGCTCACTCCCGAGTCGGATAGGCGTGGATTCGTCTACGCCTATCCCGATGGATCGACCGATGACCAGGGCGAGCACCTCTGGAATGCCACCGACGCGTGTTGCGCCTTCGCCGAGCCGAAGCCCGACGACTCGCGCTACCTCAGCGAGCTCATCTCCACGATCCGGGACGCCTACCGTATTGACCGCGCACGCGTCTACCTGATCGGCCACTCGAACGGCGGATTCATGACGTTCCGGATGGCGTGCGATCACGCCGACCAGGTCACCGCGATCGCCTCCCTCAACGGCGCCGGCTGGAACGACGCCTCGCGGTGCCAGCCGGCCGAACCGGTGAGTGTGCTCGCCATCCACAGCACCGCCGACGAGACCGTCGCGTTCGACGGCGGCGACATCAACGGCATCGGTTATCCGTCCGCGGCCACCACGGTCGCCCAATGGGTGAGCTACAACGGCTGCGCCACAGCCGGTCGCGACGCTGAGGGCCTCGACCTGGTCACCGATCTGCCGGCCACCGAAACGTCGGTACGCTTCTACAGGCAGGGATGCGCCGCCGGGTCGACCGTTCAGGCATGGACGATCAACGACGGTTCGCACGTGCCCGAGTTGGGACCGGGCTTCGCTCCGGCTGTGACCGATTTCCTGCTCTCACAGGCGAAACGCGCTCGGTAACGGGCGCGATCCGCTGGCATCCGCACAGATCCGACCTCGGCGGACGGGGGGAATCAGCCCTCGATGACAGCTTCCACCCTGACCACCGCGCCGGGAGCGGCGGACGGCACCATGGTGCCGTCCACGTGCTCGCCATCCACGACCAGGTACGAGACCCGGCCGACCGTCCCGGCCACCTTGCGTACTGTGATCTCGTAGGTGGCGCCACGGAAAGCACGGGTGGCCTGGAAGCCGGTCCAATCCGCGGGCAGCACCGGGTCCAAGCGCAGCCCGGTCAGCTCCGGCCGGATGCCGAGGATCCACTGCGTGATCGCGACGAAGTTCCACGCGGCGGTGCCGGTGAGCCACGAGTTCTTGGCCTCGCCGTGGGTCGGCGCGTCCGGGCCGGCGATCATTTGCGCGTAGACGTACGGCTCGCAGCGATGCAGCTCGCTGATCGCCTCCCGCATCGACGGGTTGATCCGGCGGTAGTAGTCGAAGGCGCGATCGCCGTTGTTCATCATCGCCTCCGCGATCATGATCCACGGATTGGTGTGACAGAAGATGCCGGCGTTCTCCTTGTACCCGGGTGGGTAGGAGGATATCTCGCCCAGCTCGATCCGGTAGCCGGCGTACGCGGGCTGCTGCAGGACGATGCCGTGCGCGGTGGCCAGCCGCTCAGTGACGCTTCTCAGCGCCCGCGCGGCCAGCCCGTCGCCGTGACCGACACCGGCCAGAACACACATACCCTGCGGTTCGATGAAGATTTGTCCCTCGTCGTTCTCGCTCGAGCCGATCGGGTGGCCGCGGAAGTCGTACGCGCGGCGGAACCAAGCGCCGTCCCAGCCGTGCTCCACGATCGCGCCGGTCATCTTCTCCGCAGCGGCGCGGTACTCAGCTGCATCCCCCGGCATCCGCTGAAGCTCGGCGAGCGCAGCCAGTTCCTTGGCAGCAAAGACGAACTGCCCGGCGATGAAGACCGACTCGGCGGCCCCGCCGCTCACGTTCTCAGTGGTCTGGAACGGCTCTCCCGGGGTGTCGGAGAAACAATTGAGGTTGAGGCAGTCGTTCCAGTCTGCCCGCCCGATCAACGGCAGGCGGTGCGGGCCGAGCCGTTCCTGGCTGTAGCGCAGCGATCGACGCAGGTGCTCGTACAGTGGCGCCTCGCTGCCGGGGTCGTTGTCGAATGGCACGGGCTCGTCCAGGATCGTCCGGTCACCGGTCTCCTTGACGTAGGCGGAGACCCCGAGCACCAGCCACAAGGGGTCGTCGTTGAAACCTGCTCCGATATCGTCGTTGCCGCGTTTGGTCAGCGGCTGATATTGGTGGTACGCCCCGCCGGTCGCCATCTGGGTAGCGGCGATGTCCAGTATTCGCTCGCGGGCCCGCTCCGGGATCATGTGCACGAACCCGAGCAGATCCTGGTTGGAGTCGCGGAACCCCATGCCGCGGCCGATCCCCGACTCGTAGAACGACGCCGACCGGCTCAGATTGAAGGTCACCATGCATTGGTACGCGTTCCAGACGTTGACCATCCGGTCGGTGTGCGGGTCCGGAGTTGTCACGCGCAGGCCCCCCAGCAGCCGGTCCCAGGAGGCGCCGAGCGCGGCGAAACCTCCGGCGACGGTTTCCGGCCGCAGCCAGCGCTCGATGACCGGCCGTACGTTCCGCTTGTTCAGCGTCTGTGAACCGGGTGGGTCGAACTTGTCCGTCCGCGGGTTCTCGGCGTACCCGAGCACGAAGACAACCTCACGGGTCTCCCCCGGCGCCAACCCGAGCCGTACGTGGTGGCTGCCGATCGGCGCCCAGCCGTGCGCGACCGAGTCGAAGGCCGCGCCGCGCTCGACTGCCGCCGGTCGATCCCAGCCGCGGTAAGCCCCGAGGAAGGTCTCCCGCTGGGTGTCGAACCCGGCCAGCGGCTCCGAGCACGCGAAGTATGCGAAGTGGTCGCGCCGCTCCCGGTACTCGGTCTTGTGGTAGATCACTCCGTCCACCACCTCGACCTGACCCGTGGAGAAGTTGCGCTGGAAATTCGTCGCGTCGTCCTGCGCGTCCCACAGGCAGAATTCGACCGAGGAGAACAGTGAGAGCTCGGCTGTCGTGTCCCGCTCGTTGGTGATCCGGACCCGCCACACCTCGAGCGTCTCGCCGAGCGGCACGAAGAACAGCGTCTCGGCACGGATTCCGTTGCGGGCGGCGGCGATCCGGGTGTACGACAGGCCGTGCCGGCATTCGTAGTCGTCCAGCGGGCTGCGCGTGGGCTGCCATGCCGGCGACCAGAAGTCGCCGGTGACGTCGTCGCGCACGTACACGTACCGTCCGCCGACATCGAACGGCACATTGTTGTATCGGTACCGGGTGAGGCGGCGCAGCCGGGCGTCACGGTAGAACGAGTAGCCGCCCGCGGTGTTGGAGACGATGCCGAAGTATTGCTCGGTGCCCAGATAATTGATCCAGGGAAGCGGCGTGTCCGGCCGGTCGATGACGTATTCGCGACGCTCGTCGTCGAAATGCCCGTAGCGCATCAGCCTCTCCCGGCCCAGTACGGCATCACCACATCGGTGCTCCACGTAGCCGGATCGGGCTGCGCGGCGGGGTTCGTGTAATACACCTCCCAATGCGGCCCGGCTGATTCCACCCCCCGCTCCTTCATCCAGTCGGCGATCGCCTGGTAGGCCAGAGCCAGATCCTCATAGCGCCCGTAGTGGGTAGTGACTGCCGCCGTTCCGCCGGGTAAACGCGACGAGACAACGCGTCCGCCGTCGCGTATCGGTTCGAGGACCGGAAAACCGGCCTCCACGTCGACGGCGCCCCCGTGGAAGGTGTACCGGGCGAACGGAGGGCCATCCGTCCGGATTCCCCGATCGGTCAGGTAGCGGTTGACCTGCTCGTAGACGCCGGCCATCCACGCGGGTACCCGCTCGGTCGGCATGCTGCCCCGGACAACCGCGGTGTTCTGAGCGGTCAATACCCGGCTTTCGATGTGATAGGTCATGGTCCACCTCCGCGCGGCGTTGACGTGCTGAGAGCTCAGCTCTTGTCAGGAGCCTCGGGCCGCGGCGCCAGCACGACCACGGCGGTTTCCGTCGGTCTCAGCGCCGCGTAGGCGTCCAGTTCGGGGTCGTACTCGTGCCAGCGCGCCCACAGCCTCGACCGTTCGTCGCCGGCTGCGGCGTGGGCCCGGACCAGGCGCCGCCCATCCGTTACCTGCACGGCGGCGTCCGGGTGGTCGCGCAGGTTCAGCCACCAGGCCGGTTCGGACTTTCCCCATCCGTTCATGGCCAGGGTCACCAGATCGCCGCCGTCCTCGAAGTACGCGAGGATGACGCCGCGCTGCCGACCGGTACGGCGGCCGACAGTGGTCAGCCGCAGCATCCCCCACCGGCCAGGACGTGGGCGACGCAGTCCCAGTCGTCCACCGCTCGCCCGGTACAGAGTCCGATGGAACGTCCAGGCGAAGCGGATGAACCAGCGGGGTGGCAGCCAGGGCCGGCCCGCCTTCTGCTTCAGCGGCATGGTGTCCTCCATCGAGTGACGGTTCAGCGACCGCTTCCGGCCCTGATCGGCGCGATACGACGTGGTGGGGTGTCTGTCTCGGCAAGAACTTCCGGCTCAGACGGCGCCCGGCGGACGGGAGGGGTTCGGGCTCCGCGCCCGCCGGACGGGTCGTTGCGTGGCGTTGTCGTCAGCGGGTTGCCGGCTGGTGTGCCGCGCGACTGGCGGGCAGTGCGAGGGCTCCGGCGAGAGCCACGATCACACCCACCACCCACGAGGTCCACGACGCTTCGGTGTAATCGCTGTACGAGAAGACCCACGGGGCCACGAACGCCACCACACCGGCGCCGATGGCGAGGATCTCGTCAGCCATCAGACCCGGCGCGTACAGAGCGATCAGTCCGAACACGGCCGTGAACGCGCCGATGATCGCCATACCCCAGGCGCCGGCGGTATCGACGTCGAACCAGATCGGCGACAGCGCCAGGAACAAGCCCGCTGCCGTGGTGATCCAGTCCTGCCATCGCTGCCACGGCTTGGTCGCCATTGCCATTTCGGTCACCTCCTGTTAGCTCGCACCAACATGAGAAGTCCACCTCTGACGCCCGCTGTCCAGTAGGGCCGAACGGCCCGTGCCCATGCCGTGGGCGGCCGGTGAGCCGTTTGGAGGGACCGTTGGGTTCAGGGCGGCCCTCCCGCGCGCTCCGCTGGGCCGCAGATCGGGGCCTCTGCTCGCGCCGCGGACGAGCTGGAGACCCGTTCGTGGAACGCCGAACGGCGGTGCGACCGGGGGGACCTTCATGGCCGGAAGACTCCTGAGGGCTGACGGACGGCCCTGCTGAGGACCGCGGCGCACGGCTACCGTGAGGGACGAGAAGTGGAGGCTGTGTCATGGCCATGACCAAGCGCTCGATTCGCATCCTGGACCCGGCGACCGGCAGGGGGGTCCGTGTGTGCCCCGGTCCCTCCTCCACGGGAGCCTGTCCACTGGCCCGCCCGGACGGCGTCGTGCCGTGCGCCGGTTTCCTGATCGCGCCGGCCGCAGCCGACCCGGAGTACTGGCCGCTGCCGATCCCGATCGGCTATCGGCACTGTGACGTGATCTGGAACGAACGGGCCCGAACGGGCCTGCACAAGGCTGAACGTGCGCATGAGCAGTGGCAGGCGGGTCTGAACCGCGAAGTCCAGCGGGTTCGAAAGCTGGCTGCCGGCGGAGATCCGCGATACCGGAGGATGACCGATCGCAATCTTGAGAAGACTGCCCTGTGGCGTTGGCGGCTCACCGGTCAGGCGCAGGCCCTCCGCCGGTCGGAGGAGAAGAATGAGCGGCAGGCGGAGACCTATCTGGCCTTCGTCAAGTACCGGCGTACGTCCGGCACAATCTCAGGAGCCTCCACCGTCAGGAGCGCATGAGGCGCGGCACGGCGCGGTGTACGGGACCACCACGACCGGCTGATCAGCGAATTCCAACATGTGCCGGGTGTGGTGACCCACGTACGGCCGGCCCGTGCCCCTGATATCGGACCGGCCGACCACAATCAGATCGGCGGCGTACGCTCGCGCCTGCTCGAGGATGGACGGCACCACGGACCCGCTTACCACGATCCCTTCGAAGGGCACGCTGGTGCTGTCCGCGAGATGCCGCACATACCGCAGTACCGGGTCACCGGTTGGCTCTCCAGCGGGTTCTGTCTCCCTGCCGGTCCGTACGACGACGGTCCGAACGGAGGCTCCACAATGCCCGGCGAGCTCCACACACAACCGGGCCGCCGCGAGGGCCGCCGGGGAGTCGTCGGCTGCCAGCAGAATTCGTGCGATCATGAAGCACGCTCCGATCCCGTGCGTCGGGCCGCCCATCGCAGCTGAACCCCTTCGGCCCGTTCGTCCTCGTCCAGTCGTTCGGTGAGGCTCCGGAGCGCGGACTCGAGACGCGGGATCCATCGGTCGGAAATCGCATGCAAGCGCCTTCGGGTCTCCCGCATCTCGGTCTCCAGGATCCGGCATGCCGCTGTGGCCGCAGCATGTTCTACGGCCGCCCGGAGCGCACGCCGGTGAGCAGTGGCGGCCTCCGTCAGCGCTGCACTTCCCGGACTTCGCGCTGTGATCGATTGGTTCGGCAGAATGCAGACGACATCACTGGGGTAGCGCACTCCCATGACGGCATCCCAGGTGACATTCACCTCGGTGAGCTGGTCGGCGTTACCGAACCGGATCTCGCGCTGTCCCCCCATCACGGCTACGCGCGTGAGCCACCGATCCGCTTCGTGCTGCGTCGCGGCCCATTTCGCGCGGGTCCGGTCCGCGACCAGGGTGAGGCGTTCCCGCTCCCTGCGCAGGACGTGCGCCTTGTGATCAAGCAAGGTGGCCGCACGATGGGCTGTCCTCAGGCGTTCGCCGAGCCACATCCGGCCTGCTCGGCCCGGCGGAACCCGCAGGTCAGCCATGGTCGTCGCCGCCGGTCAACGGCACGTGACGAGCATCGAGCAGAGCCGGCGTCACCATCGTCAGCTCCCGGCGCGGGAGCAGCGACAGGACCCGCCAGGCGCGGTCGAGAGTCTGTTCGATGCTGCGGATTTCATCAGTACGCTGATCGACGAAGTCGCGGCTGAACGCGCTCTCGAACGCGAGATACTGCCGATCGGTCGCGCTCAGCGCCGCGGCGCCGACCAGTTCGGCCAGCTCCCCCACCTGACGGGCCCGGGAGAGGGCAGCCAGCAACTGGGCGGCGACGTCAAGATGATCCTCACGGGTCCGGCCGGGCCCGGCGCCGTGGCGCATCAGCCGGGACAGCGACGACAAGGGCTCGACCGGCGGGTACACGCCATGGGCCGACGCGCCGGCGGAGAGCACGACCTGACCCTCGGTGATGTACCCGGTGAGATCCGGTATCGGGTGCGTGATGTCACCGCCGGGCATGGTGAGCATCGGCAGCACAGTGACCGAGCCTGGGACACCACGGATGCGGCCGCAGCGCTCGTACAGCGAGGCCAGGTCGCTGTAGAGATATCCGGGATAGGCGTGCCGTGCCGGAACCTCGCCCCGGGCCGCTGACACTTCGCGTACCGCTTCGCAGTAGCTGGTCATGTCGGCCATCACCACGAGGACGTGCCGGCCGAGGGAAAAGGCCAGGTGCTCGGCCACGGTCAGAGCGATGCGCGGCACCAGGATGCGTTCGACCACCGGATCGTCGGCGGTGTTGAGGAACAGGGCGAGCTCACCGGCGGCGGAGCGCTCCTCGAGTCCGTCGCGGACGGCTGCAGCGTCGGCGTGGGTGAGGCCCATCGCCGCGACGACGACAGAGAACGGCTCACCGCCGGTAGTGGCCTGGGCGGCGATCTGGGTGGCGAGCTCCAGGTGTGGCAGGCCCGCGACCGAGAACACGGGCAGCTTCTGCCCGCGCACCAGCGTCGTCAGACCGTCGATGACCGACACCCCGGTCAGGACCGGATCGGTCGGTGGTTCCCGCATGGTCGGGTTGAGAGGATGGCCGTTGACCGGCGCGGACCGCGCGGCGAACACCGGTGGCCCACCGTCCATCGGCTCGCCGCGGCCGTTGCAGACGCGGCCGAGCCACCCCGCACCGACCGGGACGCGCAGCGGACTGCCGTCGAAGGTGGCGTAAGTGCCGACCCTCTGGATTCCGCCGGTGCCCTCCAGCACCTGGACGACCGCCAGGTCACGGTCGACCTCCAGGACGAGGGCGTGCCGGATTTCACCGGTAGGCATCCTGATCCGGGCGAATTCGTCCCAGCCGGCCGGCCCAGTGCCCGCACCGCATCTCCGGGGCAGATGCCACCGGTGTACTCGTAGGCTTGAAGCGTCACCGTGTCCGTCCCCGGGCCGGTGGTCTCGTCACACATCGAAACGACCTCCGCGGGCAAGCGGCGACTGCCGATCTCGACGAGCTCCGCCATGCCGGCGCCGCTCAACCCGTCCACTTCGACGAGCGGACCGTTGACGCGGCGGACCGTACCGGTGATCATGGCTCCTCGGCTCCCGCCGCGACCGTGTCCACGGCGCGCTCGGCGAACGCGATCAGCGAGAGATCGACGCGGCGGGCTCCCGAGCGGGCGATGACCCCGCCACCTTCCGCTTCCACGACTTCGGCGTCCGGTCCGAGCAGGCGGTGTGCCACCGCGGTCAGCGTCTCGCGGACGACGGCGTACCCGGGCTCGTCCTGGATTCGGAGGACGGCCTGCCGGCTCTGCCGGCGCAGCTCGTCATAGGCCTCACGACGGGCCTGGAGCGTACGGGCGCGTGCCGCGCGCCGCGCCCGGGACCGCTCGATCGCCAGTGCCGCCTCGGCGTCCGCGATGCCGGCTTCACGTGCCGCGGTCAGGATGCCGTCCACCCGGCGGCCGGCCACGGCCAGCGTCTCAGCCACCTGCGCCCGCGCCTGCGCGTTGTGCGCGTCCACGTCGCGCTGGGCGGCCGCCAGCAACGAGGCCCGGACCGGGGTCAGCGCCTCGGCCACGTCGTCCACGCGCACAGTCATGTCATCACCGCGATCAACGGGCCGTCATCGGCGTCGAGTTGCCCGCGCAATGCCGTCTCGGCTGCAGCGGTCAACACCACGACTGCGATGCCCGCGGGTAGCTCCGACCACCTACGCCGTACGGCCTCGGGGTCCTCGGCGACGCGGACCAGCGCGCCCGCGAGTCCGTACCCCTGGACGGCCGTCCGGGCACCGATCACCGCGACCTGGCTCATGGTCACGCCTTTCCGATCAGAATGATCGACACGATGAGGCCGTAGATGGCGATGCCCTCGGCGAGCCCGACGATCACCATGGCCCGGCCGAAGAGCTCGGGTCGCTCGCTCATCGCGGCGAGGGCAGCCGCGCCGGTGTAGGCCACCGCGATCGCGGCGCCGATGGAGGAGCCCGCGACTGCGATCGCCGCGGCGAGTAACGCCATGCCACCGCCGGTGCTGACATCGGGCGCGGCCGCCGTGATCGGCGCCGCGGTCGCCGGGCCGGCAGTCAGCGCTACCGCGGACAGCACCGCGGCGACCACCATCATGGCCGCGTTGGTCGCGGCCCGGATCCGCATGCCGCTACGGCCGCGGCGGCGCATGAGCACCAGCGCGTACGCAGCACCACCGATCAGGGCCGGCAGTGCGATCAGCCAGGTGAGCATGACGCTTCTCCGATCGTCTCGGTGGGTACGTGCCAGGGCCGGAACGGCCGGCCCTGTCGTTGGAACACGCGTGAGAACAGTTCGTAGTACTCCAGCCGCAGTGCCTGTACACCAGCCACGAGGGCCTCCAGCGAGAACGCCAAGGCGTTGCCTGTCGTGAAGACGATGACCGCGGCCACCGCTCCGGCGGCTCCGCGCTGCCACAAGCCGGCTGTGGCGGCCCAGACGATGCCACTGAGCACCGCGTGGGTCAGTCCGAACGCGGCCAGGCGCGCGAACGACACGGTGTTGGAGCCGAGGCGGATCACCACGTCGAACGTCTCGATGAGGGCCTGAGCCACACCGGACGCACCACCGCCGGCCTCGGCCAGCAGTCCGGTGAAGACGAGCACGAGGCTGGTCAGGGCAAGTAGGCCGGCCACCGGGACGAGCCACTCCACCGACAGGTACCAGCTCAGCACGGCCAAACCGGCGGCCAGGGACAGCGCGCTGCCCGCCAGGCCGGACGGTGCGGTCAGGGCCACCAGCCAACCGCTCTCACGGATTCGGTTGACGGTGCCCAGAGCGTACGCGCCCGCCAGCAGCACCGCGCCGAGACCGACCCCGGCCAGCAGCAGCGGCACGGGGTGTTCCGCCGGCGCCAGCCAGAGGGTGGGCACCAGCCCGGTAGGACCGAAGCATTCGCCGTACAGCAGGCCGAACAGCAAGCTGGAAAGGCCCGCTCCGGCGATGAACCGCCAGTACGTCTGCAGCTTGGCCAGCCATTGCGGCCGGCCCCGACGAATCAGGAGCGCGCCGAGCACCAGCAGGGCGCCGTGCCCGACATCTCCGAACATCGCGCCGAACATCACCACGTACGCCAACCCGGCGAGAACGGTCGGATCAACGTCTGCGTACGGCACGGTGGTGTACGTGCTCACCAGTGGGGAGAGCTCCGCTCGTACGGTGCCCGGTGCGGTCGCCGTCGGTGGCTGGATGCCGCGTGGTGACGGCAACGGCGCTACGGCGCCCCCGACGTCTGCGAGCCGGGCCGCCACCGCGGACACCCGATCCGACGGCGCCCAGCCGAGCAGAGCCGCGACATTTCCACGAGTCACCGCTTCGGCGCAGTATCCGGCCAGCTCGGCCTCACCGGCCAGCAGGTCCGTGCGCCCGGCCTGTTCCCACCGGTCAAGGTTCGGTCCGTCCACCGCCAGCCGGGCCGGGCCGGCCGGATCGGCCGAGCGTCGCAGGCGTCGCGCAGCCTCGCCGGTTGCGGCGTCACCGGGTGCCAGGGTGCGTTCGAACTCGATCACTCCGGCGTCGGCCACCCGGACGAGAACCTGCCGCAGGTACGACTGTGGTGCCACTACCGCCACCCTGGTCATCGGTGGCGTGCTCAGCAGGTTACGCCAACGCATCCCACACCTCCCGATCGGCGCCGCCGCGTGCCGCCAGTTCCAGCGCGGCGGTCACGAGCCAGGCATCGGCGGCCAGGACCACGGCCGCGCCCAGTGGTCGCCGGCGGCCGAACGCGGGATGCAAGGCGAGCGCTGTGCCGTCACGACGCAGCCGGGCCCACCATCGGATCTCCGCCAGCCACAGGTCTGACGGGTCCGTCACTTCGTCCAGGGCCCAACGGGCCGATACGGGCAACCGTCGGGCGAGGTCGGCCAAGCCGGTCGCCCCGGACCATCCGGCGCCCAGCAGCCGACCGATCACGGCCGCTGTGCCCACGCCAGGGCGAGGATTCCCAGTGGCGACAAGCTCCCTCGCCACGAGCAGCGCGACGGCGCCTGCCGCCCATGGACGGGCCGGTTCGATGTCAGCGCTGACGCGGGTCGCCCATGAGATCCGCAGCCACGTCGAGATGGCCCGGTGTGTATCGGCGCCGGGGTCACCCCACGCCGAGGCGGCGAGTGCGGCACGCAGCTCAGCGGGCGAGCTGGTCCTGGACAGCCGTGGCCAGGCAGTGGCGAGGCTGCCCAGCCGGAACGGCGGCACGCCGGCTTCGAGCGGATCGGCCGCGAAACCCGACAGGTGCTCGTCGATGTTCGCGATCTCGAACCAGCCCGCCAGCAGCCGGAACAATCCGGCGCCCTCGGCGGGCAGCCAGCCGGCCAGGACCCGCAGGTTCCACAACGTCGTCGCCTCCACCGCCCGTTCGGCAGAGGCGAGCGTGTCGGCGGGTCCGACGTCTCGCCCGTACGGCGAGCGGGCCAGGACCTCCAGCGCCGCGGGAAGCCCCGGGCAGGTGGCCAGTTCACGGGCGGCGACGGCACCCAGCCGCCGGCGAGCCATCGCGGTGGCCCGGACGCTTCCGGCGACCCACCCCGCGGTCATGGGATCGCTCCGGTCCGGGCACCGTCCTCGTTCTCGAGCGCTGCGATGTCACGCCGGACCGTTTCCACCACTTCACGCACCAGGCCCGGAAGCCGGTCCGCAGCGCGACGGGCAATCTCCTCGGCGGCCGCCCGGGACTCCCCCTCGACGGCCACCAGAGCTGTCCGGGCGAGCTCGTGCACCCGCGCCGCCTCGGTCGCACGTGCGGCCTGCGCCGCACCTTCCGCCTGCGAGATCATCGCCGCCGCCCGCCGGCGGGCCTCATCGACACGGAGGTCGGCCTCGGTGGCGCCGGCGGCTCGCCGGCGTTCACACTCGGCCGTGGTCGCGGCCAACGCGGCGAAGACCGGTTCGAGTTCCGCGGTCACGCCGGTACGCAGGTCGACGGGCATCCCGGCTGCGCCGGGCGCCCCTGGTGCACCGGCTGCCCGGAATCTGCTCAGCAGATCACGAAGACCCGGCATGGCAGCGCTCCTTCCGGCACCTACGGTGCTCCGACCACGCGTCAGGCGGCCTTCTCGTGCTCGGCCTGTTCGTGGAATTCGAGGACGGCGTCATAGGCTCGGGCCCCGTAGACAGTCGCCGGGCCGCCGTTCATCAGGAAGGTGACCCCGATCGCCTCGGCGGCTTCCGCCGGGGTGGCACCCTGCCGCACGACGGCATGGGCGTGGGCGGCGATGCAGCCATCGCATTCCTTGCTCACCGCGATCGCCAGCGCGATCAGTTCTTTGGTCTTGGCGTCCAGCGCGCCCGCAGCCAGAGCGGCATCGTGCAGTTCCTTGTAGCCGCGATACACCTCAGGGATGGCATGTCGCAGAGTACGGGTGAGTCCTCGGAGCTCGTCGCGTACCACTTTGCCGTGGCTCATGACATCAGACCTCTCCGATATCTCGTCGATCGACTTCCATCATGGGCAGCCCACCCTGGATCGCGGTGCGGCCGTTGGACCTCCATCGACGGGTCATCGTCCCCCTGTAGCGCCCCGTGATCATCTTGACCTTGGTTCCGGCGGGATGGCGGGCGGCCGCCCGCGTGTGGGGCAGTAGTGTCTTAACCTGACCGGAACCGTTATCCATCGAGCGCGTGCAGCGCCGCCTCCACGCGAGCGCCGTCGAGCCTCACCGCGGCCTCGGCGAGGCCTTCCTTGATGATCTGCCGTCCGCCACCGAGATGGTCGACCAGCGCCGCCACCGGTCGATTTCCGGCGAGATAGTAAGCGCTGAACGTGGTGATCCCCCGAGTGAGAGCAGCCCGTGCCAGCAGCTCGATCAGCGCCGTGGCGAGCCCGGCGCCGCGCCAGGCGGGGTCGACCACCACGGCGACCTCGGCGGCGTCGTCACCGGTCGCCTCGTACCGCGCGATGCCGATCCCGCGTCCGGTCGAGGGATCCGTCGCCACCAGGGCGAACCGTCGGCAATAGTCCACTGTGCACAAATGTGCCAGCAACGTGGGAGTGACGGGCGGCGGCGAGCCGACGAAGCGACGGTGCAGAGTGTCCGGGTCGGCCGTGCGGATGGCGTCCGCCAGCTGCGCCGTGTCCGTGGGTAGGACAGGACGAAGATGCACTGCACGCCCGTCCGGCAGGCGCAGGTCGCGTTCGTACTCGCGGGGATAACCGAGTGGAACCCTCCGGTCCATGACATCAATGCTGCCTGCCCCGGCCGGATCGCACCCGGGCCGAAAGACCATGGCCGTCGGCGGGGATCTCAACCGAGACGGGACCTCCGGCCCTCAACGGGAACCCGGTCGAGGTCGCACGGTGGTGATGGACCAGAGCGGACGTTCCGCCGTGACGCCCGTCGAGAGCACTCACCCGGTGCACCGTATCTGCAAGCAGGAGCCGCTCCTCGACGCTCTCGTCAGGGTGTCCGAGCCGAACGCTCCCAGCCTGCGCACGGCAGCCGGCGAACCGGCAGAGTCGTTGCCCGGCTGGCCTGCCTGCAACGAGTGGAGTCGTAGGTATCGAGCAACAGCACCCGCGTACCGACGACCTCGGCCCGCGACTGCGGACGGCTGCTGTACCTCCGAAGACTCTCCGCCGCGCCGAGCGCCGCCGGTCCGGCCAGCAGCCGGACCGCGACGCGGAGGAACATCAATGCGACGCCGGACAGCGCCAGCTCCTTGCCGGGCAGGGTCCATCGGCCGGCCGCGGCGAGACGCTGCGCCGCGGTGAACAGGAGCGGACCGATCGCCGGTCAGGAGACGCGAAGCCGCAACGTCGTGCTGTAGCCGGTAGTGTTCAGGGCTGTGCCGGGGGCGACGACGCGGTACGTATAGGTGCCTCGTGCGCGCCACGTGAAGGAGAACAGGTAGGTGCCGTCGGAGCGCACGGTGGCGGAGGCGACAGTGGTCCACGCGCCGCTGACGAGCCACTGACGCCGCACCGCGGTGCCGGACCGGACCGGACTCACCTTGCCGGCGAGCCGGACGGTGGTGCCCCGGGTCACCGTCGCGTCCTTGAAGGAGGCCGAGACCCGCCAGCGCACGAGCGTCGAGATCGAGGCGCTCAGCGAGGACAGGTAGGACCAGGACGACGGTGCCTGCAGGCGGAAGGAGCCGTTCGTTGCTGGGGCATAGCGTAGAGACACGGCGCCGCTCGACGACGACGATCCGCTCGCGACGGTGAGCCACGTGCTGGTTCCGGCCTTGTGCCACTGCAGGGCGACCTTGTGACCGGGCACGGCGAGGCCCGCCGTAGTGGTGAGCCGGCCCGAGACGGTCACCGTCGTCCCGTGGGTGACGGTCGCCGGGGCGGCGACGGTCAGCTTGGTGCTCTTCTGAATGGCGTAAGCCCGCAGAACGGACCACTGCCGGGCGTCCTCGTAGCCGACCGCCCAGAAGGCCAGGCCCCGGATCCCGTACTTCTCGATCGAGGTCATCTTCGCTCGGGTGGCATCCGCGTCGTTGTACCAGACGACGTGCTTCACGCCGACTGGATCGGTGTAGGCGAAGTACGGCACGGCGTCGGTCGCCGACCACTGCCGGACGGCGGCGTACTGCAGGCGCAACGCCTCGGCCTGCTGGTAGTTCCTCGAGGTGGCGATCCCGTAGCCGTCGGGCTGAGCCGGGTCGGCCGGCCAGTCGTAGCCGTACAGCGGAACCCCGACCTCGATCTTGTCGCGGGTCACCGCCGTGACGGCGTACGTGAGCACGGTGTTGACCCAGGGCAGAGGAGCCACGGCGCCGGGTGATCCGCCGCGCCAGTGGTTGTCGTACGTCATGAGCCGGAACCGGTCGACCGAGGGCGCGATGCCGGCGTAGTCGAAAACCGCCCAGTTCGGGTCATCGGCGCGGGTGCGCGGCCCGACGGTTACTGACAACAGGCGTCCCTGTGCGTGCAGGGCCGAAGCCAGCTCACGCAGAAAGATGACGAATCCGCTGCGTACCGCGGCCTTGTCCGTCACGGTGCCGGCGGAGTTCATCGTCTCATAGTCGAGATCGACTCCGTCGTACCCGTTGGCGGCCGCGAGGCCGACCAGGGCCGTGACATGGGCCGCGCGTTGCGCCGGGCTGGCGAGCAGCACCGCCATAGCCGGGGCGCTGAGTGTCTCGGTGACAGTGGGCATCACCTTGATACCGCGGCTGCATAGGGCATCGAGGACGAGGGGGTCGCCCGCTCCGGGCTGGGACCGAATCGTCACCGCGTCGGTGGCCTGGTACCAGAACGGCGACGCCTCGCCCCACAGGTCGGCGTTCGCCGTGATCGAGGCGAGCGAAACCGGCGTAGTCCAACGTCGAGATCGGCGTCGACAAGAACACCACCGTGGTCTTCTCCGCGGCCCTGCTCGACAGCAACGGCAAGCTCTGACCTCACTTCGCGCGCTGACGCCGCCGCACCAGGCCGCCGGCCGCCAACGCGGGACTACCGGCCCTGCCGGGCCGGGCGACTGCGAGGGCATTCTCGACCTGTGGGCGAGGAGTCCAACGGAATGACCTCCCCCGCCGTCGACCTGCTGCCGCCCCGGACCCCGGCGGCCGATCGTCCGGTCGACGTGACCGTTGAGGAGGGGTCATGTCAGCCTCTGGCACATCTCATTCCGCGGCGTCGGCCCCGGTCGACCGCCCCATCCGGCCACCGCGCGCCGAAGGCTCCGGTCCGGCCGCCAGCCTCTACGGGCCTCTGCTGAAACAGGTCAAGGCAGCCGGCCTGCTCGATCGCCGGCCTCGGCTCTACGTCCCGCGGATCGTCGCCACGTCAGTCCTGCTGGTGGCCGGGTGGGGAGCCTTCATCCGGGTGGGCGACTCGTGGTGGCAACTGGCGGTCGCCGTGTTCCTGGCCTTCGTCTTCACTCAGGCCGGCTTCATCGGTCACGAGGCCGGGCACCAGCAGATCACCACCGACCGCCGGATCAACGACGTCCTGGGCCTGCTGTACGCGGACCTGGCGGTGGGGCTCAGCTACGGCTGGTGGGTGGACAAGCACAACCGGCATCACGCCCACCCCAACCAGGAGGGCAAGGATCCCGACATCGAGAGCGGCGCCCTGGCTTTCACGGCGAAGGACGCGCCCAACTGGGGGCCCGCGGCGCGGGTGTTGTACCGCTACCAGGCGTACTTCTTCTTCCCGTTGCTGCTGTTGGAGGCGCTGAATCTGCACGTGTCCAGCGTTCGCGCGGTCGTCGGGGGCCGGATCACCCGGCATCGATGGTGGGAGATCATCCTGCTCACCGCGCACGTCGCCGGCTATCTCGCGGCGGTCTTCCTCGTGCTGTCGCCGGTCAAGGCCGTCGTCTTCATCGCCGTGCAGCAGGGGCTGTTCGGCCTGTACCTGGGCTGTTCCTTCGCACCGAACCACAAGGGCATGGCCATCCTCCCCGCCGGCGACCACAGCGACTTCGTACGCCGCCAGGTGCTGACCTCACGCAACGTGCGGGGCGGCGCCGTGGTCGACTACGCCCTCGGCGGGCTCAACTACCAGATCGAGCACCATTTGTTCCCGAGCATGCCGCGACCTCGTCTGCGTCGCGCGCAGCCGATTATCCGTGAGTTCTGCGCCGACCACGATCTGCCGTACTGCGAGACCGGCCTGATCGAGTCGTACGCTCAGGCCCTGCGCCACCTCGACACGGTCGGCCGCGCGGGCCGGACCGGACCGGGGGCGTGAGCGCGGTGTGGAGCACCCCAGCGAGGTATGTGGCCGAGCCCGGTGTCAGCGCGGCCGACGACATCGTCGACAACGCCCGTGTCCGCCCCGATCACCCGGCCTTCGCCCGGCTCGTCGACGGGACATGGCAATCCGTCACGTCGAAACAGTTCCTCGATGAGGTCACTTCGCTGGCGTCCGGGCTGATCGCGGCCGGCATCGGCCCCGGTGACCGTGTCGGGCTGATGTCGAGCACCCGCTACGAGTGGACGCTGTGCGACTTCGCGATCTGGACGGCGGGAGCGATCTCGGTACCGATCTACGAGACCTCCCCGCCGGCTCAGGCCGAATGGATCCTGAACGACTCGGGCGCGGTGGCCGTGTTCGCCGAGAACGACCGATGCGCCGCCGTGCTCGACGCGGCAGCCACATCGCCGGGCTTGCGGCGCTGGCAACTCGACCGCGACCTGGACCGGCTGGCGGCGGCCGGCCGCACCCGGCCGGCGGCCGAACTCGCCGAGCGGCGCCGGATGGTCGGGGCCACGACACCCGCCACCATCGTCTACACCTCCGGAACCACCGGGCGTCCGAAGGGCTGCGTCCTCACCCACGGCAACCTCGTCGCCGAGATCCGCAACGTCGCCCGCGCCGACGGCGTCGCCGACGGCGTCCTGACCGAGCACAGCTCCCTGTTGCTGTTCCTGCCTCTGGCGCACATCCTCGCCCGCATGGTGGCCCTGGTCGCCGTGCACAACGGGACCCAGCTGGCGCACACCAGCGACCTCGCCGGCCTCGCCGACGAGTTGCCGCGATACCGGCCCACGATCATCCTGGGTGTGCCACGCGTGTTCGAGAAGCTCTACGACACCGCCCGGTTCATCGCTGTCACGGGAGGGCACCGGCATCTCTTCCGGGCCGCCGAATCAACGGCAGTCGCCTACAGCCGCTCGCTGGAAACGGGCCGGCCGGGCCTCCCGCTGCGAGTCGCGCACCGGCTCTTCGACCGGCTGGTGTACGCGAAGGTGCGGGCCACCCTTGGCGGCCGGGCCCGCCACGCGTGCAGTGGCGGCGCGCCTCTCGGCGTGCGGCTGGGGCACTTCTTCCGCGGCTGCGGTGTGACCGTCCTGGAAGGATGGGGGCTGACCGAGACGACCTCCGGCACGACCTTGAACCTTCCGGCCTTTCAGCGCATCGGAACCGTGGGGCGGCCGCTGCCGGGTTGCGCCGTCCGCGTCGACGCCGACGGCGAAGTCCTGGTGAAAGGCCCGAACGTCTTCGCCGGGTACTGGCGCGACGCCGCCGCGACCGCCGGCGCGTTCGACACCGACGGCTGGTTGCGCACCGGTGATCTCGGCGAGCTCGACGACGGCTACCTGCGGATCACGGGACGCAAGAAGGACCTGATCGTCACCGCGTCCGGCAAGAACGTGGCCCCGGCCCCGCTCGAGGACCGGGTGCGAGCACACTGGCTGGTCGGCGACTGCGTCGTGATCGGTGAGGCACGGCCTTACGTCGCTGCCCTCGTCACCCTCGATCCGGACGGATTCGCTCGCTGGAAGCGGCAGCAGGGGCTGGCCGCGGCGCACGGAGTGGCCGAGCTTCTGGACCATCCGAACCTGGTGGCGGAGATCCAGACGGCCGTCGACGAGGCGAACCGCACTGTGTCCACGGCCGAAGGAGTCCGAAAGTTCCGCGTACTGGCCGAGCCGTTCCAGGTCGGCGCCGAGCTCACACCGAGTCAGAAGGTGCGGCGAGAGTACGTCCGGTCGAAACTGCGGCCCGAGATCGATGAGCTGTACGCGCGATGATCCGCCAGGACACCGCAGCGTCCTCATGCCCGCAACCGTGGGCGCCGCGGGCACCACCACCGGACCAACGGCGACGCGGCGGTCGTGACCATGCGATAGGCGGGTGAGATCCGCTCGGCGTCGCTCACCATGGAGGCGGCAGCTCGGCTTACGGCTCCGTCGGAGGGCCGGCCGGCAACGTGCCCAACCGGCCGGGTGCGCCGGGCAGAACGCCCCTGCCGTGGCCCAGCAGTTCGGGCGCAGGCTGTCCGGATCGACGCGAACGACTCCGGCCGCTGAGGTGACCGCAACCGGGAAGTGGGGGCGGTAAATGGGACGGTGGATCAGCGACGTGATGGCAGTGATTCCGCCGATGCTGGCTTACACGGTGGTCGGCGTCCTGGCCACCGCGGAGTCGCTGTTCCTCGGTCTGGTGCTGCCGGGTGAGCTGGTGCTGGTCCTGGGTGGGCTGCTCGCGTACCACGGCCGGGCCAGCCTCACCGTGATGCTGGTGCTGGCCGGCGCCGGCTCAGTCGGTGGCTATCTGCTCGCGTACGCGATCGGCCGTCGTTACGGCCCGGCGTTGCGAACCAGCCGGCTGGGCCGTCGGATCGGACCGGACCGGTGGGCAGTGGTCGACAAGGCCCTCGTCCACCGCGGAGCACGCGCCATCCTCTTCGGACGGCTGGTCGGCGTGTTGCGGGCCGTGATGCCGCTGGCCGCGGGAATGGCACGCATGCGACTGCGGACCTTCGTCATCTACGCCACGGTCGGCGGACTGATCTGGGGTCCCGGGTCGGTGCTGCTGGGCTACTTCGCCGGCGGCTCCTACCAGAAAGTGGTTGCCGTCACCGGCCCCGCCGGCCTCGTCGTGGTGATCCTGCTGGTGCTGATCGGCGTGATCACGGCCACCGCCCGGTGGATCGCCAAACATCCGGATCGCCTGCGGGCCTTGGCCGGACGGGTGATCGACCGGCCCCGGGTGGTCGGACTGCGCCGGCGTTACCGGCGGCAGCTGGCGTTCATCGCCCGGCGTTTCAGCCGCGGCGGTGCTCTGGGTCTGTCGCTGACTTCTGGTCTGGTTGTCATCGGACTCGCCGGTTGGGCGTTCGGCAGCATCCTCGGAGACGTCGTGCACCGCGACGAACTCGCCGTCCGGGACAGTCCGGTGGCGGCCTGGTTGACGGGCCATCGGGCCGGCTGGCTGACCGCCGTCATGCGAGTCGTCACGATGCTGGGCAGCGGGCGGGTCACGGTCGTCGCCCTCGTCCTTGCTCTGCTGCTGCTGGCCCGGCCCGGCCGGCGGTGGCACACAGCGATCCTGTTCACGCTCGTCGCGGGGGGCACGAGCGTGCTGGTCGATGCGATCAAGCTGCTCACCACCCGGACCCGGCCGGACATCGCCGATCTGCTGACCGCAGCGCCGGGATACGCCTTCCCCTCCGGGCACAGTGCGCAGGCCGCAGCCGTCTACGGGGTCATCGCCTATCTGCTCGCAGGCAGGCTGCGACGCTGGGGACATCGGGTCAGCGTGTGGACCGCGGCGGTCCTGATCGCGAGCCTGGTCGGCTTCTCCCGCCTCTATCTGGGCGCGCACTGGCTCACCGATGTGCTCGGCGGTCTCGCCCTCGGCACGGCGTGGTCGGCTCTGGTGGCGACCACGCTCGGAATCGTCGAGCTCCCGACCATATCCCGGGCGGCCGGGCCGGTTCCACCGGCGATCCCTCCGCCGGCACGGTTGCCGGACACGCCGGTCCGGCGAACGGCTCCGGGTCTTCGCCCGCGCCCCGGAAGCAGTCTGCGGAGACTGACGAGACGGCACCAGCACCGATGAACTCGGCCGCTGTGCTGGGTGCGGCCCCTGGGCCGGGACCAACGGCCCTGTCTGGCGGCACCTGGCCGACGTCATGCTTCGGGGGACGCCACCTGACATACCGGACGGCCGGTCCGAGACGGGTCTCAGCCCACGCCGGCGCCGACCCACTGGCCGATGCCGTAGGTCACGGCCATGGCGAGGGCCCCGCCACCGACCAGTCGCGCCACCGCCCGTCCGACACGGGCCGAGCCGAGTCTCGCGCTGATCGCCCCGGTCAGCGCGAGAGCCAGGACCACCACCAGAAAGGTGACCGCCACCCGGGCGCCTGGTGGTGGCACCAGGATCGCGATCAGCGGAAGCAGGGCTCCCACGGTGAAGGCGAGGGCTGACGCACCGGCGGCCTGCCAGGGGTCGGTCAGGGCGTCGGGGTCGATACGCAGCTCGGCGTCGGCGTGGGCGGCGAAGGCGTCCTTGGCGGTGAACTCCTCGGCCACCCGGCGCGCAGTGGCCTCGGTCAGCCCCTTGGCCTCGTACAGGGCGGTCAGTTCGTCGAGTTCCTGTTCGGGGAACTCGACGAGTTCGGTGCGCTCCTTGGCCAGCAGAGCTCGTTCGGTGTCGCGCTGGCTGCTCACCGAGACGTATTCGCCCAATGCCATGGACACCGCGCCGGCCACCAGCCCGGCGACCCCGGCGGTGGCGATGGGGCCGGTGTCCAGGGTCGCGCCGGCCACACCGACGACCAGGCCCGCGGTCGAGACGATGCCGTCGTTGGCGCCCAGAACCCCGGCCCGCAGCCAGTTCAATCGCCCGGCGGTCCCGTCGGTGTGCGGTTCACCGGGATGAGTCATGAGTCCGTCCTCTGGCCCGAGGTCTGCATGATGTCGATCATGCCGCCTTTTGACAGATCCGGGCAGAGGCGGTCGGCCCCAGATCGAGGACAGGATTCTGCCGCTGTAGCCCTCCCGCGACCCGCCAGTCCCGCGTCGGTCGCCGAGAAGACGAGAGGCAACTTCAGGCGTGAGCGACGAGCACCGGGCAGGCCGCGTGCCGGAGCAGGTGCAGGCTGACCGAGCCGAACAGATTGCCGGCGAGATGCCCGGAACCGCGGGAACCGGCGACCAAGAGCTGCGCGCCGCAGGAGGCCTCGATCAGGGCCCGGGCGGCGTCGAAGCGCGACATCCGGGTCTCCACCGGCACCTGCGGGTACTTGGTCCGCCACGGTTGCAGGACCTCGTCCAGCAGCCGGCGCTCGAGGTCGAGTTGCTCCTCGAGATGCACGACCGACGGGGCGATGTCCGCTCCCCAGGGCGGCGCGGGCGACCGGAAGGCCCGGAGCGCGACAAGGCCGCAGCCGCGCGAACCGGCCTGGTCGAAGGCGAGCTCGACGGCGTGTGATCCGGCCGGCGACGGGTCCACGCCGACCAGGACGGGGCCGCTGGAAAGGTCTGCGCGTCCCCGCACGACGGCCACCGGGCAGCCGGCATGGGCTGCGACAGCTTGTCCCACCGAGCCGAGCAGGAGGTCCTCGAAGGCTCCGTGCCCGCGGTGCCCGACCACAGCGACGGCGGCCGAGCGGGCAGCCTCGAGCAACAGCGATGCCGGGCTACCGGCCACAGCCATGCGCCGCACCTCGAGATCGGCCGACACGCCGTGCGCGTCCATCTCAGCGTCGGCGAGCACGACCTCGGCGTGTTCGGCGCCCAGGTCGACGTAGCGTCGCTCCGGCAGGTTGTCGTCGACGACCCACTCAGGCGTGAACGCGTACAGGATGGTCAGCACCGTGTTGCGGCGGTGGGCCTCGTCGGCGGCCCAGCGCACCGCTGCCCGCGCGGCGGGAGATCCGTCGGTCCCGACGAGCACCGTTCGATTGTTGGTTGTCATGATGCCCTGCCTCCGGGTCCCGATGCCGATGGGCTCTCCTCCAGGCTCGGCTCGACTGTCGACGGAGGTCAGGGCCGGAGGTCCCGTGAGGCCTGCCTGGCCTGGTTGGCCCCGCGCCAAGGCCGGGGAATTCCGGAGCGCGTCCGCCTTGGGGGGTTGGCACCCGATCGGTGGTTGACTCGAATCGATACGCCTCCACGGCCTGAAGGAGGATGCCGGCGTCGGCAAGCCCGGGCCGCGCCCCGGGCGGCCACGGCCGGAAGCCCCCTTGCCGGGGCCATCGTCCGGTGCCGTCCCGGTCATCCGGCGTCCTGGGGACGCCGGTCCGGCACTTGGCCGGTATCGGCCACGGTGCGGCCGCCCAGGACCGCGGACCCGCGATGACGGGAAGCGCCAGGACGCATCTGATCCCTGAGCTCTGTTCGGCGCGCCTGCTGGCGGCGGGCCAGTCTTCGTCCTGCCGGAGAGCGGGAATCAGGTGAGCCACGCTGGTACGGACGGCTGTCGAGCACGGACCGTCTCCGGTGTCGTGCCAGATGCGGTCGGCCACCAGCGACCGAGTCGCTGGTGGCGGCGGCCGTCCCTGTCTTGCCGTGCCGGGTGAGCAGGCAGATCACCGCGTCGTCGCATCCGGGCGCCGGGCGGTGGTGGGACTTTCGGCCCTGGCCAGGCTGGATGCGAGCCATGCACAATCACGACGATCAGGGACGCTGCTCCTCGCGCTCCCGTGGTGGTCGGACCAGCTCGCCACGACACCGAGATGGGAGCGGCAACGATGGTCACAGAAGGACTGGCAACCGTACTTGTCGAGATCGCGGACACCCTCGGCGAGGATTTTGATACGTCGGCGTTTCTGTTCACGCTGACTCAGCGAAGCGTCCAGCTCATGGACATCGGCGCGGCCGGCGGGCTGCTTGCCGACGATCACGGCGTTCTGCGGCTCAGCGCCGCTTCCTCGCCGGGTGCCCTGCTGCTTCAGCAGCTACAGCTACGAACCGGAAGCGGCCCGGGCGTGGACTGTTATCGCACCGGACGGAGCGTCAGCGCCGACAACCTGCCGGCCGATGATCGCTGGCCGGAGTTCGCTGCCGGCGCCACCGACGCCGGCTTCGCCGCCGTCCACGTCGTTGCCATGCGCCATCATCTTCAGACGGTCGGTGCGCTGAGTTTTCTCACCGGACGCCCCGGGCCGCTCGATCCGGACTCTCTCGACATCGGCCGGACGCTGAGCGAGATCGCCACCATCGGCCTGCTTCAGCACGACAGCATCCGGACCCACGAGTTGCAGGCCGCGCAGTTGCAGACGGCCCTGGACAGCCGCATCTTGATCGAGCAGGCGAAGGGCATCTTGTCCGAACGCCTCGGACTGACCATGAACGACGCGTTCGGTCTGCTACGAAGCCATGCCCGCAGCCACAATCGGCGCCTGCGCGACGTCGCGCGAGGCGTCGTCGACTCAACCGAACGGCTCGGTCCACCGGCCGCCGACCGTCTGACGTCGTCGCAGGCCGGCATTCCGCCAACGCACAGGGTGCCGCCGAGCGACGCCACCCTTCCGGCCCGGCACGACTGATCGCCCTCACCGCCGTGCCGTCCCGGGCCTGGACCCTGCCCGCGCACCACGTCCGCCGTGGAAGCTGCCGTCAGGAGGACCCATGTCCGTCACACCATCACCCGCCCCCTCGTTACCGTTGCTCCGCATCGAGTCGAGCCGACTGTCCGAAGGCGCCGTCCGGGTCGCCGTGGCCGGCGAGATCGACCTCGCCACCGTCGACGAGCTGGAAGACGCCCTGCTCGGCATCCCCCTCGCTGAGCCGCTGCCGGCCATCGAGGTCGACCTCGGGGAGGTCACCTTCCTGGACTGCTGCGGTGTCAGTGCTCTCGTCGCCGGGCGGAACGCCGCCGTTCGTGCCGGCGGTGGCCTGCGGATCACCCGGCCACAACCCGCCGTCCGGCGCGTTCTGGAGCTGACCGGCCTGCTCGGCGTTCTCACCTCGGACCCGATCGGGCCGAGAGTCGCCCGGCCCTTTCCGGGGACGGTCCGACCGGTGAACGTGTCCCTCGTCACGAATTCCCCGGCCGGCCGGGCCGGCGCCAACAGTCCGGACCGGACGGCCGCTCCGGCGCCGGCCAGGTCGGGACTTGTGACCCTGCCCGGTCGGCCGGCGCCCGGCGAGGATGAGGACGAACCCACCGGCGCGGAGGCGAAACGCCTCGGTGGCGGACGGAGGAACGGCTTCCGGGCCGACGGCCCCTTATCGCCACGACGGGTCACCCGCCACCGGTAGCCGGCCCAACGCGCCGGTGGGTTCCTGGCCGGGATGGCCACCACCGGAACGAATCACCGCTCGCGCACAGCGGGCGACCGATCCGTTGAAGGAGGTGTGCAGCTGTGCGTCACCACGTCACCACCTCGGACCACGTCCGCACCGCGCCGGCAGCCGGCGCGGTCAGGGTTCCAGACCGGCCCGTCCGCGCTGCCAAGCCGGTCCTGCGCGGCTGGTCTCATTTCGTCTGCTTCGAAGCGTCGCTGGTCATCGGCACACTCGTCGTGTCGGCCGCCGCCGGCGCACTCCGGATCACCGCCGCCGCGATCTACGCGGCCAGCGTCTCCGCCATGTTCGGCACCAGCGCTCTCTACCACCTCGGCCAGTGGAAGCCGGCGGTTCATCGAGCGTTGCAGTCGGCCGACCATGCCACGATCTCATTGCTGATCGCGGGGACCGCAACGCCGATCTATCTGCTCGCCGCTCCCCGCGTCTTCGGGGTGGTCTGCCTGATCGTACTGTGGTCGCTCACCGTCGGCTCCATCGGCCTGCACGTCGCCTGGCCGACCCGGCACGAGCGGCTGCGGGTCGGGATCTATCTGGCCATGGGATGGACGGCCTGCCTGGCCCTGCCCGCACTGTGGACGCACGGCGGTGTGGCGTCCGCCTTACTCGTCGCCGCGGGCGGACTGCTCTACACGGTCGGCGCGCTCGTCTACCACCGCCGCCGCCCCGACCCCAGACCCGAGGTGTTCGGTTATCACGAGGTCTTCCACACCTATGTCTGTTTGGCCGCCGCCTGCCAGTACGTCGCCCTCGCCGTATTCGTCCTCTAGATCAGATCTGGACACGGCGATCCCGGTGGTCGGTGACCATGGCCTGGGCGGTCATGTAGCACTCGAAGCTCTCCACAACCCGCATCGGGCAGGTCGGTCCCGTCTGGCTCACCCACGCCCGCGCAGTCTGTGCGTGACAGGCAAGCTCAGCCCGGCCGACGGGACAGAAGCTCCAGCCCATCGAAGGAGGACCGGCTGCGACAACCGCATGCGTCAGCCGGGCAAGATCGTTTTCCCGCCGCACTCGGAAGGAAAGCTCGCCCGAGCCGATTGGTTTCGAGCGGCAACTGCCCGAGATCGTCGAAGTCGGCAAACCCGGAGCCTGTCAGCGACGCTCGGGATCGACGCGGAAAGCTCGCGCCGGATCATGGTGCCGGGCCCCTCGCCCTCACGTCTGGCACGTCAGCCATGACTTCTCCCCGACGACGCACCGTCGCTCCCAACGTCACCACCCTCGACACCCCGGCTCGGTCTTCCTCCGTTCGGGACCGGACGAGCAGTTCTCGACGGCGGCTGGTGGCCGCTCGTCGTCCCGCCCCGGACATCTGACGCGGTGGCCCGCAGGGCGATGACGATAGCGGCCGAGCCGTCCACCGGCATGCGCGCCCCCGATGTGCTCGCAGTGGCCGCGACCAGGCCGGTGTTCCGGAAGAACGACACCGGGCAGGCCCTTCGGCCCTGTCTGCCCGATCCCACGGGGCACACGCTGGAAGGTAGCGCCACCCTCGTGTCAGGAGGCAAGACATGCTCGTCCTACTCATCGTTGTTCTCGTGGTCTGGCTCGTTCTGGCCGTGGTCGGCTTCGCGATCGAGGGCCTGATGTGGCTGGCCATCATCGGGATCATCCTCTTCGTGGCCACCGCCGCGATCGGAATGATCAAGCGCAAGGCTCTGCACCGCTGACCGTGATGTGCAGCATGGTGGCCCCCGCCGGAAGCTTCCGGCCTGATTGATAGCCACGGCGGCCGGCCCGTCCGGTGACTGAGAGCGCCCGCCGGGTCATGGGCGGCCGGTCGCAGCCCGTACTCACAGCGTGGTGGGTGGGCGTGGTTGGTGAGGAACGTCCATTCCTTGCCGCCCGGCGTCGAGCGGCCCCCGGGGGCAGAGACACGGGCCACTCCATCCGTGCGGTCGGGCCGAGCACATCCGGGTCAATATACGCGTTCCAAGTCACGAGATTCGTATCGCACTTCATGCGCCCCCGGCTTGTCCTACGAAGCAGACTTCGGGAATGATAGTTCGCAGTTCGAAGGGGAGTACCCGACCTGCTCGGCGCCGTCGTCAATACGGATCCGGCCTGGACCTCACCCTGGCTCCCGCCGGGTTACGGACAACACTTCTGGCCAGGCGCTTAGGGCTCGCCGAGAAATAACCCGTAGCTTGACGGATTGTGGTCCGTTGATCTGTTATGGGCGTGATGGTGGAG
>NZ_JAMQOL010000075.1:0-73630 GCF_023717965.1 Paractinoplanes hotanensis | reverse complement strand
GGACCGCCCGAAACCACCGATTCACCCGTGTCATCCCGAATCGGCTGTCATTCCTTGCTGAGATCAGTTCACTGCACCCGCTTACCGAATAACTCCGATGGCAGACGAGACGGTGTCGTTCCAGTCAGTATGACTAAGATCGGGAATGCGCTGACCGGCCCCGATGCATCGGATCGGCCCCAGATAGTCGGTCTCAAAGAAGAAGCAGACTTCTACCGACGTTGAATTCTGCACGTAGCTAACCTTGTTGTTAAGGTATCGCGGGTGTTTCGAAGGGCCGCGATTCAATGTCCGGAGACCACCCTTCACAGAGTCATCAGTGTAGGCATTGCATAGTCCTCCAGCAAACGCATGCTCGCAGATGAGGAGGCTTCCGGCCCGCGTCGAATCTGCAGCATTGGCCGGAGATGAGATAGCAAATGTGGATGCAATGAATGCAACTGCGGCTGCAGCTGCGCCTAATGACCGTCTCAACTTCGTCTCCTTCTGTGGCTGCCACCAGCAAGCCACTCCGATGGCATGTGGACATCGGTCGCCAACGACGCCGACTCTCTTGAAGACGGACAGAGCGATCGCTGGATCAGCGACGGGCACGTGACATATGCAACAGGCGCCTATGTGACGGGAATTAATCGTGCCGAGCCCGCCCGGGAGCGGTTCTGCCTGACCGAACCGGCCCGCAGCATGTCGTGTTTGCGGACCGGTTTCATCGGTCCTGCCTGCTCTTTGCAGGTACGTATTTAGCTCGGGATCGCGGGTTGTACGGGCTCGTGGTGTGTTTGACCTGCGGCTAAGTTCGTCCGGGGACAGTTGTGGCCCTTGATCAACGTGGTGTGGTTGGTGTGGCATAGTGCCCGGGTGTCCGGTTCCGAGTCGCAGCGTCCGTCGTATGACGACCTGCTCGCGCGGCTTGTCGAGCGGGATGCGGTGATCTCGGCGTTGCTGGCCGAGGTCGCGGAGTTGCGTCGCCGGCCTCGATTCGTCAGGGGTGTTTGATCCCTCGGTAGGGCTTTCGGCTTGACCGTTTTGTCCCCTGCGGTGTGGTGCGGGGGCGCCGTCTGTCACGACGGTATGCCCGGGTCTCCGATCTCCGGGAACGGCCCTCTCCTGCTCGCTGAGGTGGTTGTTGCTGGTCAGGCGGGTGCGGGTAGGGCGTTCAGGCGTTGCCAGCATTGATGAACGCGGTGGTCCAGGGCCAGGTTTCGGGGATTTTCAGGACGCGTTGCCGGGCGTGGCTGCTGAGGGTGGCGGGTAGATGCAGCAGCCGGTAGCGCAGGGTTTCGGGTTCGGCATCAGCGAGGTCGGGTTGGTCGTGCAGGCCGAGCAGCCGGGTCCAGGCGGTGATATCCGCGGCGATGTTCGCGGCGAGAACCCATCCGCGGTTGACGGTCCAGGACTTCGACGGCAGGTTCCGCGGGCCCAGGGCCTTTCCCACTCGGACTTGATCTTCCACTCCTGCGTGGCTTCGGTGCAAAGCGTCGAGCCATTGCGGATGATGCGAGCCCGCGATGCCCCACATTCGGGTGATGTTGGTGGCGACGATGGCGTACCGCCAGCCGGTTTTGCGTTCCAGGTCGGTCAGGTTCTTGCGGTGTTGTGCAGCAGGTTTGGTCCGGCGCACGGTCAGCCGCAGCCCGGGGAGCCATTTCTCGGCGCGGGTGTCGAGTCCGGTCAGTTCGGCGACCCCGGCGGTCGCGGTCGCTTCGCCGTTCTGGCGCAGCGAATGGATCCAGGCGTCGGCGGGTAGCACCGCGATCGCGGCCTCGTCGACCTCGGTGATGGTCCACCCGACGGTGAACCGGACCGTGCGGAACGCGCTGTTCATCGCGTGGAGATGTTCGATGAAGTCGTGGGTGGCGCCAGCGCCGTCGACCCGGACCAGGATTTTCCGGCGGTAGCGCGCCGGGATCTGCTCGATCGCGTCGGCGAGGACCCGGATGTGGTCACTGACCGTGTTGGATCCGGCGTTGCCTTCTCGCAGCAGCATGGCCAACGATTCGGCGGTGTTCGCGCACCACGCCCCGAGCGGGTGGAAGCCGAAGCCTTTCTTGAACGTCACCGCGGCACCCTGTTTATCCGAGTGTGCGGTGATAAGGGTGGCATCGAGGTCGATCACGATCCACCCGTGCAGGAGTTTACCGGCGACCAACAGCCAGGGAAACCCGCCCGGTCGGTCGGCGATCAGATCCCAGACCCGCCGGCGGGCTTTCGCCCGAGCCTTCCCGATCTTACCCAGGGTCACCGTGTCGAGGGCGGCCAGGCAGCGGCGGACGGTGCAGTCCGAGGGCGGGTCACCGAACACCGGAGCCTGATGGGCCAGCAGGTCGATGTCGGACATGCTGGTCGCGCC
The DNA here is from genome assembly GCF_023717965.1 of Paractinoplanes hotanensis. Lineage (NCBI taxonomy): Bacteria > Bacillati > Actinomycetota > Actinomycetes > Micromonosporales > Micromonosporaceae > Paractinoplanes > Paractinoplanes hotanensis. The sequence continues at coordinate 71,280 of NZ_JAMQOL010000075.1, read as the reverse complement.
GAGCCCGATCGACACCGCGAGGGAGGTCAGTACGGTGCCCCGGTCCCACCAGCCGGGGCCCTCACCGCGGGGTATCACCGCGTTCAATCCGCTGGTCAGACCCGCTTTGTCGGCGCATTTGCGGAGCAGGACCGCCCCGGCGTGACCGACGAGGTTCTTACCGGTGGCCGTCACGGACAGCCGGTCATCCCACCCGATAGAGTGACTCACCAGAAAGGTGCACTTGCTTCTACATAGGACAAGGCCTCAACAACCACATCCTTGCAGGTCGGGTGCACCTTTCCTTGATCACCCTCGATACCCGCTATTCACTCTGAATAGCGGAGGCCGGTTGGGGACGGATTCGTCGAACAGTTCCAAGCCGCCTCGTCGGATGGTCTTGACCGGCAGCGGCGTACCGGCTCGGCATCGGGTAAGCGGGGCAAGCCGCGGGGTCCTCCCGGGGCGACGCGGATGTTGGTCGATGATCCGGACGAGCGGGTCACGTGCCGGCCGGAGCAGTGTGGCGGGTGTGCCGCCGGTCTGGCCGCCGCGCGGGTGTTCGCGGCGCAGCGCCGGCAGGTGGTCGAGGTGTTGCCACCGCCGGAGCCGTATGTGACTGAGTATCTGGTGCAGTCGCTGCTGTGTGCCGGGTGTGGTGAGGTGACCTGTGGTGACGCCCCGGACGGGGTGGCCGGCCGGCTGCAGTACGGTCCTGGCGCGAAGGCTCGGATGGTGTATCTGCGGGGCGTGCAGTACCTGCCGTACGGGCGGTCGGCACACGCGATGGACGTGCTCTGCGCTCTGGCGGTGGCGCCCGCGACGATCCTGGCCGCGGTCCGGGAGGCCGCCGACAGGCTCGGCCCGTTCGTCGACCGGGTGCGGATGCTGCTGCGCGCTGCGCCGGTGATCGGCGCGGACGAGACCCCGGCCTGGGTCGATGGTGGCTGGAAGTACGTCCACGTCGCTTGCACCGAGAAGTTGACCCTGCTGCACGCCGGGAGCCGGTCCAAAGCCGACATCGACGCCGGTGGGGTCCTGCCCGGGTTCACCGGGGTCCTCGTGCGCGACGGTTACGCCGGCTACGACCACATCAGCACCGCGACTCACGCCGAGTGCGTCGCTCACCTGCTGCGCACGCTCAAGGGCGTGCACGACAGTGATCCGGCCCGTCAGGAATGGGCCGAGGCCATGGTCAACACCCTGCTGATAGCCAAGAAATGGATGGCAGAGGCCGCCGCGGACGGGCGTAGCAGCCTGGACGAGGCCCAGGTCCGGTTCATCCGCTCGGCGTACGCGGGCGCGTTGTCGTCCGGCCGTGAGGCCAACGCCGCGAACCCGAAATCGAAGGCGGCGAAGATGGTCAACCGTTTCACCCGCGACGCCGAAGACGTCCTGCGGTTCACCACGGACACCGCGATCTGGTTCACCGACAATCAAAGCGAACGCGATCTACGGCCGACGAAGCTCCAGTTGAAGATCAGCGCGACCTGGCGATCCCTGCAAGGACTCGCCGACTTCGCGACCCTGCGTTCCTACCTGTCCACCGCCGGCAAGCACGGCCAGGATCTCCTCGACGTCCTCACCGCCCTGTTCACCACCGGGCCTTGGCTCCCACCAGACCCAGCCAGCTGACCCAAGCTAAATACGTACGTCGCGGTCACCTCTTGAGAATTGAACACCGTAGCGGCCGTGCCCGGCAATCAACCGGGCATGGCCGCGCCTAGGTAGGAGTGAGGCATGCGAGCTGGCGAGGGGCCGTGGGGCTGGACCTACGACGTGGGGTTCACCCTGACTCTCACCTTCGAAACTGCTCCGGACGTCGTTCTTGCCAACTACCGAGCAGACCTCGAGGAGGTCAGGTTACTCACCCGGACCGAAGCGCTGCGAGACGTGCCGCCGCGCCCCGGTGGTAGCCAACTGCGAGTAGGGCAAGTCGATTCATGGACCGTTTGCTTCGAAGAGTTCGGCACACATGGCACCCGATCGGACTTGATGGCCGCCCTTTCTTTCGGCTCTGAATCGTTCTCGTACTCGGCGGGCTACGGAATGAAGCTGTTTCAATACTACAGAGCCGGTCGTCGTATCGAGTCGTTCGAACGTGGGATGCCCTCGACCCTCAGAGGCGAAGGCCCGCACAGGTTCTGGATTGCCACTGCGGAGAATGGTGGCCAGCCTGAACTCGCCATCACGAGCCAGACCGGTATTTCGGTTCCGATTGAATTTTTGGACGGTCCCATGCTGACCGCGTGGGTCGGCGATCCGCACATCATTTCCAACCCGCCTACAGCGAAGATGCCAAATATGACTCCGCTGGGCGGGATCGCTCCGCCGGGTCAGACGCCAACGACCAGACCTCCTGCCCCGGGGGCGTAGAGCCAGGGCCTTTGCATGTTTCGATGAGGGTGGCTTGAGCTGCGGCTATGCGCCGTGATCGGCCTTTTTGGAGGCGCTTGAGGCGGGTGAGGTCGTCTAGGTGATCATGGGAGTTCTCTACGCTTCCAGCCACTTCGAGGACCTCACCCGTGATGTCAGCATGCCCGATCCAGGTACTGTCCGCAGTCACCACCCCCTCCGACACGCTTGCCCGCCCGGTGACCGAGGGTGAACAAGTCGGCCTGCGCGATGCGTTGTCGAGGGTGCCGGATCCTCGCGGCCCTCGGGGTCTGCGCTATCCCCTCGCGGGGTTATTGACCGTCGCGGTGTGCGCGGTGGCGACCGGCGCCTCGAGCGTCGCCGCGATAGCGGACTGGCTGCATGACCTGGACGACATCGGCCGGGCCCGGCTCGGCTTCGTCCGCGGCGTGCCGGCCATGACCACGATGTGGCGGCTGCTGATCCGCCTGGACGCCGACCTGCTCGCCGCAGTCCTGGCCGGCTGGCTACGTACCCGAACCCGCCCGGCCGGACCACTCAGGAAACGGTATCGGCAGGTCATCGCCGTGGACGGCAAGACCGTCCGCGGCGCCCGCCGCCCCGACGGCCGCCAAGTTCATCTGCTGTCCGCGCTGGACACCAGCACCGGCATTGTCCTGGCACAAGTCACCGTGGCGGCGAAGTCGAACGAAATCCCCGCCTTCACCCCGTTGCTCGACGCAGTCGAACAGGTCCTGGGCCATCTGACCGGGCTGTTGTTCGTCGCCGATGCTCTGCACACGCAGACCAGCCATGCGAACGAGATCGCCGCCCGGGGCGCGTACCTGCTGATCCCCGTCAAAGGGAACCAGCCGCTCCTGCATGCCCAGCTCAAGGCCCTGCCCTGGGCACAGATCCCGGTCGGTCACCAGGCCCGCGATCGTGGTCACGGCCGATCCGAGACCCGCACCGTCAAAGCCGTCACGCTGCACACTCCCGGCGGAATCCGGTTCCTGCACGCGCAGCAGGCCATCCGAATCACCCGGACTCGTACCCTCACCGCCACCGGCAAGACCAGCCGCGAGACCGCGTACTTGACCCGTGCTGGCTTATCGTGCCATGGTCGACGTCCCGAGGGAACTGGTGCAGTACGTGGCGCGGCTGCTGCATGCCGAACGCCGCGCCCGGGGCACGCGGAAGAAGACACGCGCTCTGACCTGCTTCTACCAGGCACTACTGGTCCTCGTCTGGTTCCGTAAGCAGGAAGACCTAACCCTACTCGGCGCCGGTTTCGGGATCTCGAGGGCGACCGCGTACCGCTACCGCGACGAAGGCATCGCGGTCCTCGCCGCCCAGGCACAGGACCTGCACACCGCGCTGAAGCGGGTCGCCGACGACGGCTGGTCGTACGTCATCCTCGACGGCAAGACCTCAGACGCTTAACAGTCGCCCAACTGCGATGGATCTTGGTGCGTTTCCAGCGGCGAGGTTGACACACTGGAATAGCGCTTGATCCAGCTTAAGGCAGTCCGCTAGTCGGCGTGTCGCGTCCTGAGACCGACCTGCCCAGACGTCCGCTTCTGCCGCCGATAAGGCCCGGGATCGGCGGGGCGATGTCTGCCGCTGCGGTAGGTTCGCCAGCGTGATCGCCAGCTCTGCCGACCGCCCTCTGCTGTTCCTGGACGTCGATGGTCCGCTCATCCCGTTCCGGGCTCGGCCGGCCGGGATCGCCTGACGTGACGCCGTCGAGTTCGCTACGGAGCCGGGGAATCCGCTGGTGGATCGCCTCAACCCGGAGGACGGCCGCAGGCTACTGGGATTGGGCTGCGAGCTGGTCTGGGCGACGACGTGGATGGGTGACGCGAACGAGGTCGTCGCGCCTCGGCTTGGTCTGCCGCAGTTGCCGGTCGTCGAGTTCCCGGACGAGGACGAGCTCCCTACCGGCGGGCTGCACTGGAAGACGATTTCCCTCACCGAGTGGGCCCGCGGGCGCACCTTCATCTGGCTCGATGACGAGATCAGCGACACTGACCGCCGATGGGTCCAGACACATCACCAGGGAACTTCTCTTCTCCATCGCGTCGACCCGCTCAGCGGCCTGACTGACGCGGACTTCACCCGTATTCATCATTGGCTTGCAACTGGGTAGTGCCATGATCAGCCGTACTGTCATGCCGCGATGATGGCTCGCCGCACACCGACGTGTCTGTTGCGGTCCGTGCCGGCGCTTCCCCGGACTGGCCGAGCCGCGGCGTCGTCATCGCCAGGTCAGAGCTTCTCGAAGGTGATGCCCCGTCGGCCGACCATCACGCGCTTCTCCACGACGGCGCCTTCGGCAGTGGTGTACCAGCAGAGGAACGGCGTTGCGCCGAACGGGAACACCGCCTGGTCGGGCAGTGCGGGGTCGCACATCGCCGTGGCCAGCCGGGCTTTGCCGTTGACCGCTTCGCTGTTCCACAGCCAGCTCACGTTCGTCCAGGCCAGCACGCCGACCGAGGCGGTGGCGGACCAGGCCGCATGCCGGTCGCTGATCGACGCGGTCACGTCCATCGGAACCGCGAGGTCGTCGAGCATCACAGTGCACTTCGTCTTCACGTTGCCGGTGATGAACTTCTTGTCGCAGGTCACCGACGTGTGCGCGGGCGCGCCGGCCTGGGCCAGCACTTTTTGCTGGAGCTCACGCATGATTTTCGCGTGCGCGGTGCCGGGAGTGCCGTAGTCCGTCGGCCTGGCGGGGCCGTCGGCGACGTAGGGGTGGACGCCCGACACCAGCCGACCGGGTCTGGGCGACGCGGACGGCGACGACGGAGGTTCTGCAGCGGCCGTGTCCGGGCCGGAGCAGGCGGCGAGGGCGAGCAGCACCGGCAGCCCGAGGCTCGCAGGGAGAAGGTGCACCCGTTCAGCGTATCGACGAACGCAACCATGACCGGCAGGCCTGCCGATGGCGAGCGGGGACGGGCCGATCCGCTGGACGGGAAGGTTTGCGTTCATCAGTGAGCAATTCACGAGGCGGCAGTTGTTCTTGCTCCGAAAGAGCACGAGGTCGCCAACATCGGCACACTCTCATGCCGCTGTCCATGCGCGTTCAGGATGAGCCGCGGCTCATGTATTGGTTCCACACGTGGTTCTCGATCTCGAGGATGGGCTGGCCCAGTTGTGCGGGGTTGGAGAACCGGCGCTGTCCGGAGGTGTGTCCAGGGCCGGCGGGTTTCTGGAGCCGTTGCCGGGCGGATACGGCGATCTGGTCGTCCGGGTCTTCGGCGAGGGTCTCGTAGACCGGGCGGGTGGAACCGGGCAGGTTTGCTACCCAGAAGCGGATGTTGAGCGAGCGGTCCGCGGCCAGCCGGAGCAGGTCCTCCTCGGGAATGTTCCATCCGTGCCGGGCCTTGGCAGTCTCCGGCCTGGTGGGTCTGGAGGTGGGCCCGTTCTCCTCCCAGCCGCCGGAGACCGAGCCCTACCGTCCCGGCCGGTAGAAGCAGGAACCGCCGCGCTGCCAGCAGCTCGGCGGTCCTTTGCGGAGGCTGGACGAGGTCAGCGACGCCGCCTGCGGCACGGCGGGTGACGGCTTCAGAATTGCCGGGAGGTCGGCGTCGGTGAAGCGCACCAGCCGGCCCGCGCGATGGCATGGCACGAGTCCCCTCGAGACCCACCGTCGGAGGATTGTTTCGGCGATTCTTAGGACGACGGCTGCCTCGGCGTAGGTGTACTGCGTCTCGATCACCTGACTTCTTCTTCCTCGAAAGGGTGCCGGCCGGTGGCGGTGGCCGGTGGCAACTTCACCTCGTCGCCTTCGATCGGCACGAGCATCATCATCCGGCTCGCCTGAGCGCGCATCGGAGCGAACGGCGCTTCACCAAGGGGTCAGCTCAGAGATGGCACCGGCCGCGGCGCCCAGTGTTGCCGAGGAGTGCCATGAAGACGGCGCCGAACAGCGGTCTTGGGTGGGCTGGGCGGCAGCGTTCGCTCGGGGAGAAACCTCACGAAGTTGTCGACTACCGCCCAGCACGAGGCGCAAATTGAGGGCACTATGACCGCAGGCTGGATTGTGCATCGGGCCGGCGCGGTCTGCGTTCTCAACGACGGACAAGCTCGTACTCCTGGCCTCAGTTGGTTCGGCTAGGAGAACCTCGGGACTGTCCTGCCGCGGATCGCGTTCATTGCGTTGGAAAGGGCGCTCGTTTCATGTGACGAGCTATGCGCGAGATCGGCTGATCACAGACCTTGACCGTTGATGTGGAATCGTACGGTCTCGACGTTGGAGGCCAGGCCCATCGTTTTGAGGTCGCGGCCGTCGATGCGGCCGTCGTGGTTGATGTCGGGTACGACGTCGGGCGCGTCGTCGTAGATGCCGTTGTGGTTGAGATCGCCGACCACGGCGACGGTGAGTGTCGTGTCGACGTTCTGCCCGGCGATGGCGGCTCCGACGATCCAGGTGTCCCAGATCTCGGTTTCTTTGGCGGTCCGGTTGGTGACTCCGGTGATGTTGAACAGGTTCGCCAGGTTGGTTCCGGGTCCGCTGAACCCGGCGATGGTGCTGTTGGTAGTCGAGGTGAGGACCACCAGGCCGGGCAGGTGGTCGTCCTTGCCGGTGGAGAAGGACCCGGGGGCGGGTGGGATGTTGGCGTGCCCGGCCGGCCCGGTGAGCTGCGGTCCGGTGAATCCGGCTCGGCGCAGACCAGTGGGTCCGCCGGGGTAGTCGATGTCGAGGTCGACGAACCAGGACGCGCCGGCGGCACCGGCGTTGTCACCGTGGGCCGGGGTCTTGATGTCGACCGATACGGGGTATCGGTTGGTCCATCGTGTGCCGCGGTCGGCACTGGCGGAGCCGGCGGTGACGGCGAGCGTGGCCACTCCGGCAGTCATCGACAATGCCATTGTTGCCACGAGTGGACGTCGAATTCTCATCGGATGCTCCTTTGTTTGTCCGACTCTTGTCGGTTCGGCGACGAGAAATACCGCGGGCGGCGTCATCGCGTTCGACGGAATCGAAGCAATTCTCCGAGTGGAAGTTCACAGGCGTTTCAGTGAACCGCTCTGTTGCCGGCGCTGTATCGCGCGGGCATGTGACCGTTATCACTGCCGGTTTTCTCGGGGCTTGAACGTTCCGGCAGCTGTGCCGGTATTCCCTGGTGGAAGGTCGACTGGAGGAGGCCAGAGTGCACAGGTTCACACCGGTTGCCCGGCGCGTTGAACCGGCAGCGGAGTCGCTGCATAGCGAGGAGGATTTGGAGGACGCGTATCGCCGCTTCCCGCCGCGGTACGCCCTCGCGGAGGCGCACATCTACGGCAGGCGGATCGCCGAGATCTCGAACGAGGCAGTGGGGTTGCCGACGTTGCCAAGGTTCTCGCCGAGGTTGGCGTCGACCACGTAGAGACGGGAGCCGAACGCGTCCGCCGTGCTGGCGAACGCGGCGCCGGGCACCTCTGTGATGCTCTCGATCTGCCCGGTGGTCAGCTTCCGGGACAGCTTGACCTTGACCACGCCGTGGTGGGTGACGACGTAAAGGATTCGGCCCAGCAGGACCAGGCCGTCAGCCGACTCGAGGTGGTCCTGCAGGGAGATCCGTCGCGCGACCGCGGTTCCCGACGAGGCGGATGGCACCACGTACAGAGCGGCGCCCCCGCTCGCGAGCGTGGTCTGGGCGACGATCAGGTGTTTGCCGTCCGGGGTCGCCTCGATGCCGTTGGCGTTGATGGCACCACCCGGCGCCCATTCGCCACTGAGCTTGACCCTCTGAGGCTCGCCGATCCGGCCGGTGGCCGAGACGGGCACCCGGACGAGGGCGGCAGGGTCGGCGCTGTCGGTGAACCAGGCCGCGTCGCGGGTCACCTTGACGTCGTTGATGAACTTGGCCGCCGGGAACAGCATGTCGGCCAGCTTGGCGCCGGACCTCGTGTCGTACACCCGGAAACCGCTGACCAGGCCGGGCAGCGGCCCGCCGTGGCCGCCACCGGCTACCCACAGCCGGTCGAAGCGGTCGACGTCCATGCCGACGGAGATCCGTCCCGCACCGGGCGGCGGAGCGAAATGCTTGGTCTTGCCCGTCCGCAGGTCGACTTGCTGGATCGCGCCGTTGAACAGGGAACCGGTGTAGGCCGTCCGGCCGTGGATCGCGATGCCTTCGGGGGAGAACCCGTTCGGCAGCGGCAGCAACGTTGGGTAGTGCCGGAACGTGGTGGCCGCGGCCGCCGAACTGCTCGGCGTAGCCGGTTCGGCAGCCATGGCGGGCGTGCCGGCCGGACCGGCGGACAGCAACACGGACAGCAACACGGTCAGCGGGGTGGCCACGGCGTGCCTCATAGTCCTGCTCCTCGAGTTCTGCACGGGAAGTCCTTCCTGTCGTGGAGTTCCGCCCACGCGCGGTGACAGTCATCCGGCTGTCGCACCGGGAGCACTGTTGAAATTTCAGCGCCCTCGTAAACCTAGGCGAGATGGTGAAATTTCAACTAGATAGTGAGAGTCAGCTAACTCGCGCGTCCGTCCGAAGGGAGGCATCGACAGCTCCCTTGGCCGAACGGCGAGGGTGAAAGTCCAACGCCCGCCGGGCAGTAGCATCGGCGATGAACTTTCACCCAGATGCGTGAGGCCGACATGACGGACACCCGGTGGCTGGATCAGCAGGAGCAGCAGACATGGCGCAGCTTCCTGATGGCGAGCAGGCTGCTGACTGATCGGCTGGAACGCGACCTCAAGCAGGACTCGAATCTCTCCTTCGCCTATTACGAGATCCTCACCCGGCTCTCAGAGGCACCGGGGTGCTCGATGCGAATGGCCAATCTCGCCGCCGCGTGCGTCTTCGACCGCAGCAGGCTCAGCCACGCCATCGACCGGTTGGCGCGCGACGGCTGGGTCCGCCGGGTGCCGATCGGCGCGGACGGGCGGGGCCAGATGGCGGAGCTCACCGATGAGGGCCTGGAAGTCGTCCGCCGGGCCGCCACCGGTCATGTCGGAAGGGTCCGTGAGCTGATGTTCGACCGCCTCACCCGTCAGCAGCAGGCCGCCCTGCGAGACATCAGCGAGGTGCTCGCCACCGGCATGATGGACCGCGAGGGACTGATGAAGACGGGCTGGCCCGCGTAGTAGTCAGCACCGCCCCGGAATGCGCCACGGGAGCGAATGCCCTCGATCAGCCGGCCGTCCTGGCCGCACTCCGGACGTGATCAAGGATGGGCAAGCAGGCCTGTGGACCACGGTGAGCGGGCGGCGTCGGTGAGACCAGGCTCAGGCCTCGTTGAGGGCGTCGCGTAGCCCGGCCCGGGACGAGACACCCAGTTTGGGGAAGATGCGGTAGAGGTGAGCGCCTACCGTGCGGTGGGACAGGTAGAGGCGCTGGGCGATCTGTTTGTTGGTCAGGCCGGCCGCGGCGAGGCCGGCGATCTCCAGTTCCTGGGCGGTCAGGGTGGACGGCGGCTGCGTGGTGACGACCGGCCGGTAGCCGGCTGCGCGCAGTTCCCCGGTGGTTCGGGCCAGCCATGGTTCGGCGCCCATCGCGGCGAAACCGGTGCGGGCGGCGAGCAGATGCGTGCGGGCGCGGGTGAATTCCTTACGCCGTCGCAGTTTCTCGGCGAAGACGAGCCGTACGCGGGATGACTCGAACAGCCAGCGTTCAGAGGAGGGTTCGGTCAGCGTCTGCTCGAGTCGTTCACCGGCCTCGTCGTCGAGCACGAGCGCGTCGACGCCGTGCTGGATCAGCCGCATGCGGGGGGACAGCGCGGCCAGGTCCGCTGCGCGCACGGCGTCGGCGTGCGCGCGGGCCTCGGCCGGGCGGCCGGTGCGCAGGGCGGCCTCGACCAGGTCGAGAATCACCCAGGTGGCGATGGACACGTACGGTGCCAGCACCCCGGCCGGACTGATGGCTGTCGCGTGCCGGTAGGCGGCCTCGAAGTCGCCGTTGGCTGCGGCGGCCAGCGTTCGGGGGAGATTCGCGATGGCCAGCGAAGTTGTGAGGCCGCGCGGCGCCGCCCAGTGGGTGATCTCGTCGGCCAGGTCGTACGCCTCGCCGGAGCGGCCCCGGCCGGCCGCGATGACGGCCCGGTTGAGCAGGAAATACCAGCGCAGGAAAGGAAGGCCGCTGTCGACGGCGACACGCTCGCCCTCGCCGGCCAGCTCTTCGACCTCGTCCCAGCGTCCGGTGAGGTAGTCGTCCTGGCACAGGTGCATCAGACCGCTCAGCTGCCACTGGGGCGCGCCGCCCTCGCGTCCCTGCCGCACGAGCCGCCAGGAATGCTCCCGGATCTCACCCAGCCGGTCGACATGGGCCGATGCGGTGCCCATCCGCACGACCCGGGTCAGGTCCTTGTCGCCGGGCAAAGCGGCGATCAGCGCCTCGAGGCCGGGCAGGGCACCGGCGCCGGTGCGTACGGGGTCGGGGAAGGTCCGGCTCACCACCGACAGAATGTCGGGCGGTGCCGGGGTGAGCCGAGCCAGATAGCGGTGGAAGACGGCCCAGTGGTCGGTGCTGCCGGAGAACCAGGACAGCAGCAGCAGCGTGTACATGGCCTCGTCGAGGGCCGGGTCGTCGGCGCGCCAGCCGTGTTCGCCCGTCTCGATGGCGCCGGCGAGCAGTCGGTGGGCGGTGTGCACGTCGCCGTCACCGTTGATCATCAACAGTGCGGTCGCGTTGGCGGCTTGCAGCGCTCCGGCCAGGCCCTGGTTCATTGCCCGCGCATTGGCCAGCAGCGTCGTGGTGTCGTCGGCGACGCCGGCTTCCGCGCCGGTGTATGCGGCTTGTGCCAGCCGCCGCGCGGTGTCTTCAGGCGTGCCGCTCATCTCGGCGGCGCGGACGAGCGCGGCGATGGAGGCCAGGGCGTCGCCGCGCCGCAACACCACGTGCGCGGCCTCTTCGAGCTGTACGGCGACGGCCTCGTCCGGGCCGGTGGTGGCCGCGGCGAGGTGCCAGGCGCGGCGTTCCGGATCGCCTGGCAGTGCGGCGGCGATGGCCTGGTGCGCCAGCCGGCGCTCCTCGTGGGTGGACATCGCCACGATCGCCGACTGGATCAGCGGGTGGCGGAAGACGATGCGCCCGCCCGCGTCGTCGACGCGTACGAGTTGGGCGCGTTCGGCCGGGGCGAGGTGGGTCAGGTCGGTCATGCCGCGTAGGGCGCGCAGGTCGCCGCTTCCTTCGAACGTGGCGAGCAGCAGCAGCAGGCGGGTGGGCTCGGGCAGATCGGCGATGCGGGTGGCGAAGATGGCCTGCAGCCGGTCGCTGAGCGGCACCACGTCCGTCGGATGGGCGGAGTCGGTGAGGCTTCCCGGCAGTTCCACCAGGGCCAGCGGGTTGCCCTGGGCGAGGTCGAGCAGATGCCGCCGCATGCGCCCGATCATGGCCGGGGAGCGGGTGTCGATGAGCCGGGCGGAAGCCTCGTCGCTCAGGGGTTCGACCGTGACCTCGGTCAGGCCGCGGCGGTCGATGAAGCTCTCCGTGCCGGTGCGGGAAGCGGCGATGACGCCGACGGACGCTCCCTGTACGCGCCGGGCGACGAAGCCGAGGACGACGGCGCTGGGCCGGTCGATCCACTGGACGTCGTCGACGATGATCAGGACGGGAGTTGTCCTGGCCGCGGTGGTGAGCAGGAACAGGGCTGCGTTGCCGACGAGCAGGGCGGCGGGCGCCGGTCCGGGGCCGAAGCCGAGGGCGACGGTGAGGGCATCGCGCAACGCTGGCGGCAGTCGCTGGATGTCGGTGTACAGCGGCAGCAGCAGTTGGTTGAGCAGTGAGTAGCTGACATCCGCCTCGAACTCGGAGCCGTTCGCACGCAACACCCGCATGCCTTCGGCGCCGGCCAGATCCGCTGCCGCGGTCAGCAGCGCGGATTTGCCGACGCCGGGGTCGCCGCGGACCATGCGCACGTCACCGCCGTGGCGTATCGACTCCAGGAAACGTTGGATGCGCGCCAGTTCCACCTCGCGCCCGAACAGTTCCTCCGTAATGGTTTGGCCCACTCGATATATTGCACTCTGCACCGGAGCCGGTGTCAAGGACAGGATGCTGCGCACGGTCGAGTACCAGGGCAGGGTCGTCAATGCCGGGCGCTCGCCACAGGCGTGCATGCCGACTTCTGTGGACGTGGCGACGAGGATTCCGTTCTGGTTCGGTTACGCCTCTCGGCAGTCGTGGTCCCTGGAACGGCCGCGGCGACCCAGCTAGTCGTTGGTGCTGCAGGTCCAGCAACACCGGCTTGTCCGGGCGCCACTCCGGCGGGGGAGAGGCCCGTCGGTTTCACTACGATGGCCAGCCCATCTTCGTCAGCTCGTCCATGTCGGAGATTCCGGAGGCCACCACCTCGCTGATCTCTCTCAGCGTCTTCTGCTGCTCCAGGGTGAGGCGGTCGAACACCAGGGTCCGAACCCGCTCGACGTGGAAGGGCGCGGCCTGCTGGACCCGTTTCAGGCCCTCGTCGGTGAGCTCAGCCAGTTGCCCTCGCCCGTCCACATCGGCTGGCACCCGGCTGACCCAGCCCTCCTTCGCCAGCCGGTCGACGGCGTGGCTGAGCCTGCTGCGGTCGAAGACGCAGGCGGCCGCCAGGGCGGCCATCCGCATCGAGTGGCCGGGCGCCTCTGAAAGTCGGGTGAGGACCTCGTAGTAGGCGAAGGACAGATCTGCATCCTGTTTCAGATCTCGCTCCAGTTGATCGAACAACAGTCTGCTGGCCATCAGGAAGCTGCGCCATGTTCGCTGCTCCTCGTCGTCCAGCCATCGGCTCTCTGTCATCTCGCGACCTCACGGGTAGTTGAAACTTCAGCGTCGATGGTATCGTCACCGGCAAGCTGAATTTTCAACTACCTCATGAGGTGCATCATGGACTGGTTGAAAGAGAGTGGCGATCGTGACCGGCGTGGCGGGCAGCCTCGGGCTCGCCGGATTGCGGACCATGGCTCCCGAAGGGGGTCAGCCGCGACTGTCCGACGCACTCCTCATCGCGACCTCGTGCGGACATCTGCGTATCCGCCGCAACGCGGTGTCCCCGGGGTCGGCCACGCCGCCTGCGATGCCACGGCCCTCCGGCGACAGTCATCTGCCGACGATCACTGTTCGTCGATGAGAAGCCGAGGCCCGAGAAGTCTGTAACAGGTCGTGAGATGAACCCTTTCCAGGGGCGAGGCGTTGGATGCCCGTCCCCTCGTTGTGCTTGCCTTGTCGCATATTCAGCGAGCAGCTCGTGGGCATCTCTGCAGGTGACTTTCGGGTACTTGGGATGCGTACGGGAACGTTCCGGGTACACGCTCGAATAGGAATTCCATAGGTGTATTTCCTCACATGTCGACCACTCCCGATCTCCTTTTACTCCACATAGGACGGTGCTACGTTTCTGTTCATGAACGGCTGAGCGAAGCGCAGCCGACGCCCGCGCTTCGCTCCGGGTTCCTGAGAGCAGAACTGCTGGGCAACAACGATCAAGGAGTTGAGCAGTATGGACCTGCAAGTACCCGTCCCGGCTGAGGACGACCCCATCTGGACTGCCGCAAGAGGGTTCGTCGTGCGAAAGGAAGAGGGGCCGCTCAAGCTTCTCAACGGCGGTGGGGAGAAGGCCAAGGTCAAGGTGACCGGCGAACAAACCGGCGGTCGGCTCAGCCTGATGGAAATGGACGTTGCGCCCGGCTTCGGGAACTTCCCGCACGCCCACGGGGCCGAGGATGAGGCCTTCTACATCGCGTCCGGGGACTTCCGTTTTGTCAACGGCGCCGGGACCTTCGAGGCCGGCGCGGGTGACTTTGTCTACATTCCTCGGCTCACCCGGCACGGGTTCAAGAACATCGGCGCGGAAACGGGCACCCTGATGGTGTTCTACACGCCGGCCGGGGCCGAGCAATTCTTCCTCAAGTACGCCGACGATCCCGACCCGGCCGGCAACCCGCCGCCGGAATGGACGCAGGAGCGATATGAGGCGATGGGGGAGGCCCTCAAGGCTCACAAAATGATCTTGTTGCCGAAGGCCGATGACTGGGCCTGATCGCCAATCGAGTCGGCTGACCACGTGAGGTAAGTACTTTGAAAAAGCAATATCGCCAGCGCGAGACCACCGTGAACGGCATCCGGGTGGCCTACATCGACGAGGGCTCCGGGCCACTTGTCATCCTGTTGCACGGATGGCCTGAAAGCAGCTATTCGTGGCATCACCAGATCGAGGCGGTCACGGCCAACGGCTACCGTGTGATCGCACCTGACCTACGAGGCTTCGGGAGCAGCGACCATCCCGCCGAGGCCGACGCCTACACCGTTCTGCACTTCGTCGGGGATCTCGTCGCGCTTCTGGCTGACGTCGAGGCTGACGAGGCGGTCATCGTCGGCCACGATTGGGGCAGCGTGGTCGCGTGGGGCATCGCCATGATGCGACCCGACCTCGTTCGCGGTGTCATCGGGATCAGTGGGCCGCCGCAGATTCCCCGGGGTCCCGCCGGCCTCCTCACTGGCTCGCAAGACATGTTCACCGACGGCCGGCGGTTCTACCTCGAGTACCTCCGGGACGTCGGACCGGCCGATGCGGAGTTCGACCAGAACCCGCGGGCCACGCTGCGCGGCGCGTTCGACGTTCTCCAGTACGGCTATGAGGTCACCGAGCCCGATGAGCGCATGATCGTGCAGCCGGGACAGGGGCTGCGCGACACCTGGCCCGATCCCGGGCGTCTGCCCGACTGGATGTCCGAGCAGTATTTCGACCTGCTCGCGGCCTCCTTCGAAGAGCACGGATTCACGGCGTCGCTCAACTTCTACCGCAACCTGGATCGCACGTGGGAACTGACCGCGCCCTTCGATACGGTCGCGCTCACCGTGCCCTCGTTGCTGCTCTTGGGCGAGAAGGACGTCGTTCGCTCGATGTTCGACTATGAAGATTTCGTCGAGACCCTGTCGAGGAACCACCCGGGATTCCGCGGCACCACCATTGTTCCCGGAGCCGGGCACTGGGTGCCGGGGGAACAGCCCCAAGCCGTGACGGACATCATCCTGACATTCGTCAAGGACCTTTCGTGACCAAGCGAATGGAGAATCATGCAACTCACTGAGTACCGAACATTCGGCAGGACCGGTCTGCGCGTCAGTCCGATCACTCTCGGGACCATGAATTTCGGCGACCCGACGTGGGGCGCGGACGTGAAGACGTCCGAGGCCATCATCGACCACTACCTCGACGCCGGTGGCAACACGCTGGACACCGCCAACGGATACGCGGAAGGGCGCTCGGAGGAGACAATCGGGGGCTTTCTCACCAAGCACCCTGGCCGGCGTGACCGTGTCGTGCTGGCGACGAAGTTCGCGGGCAGCATGTTCCCGGGCGACCCCAACGGTGGCGGGGCCGGCCGGAAGGCGATCATGCACCAGGTGGAGGCCTCGCTCAATCGACTCGGCACCGACTACATCGACCTTTACTGGCTGCACAACTTGGATCCGCACACGCCGCTAGAAGAGACCCTGGGCACGCTCGATGACCTGGTACGCTCCGGAAAGATCCGGTACTTCGGATTTTCGGACACCCCAGCCTGGGCTGTGGCTCGATTGGTGACCATCTCGGAACTGCGCGGGTGGAGCGCTGTCGCCGGCATCCAGGTGGAGTATTCCTTGCTGGAGCGTTCGGTCGAGGGCGAGCTGTTCGCGGCCGCACGGGCGCTCGGTCTGGGGGTCGCCCCGTGGAGCCCGCTGAGCGGAGGTGTGCTGTCCGGTAAGTACACCCGGACAGTCCATCGTCCGGCTGATTCGGGCCGGGCCACCATGAGCGACTCCCAGGCGCTGCCGGAGTCCACGTACGTGCTCCTTGACGAGTTGGCGGATATCGCGAAGGAAGTGAATACCTCGATCGCGTCCGTCGCCCTGGCCTGGGTGCGCGGGCGGGAAGAGGTGACATCGACGATCATTGGCGCCCGTACGGTCGAGCAGTTGGACGCGAATCTCGGCTCGCTCGACGTCGAGATCTCGGCAGAGCATCGAGCCCGGCTCGATGAGCTCACCACGGTGAAACTCCCGTTCCCGTTCCCGTTGCTGGAGTCGACGGTTCCGCTCTGGCAACACGCGGGGGCGACGATCAACGGAGTGGCCGGCCCAGCCCGGCGGTGCTGAGAACGGTGCCCGGCGCCGTGTTCCTGTCGGGTCGCAGCCCGACTGGAACACGGCTGCTCGAGCCGCACTCGTCGTCCGCCACCGATGAACAGCGAGGAAGGGGAACCGGTCGAGGCGTCCCGGAGAACGGCCGGAGTTCTGGCCGAGACGAAGAGGGGGCTATCAGTCGATCATTGCCCTGTTCAGAGCGTCGCGCTTCATCTGATCTGCACGCTGCAGGTCGGCTGCGCTCACCGTGGGTGCGCCGAACTTCTTCGCGGCCTGGTAGTAGGTCCATGCGAGACCGTCGCAGGCGGGTCGAACAACAGCGTTGTACGAATCGCACTTGCGGGACAGGTCCCCGTAGAACATGTCATCCAGTCGCACCTTGTTCGAGGCGAAGCCGCCGGCTGCTTCATAGTTGCGGTAGCCGAAATCATGTCGCTGGCACGACAGCCGGAAGTCGAAGCCAGACGGCTGGTCGGGGCTGGACGTGCAGTAGTCCGTGGTCCAGTCGAAGGCGTACGCCGTCCACGGCGCCGGGCTGAGCCGTGCTCCGTTCCACGCCGCGTAACTGGTGGCTGTGGTCTGCGTCCAGGCCGACAGCACGGCCGGTTTGTCGGCCGGAGCCGCAGCTTGCGCCGGCCCGCCAGGGGCAAGAAGCGCGACCGTCATGGCCAGGGTGGTGGCGGCAAGATTCGTTCTTCTCGACATGATCGTCCCTTCCGTTGTCCTACTGTCACCACTGCGGACGAACGACCCGTCGCGATGTTCAACGCCGGGTTGCTTCATCCGGGCGGGAGCCGGTCGCGGACTGCGGAATGCCAGCACTTCGCGACTGCCGGCCCTGGCAAAGTGACGGGTATCTCCTTCCGGTACTTTTCTGATCCACCAACGCCGGCAAGCGTCTGTCCCTATTGGGTGTGACGGGCTGCTGCGGATCTCTTGGCAAGTCGCATCAGCCCTCTCGTCGTGTCTCCGGTGGACGCGACGATGGAAACCGAAGAGTCTTTTGGGGCGTTCGATGGCCGATGGTGACGAGATCAGCACGTTCAAGAAGTTTGAGCCCTACCTCAACAGGGTCAAAGAAATTTCGGTCTTCCGGGAGCTTTATGGGGGCAACAAGATCGTCTTGGCCGTCCGCGGTGGCAGCGGCAAAGGCAAGAGCGGTGATCTTGAAACAAGCCGTGATCAATTCTTGGTGATGTGGTACGACGGCCCGTTCGGCCATGCGAGAGAATTCGCGGGGACCGTGCCTGACGTCAGCAAGGAAGCCGGTTTCTGCACGCCGGTGGCCTCGGCGGGAGCGACACGACGCGAGAAGGCCGACGGGGGCGTCCAGTCCGACCCGGACCAGGTGTTCTCCGACGTGTACCTCTGTCGGATGAGCAAATCGGGTACCTTTTCCGGTCCGGCGATGAGCCCTGAGGTCTATTACCGTCTCTGGGACGCATTGAGCGATCAGGACGACTTCGTCTTTGTGCTTCTGGAGATGCCCGCGTCGAGGCAGGTGCGAGAACCACGGCCTCAGATGGCGTCCGATGCCGGCACGACATGAGCGGCGGCGGCACGAGTCGCCGGGAACATGAACCTGGCCGGTCGGTACAGCCCTCGATGCCACCACGGATGGCGAGAGTGATCAGCTGAACTCGTCGACGGTTCGCGCGTCGTCCGGTGTGGACCGCGATTGCGGCACCGATCGGCCGAGGAGAAATGCCAGCATGTCGCACAACACCGAACCTGAGACCGCATCACGCCTGCCGGTCGTCACCATCACGCCGCAGTTCAAGGCACAGGCGCCCCTCGCCCTGGCCGATTTGCGGGCCGGTGGACCGGTCCGGCGCGTGCGGCTGGCCAGCGGGCTCGAGGCCTGGGCGGTGCTGTCGTACACCGAATCCCGTACCGCGCTCACCCACCCCCACCTGCTGAAGAATCCCGAGCCCGCGTTGGCTGCGCTGGATGCGGCCGGCTTCACCTCGCACGAGGTCGGTCATGGTTTCGGCGGGTCCATGCTGTTCTCCGACCCGCCGGACCACACCCGGCTGCGGCGGCTGGTGGCTCCGACGTTCAGCGCCCGCCGCACCGGGCTGCTCGCAGGCCGGGTCCAGGTGATCGCCGACGAGATTCTCGACATGATGGCGCAGCAGGACGAGGTGGACCTGGTGGAGGCGTTCTGCGCGCCCCTGCCGATGACCGTCATCTGCGAGCTTCTGGGCGTGCCGGTCGATGAGCGCGCCCAGTTTCGCACCTGGTCGCAGGCGCTGGTGGGCATTCCCTCGCCGGAGCGGCGAGAGAACGGCGTGCGCTTGAACCGCTACCTGGCCGACCTCGTCGAACGCAAGCGGGCCGCGCCGTCGGACGACCTGCTGTCCGACCTGATCGCGCAGCACAACGAGGAGGACGGCCGGCTCTCGCACGTCGAGCTGATCGCGATGGCCGCGCTGCTCGTCGTTGCCGGTCACGACACGACCGTCAACCTGCTGGGCAACGCCATGGTGGCACTGTTCCGGCAACCGGAACAAGCGGAACTGCTGCGGTCGCGACCCGACCTGGTGGCCGGGGCGGTCGAGGAGTTCCTCCGCGTCGACTCGTCGGTCGAGCAGTCCACGTTCCGGTTCGCGGCCGAGGAACTCGAACTCGGCGGTACGCGGATCCGCCGCGGCGATCTGGTCGTCGTCTATCTGGGGGAGGCCAGCCGCGACGCACCGCAGGACGACGGGGCCGACCCCGCGAAGCTCGATGTGAGCCGGACGAACGCCCGGCATCTGGCCTTCGGGCACGGCATCCATCACTGCGTCGGGGCGCCGCTGGCCCGGATGGAGGCGAGCATCGCGATCGGTGCCCTGCTGCGACGCTTTCCGGCGCTTCGCCCGGCGATTTCGCTCACCGACGTGCCGTGGATCCCGGCCGGGATGATGCGTGGCCCGGTCCGC
Source organism: Paractinoplanes hotanensis (assembly GCF_023717965.1). Lineage (NCBI taxonomy): Bacteria > Bacillati > Actinomycetota > Actinomycetes > Micromonosporales > Micromonosporaceae > Paractinoplanes > Paractinoplanes hotanensis. Next base: position 51,983 of record NZ_JAMQOL010000075.1, on the reverse strand, counting down.
CTGCCCGTTCGGCTGCATGACTGAACACGCCCGGAGCCGACGGGGCGCCCGGCGACCGGACGTTGTCGCCGGCAGCCGGGCGGGCCGTCTCGCGAGCTGTTACGACTTGGCCGCGGCTTGAGCGGGCGGCTCGATGGTGGCGTCGGCTGGTGATTCTGCCGTGGTCTCGGCCGGTGTCTCCGTCGTGGTCTCGGCCGATGATTCAGCAGTGGTCTCGGCGGTTGGTTCTGTGGGGGTCAGGGCCGGCGACTGCATCCGGGACTCGGCCGGCGACATCGCCGTCGTCCAGGCCGTTTGCGCGCCCAGCAGGACGAGCAGGCAGAACAAGACGCCCTCCCACTGAGGGCCGTTGAGCGACGCCGTCGATCCGGCTCCGAGTTGTGGGTAGGCGGCGGCGAAGGCGACCAGCCCGTACAGCGGCGCACCGACGTAGAGCAACAGCCGGGACGCCACGCGGTGGCCCGGCGTCCCCATGTTCGGTGCCAGCATCAGAATCCCGGCCCCACCGGCGAGACCGGCGATCACGAAAGCGACCCGCCACAGCGTCGGTGTCTGTGGAGCGACCTGGCTCACCAACGCCGCCGTACCCGGCACGACGAACTGCAGAGAAATGATGTACGCCGTACGCCCGTTGCCCGTCTCAGGGCCGCGCAGGTGGGGGCGCTCCTGCACCGTTACCCACCAGAGACCGAGCAGGGTGAAGTTGACCCCGGCCACGATCCCGTAGAACGCCGTCAGCTCTTTCATCGCCCACCCGCCGCGGCACTGGTCCGATCGACCTCACGTACGACCTGTTTCTGCCGGCATTTGCTGCGAATCATCATGGCGTTCCTCCGAGGCATGAGTTTTGCGGTCCCGTCGTGTGCGAACGCACCGAACAGCCCGATGTTCAGGGGCGGAGCGGATCGGAATAGATCGACCGGTGTGAAGCCTTTGGATGAACTCCGTCCACAAAGGCGCGTTGTCGCGGATGAGGATCGGCGCATGTCGCGGCCTCGACTGATCGGCCGTCGGGCGGATCGGTGTTCATCTCATCCTTCGGGAGCTGAACGTGAAAGCTCTACCTGTAAGTACCCTTCGGCGGGTCGCCACCGCGGCCACCGGTGTGGTGCTGCTCGCCGGGTTGTTGCCGGCCACGGCGCAGGCCGCGCCGGTCGGTGGTGGCACCCCGGTGGCCGGCTCGGAGACGAAGCGCCGGGCCGACTTCGACAGCCGCAGCGGACTGCGGGCGGCCGGCGCCGGCGGCGCGCTGACGATGCGCGACGGCGCGCCGGCGGCCTCAGCTGAGCGCGTACGGAACCTTCGCGGTTCACTGGGCGTGCAGGGCATCGTCGATATCGACGAGAGCACAGGCACACCGCGCCGCGTAACGCGGCTCGACGGCTTTCTGACGGGACCGAGCAAACGCAAGCCGGTCTCCATCGCCCTGGACTACCTCCGCGCCCACCGTGAGACCTTCGGTCTGGACGCAGCCGCCCTGGCTTCGTTCGTCCTTCGCCAGGACTACGTCGACATCGCGGGCACTCACCACCTCAGCCTCGTGCAGCAGGTGAACGGCGTCCCAGTCTTCGGCAACGGCTTCAAGGCTCACGTCAGCAGGAACGGCCGCCTCATCCAGATCGACGGGTCACCGGTGGCCACGGTGCCGGGCGCGGTCGGGCCGGTGAAGCTGACCGCACAAGCCGCCCGGGCCGAAGCAGTCAAGGACGTCTTCGGCACGTCGTCGGCGACCGTCGGGACCACCCCCGGCGGCGCTACCCGGACCACGAGGTTCAGCGACCGCGGTCAAGCCGACCTCGCACTGTTCCTGACCGCTGCCGGCCTACGGCCGGCGTGGCGGACCGTCGTCCTCGATACCGGATACCTGCACGTCGTCGATGCGGCAACCGGCGAGGTGCTGTTCCGGCAGGATCTGGTCGACGCGCACAGCGCCGACGTCTGGGACAATTACCCGGGCGCGAAGCGTGGCGGCAAGCAGGTCACGGTGAAACTCGACAAGTGGCTGCCGAAGGCCGCCACCCGGCTCGAGGGCAACGTCGCGCACGTCTACTCGGATGTCAACGACGACGACGTCGCCAACGCGGGCGAGGAGGTGGGCCCGTCGGCCGGCCGCAGTTTCCGGTTCCCGCTGCGACCGTTCGACGCCGGTGACAACTGCTCGGCCCGGTACGTGTGCTCGTGGAATCCGTCCACCCCGGATTCGTGGAAGGTCAACCGCGAGCAGAACGCCGTGCAGGTGATGTATTTCCTGGGCACGTGGCACGACCATCTGGAGGCGGCCCCGATCGGCTTCACCCGCCCCGCGGGCAACTTCGAGGCGGTCGACGGCGACGCCGTGCAGGCGCAGACGGATGACGGCGCCGACACGGCGGACGGCCTTCCGGACGACAGGCACGCCAACAACGCGAACATGTTCACTCCGCCGGACGGCATCGCTCCCACGATGCAGATGTTCCTGTGGAATGTGCCGGCGTTCACCGCCGGCAACTCGGGTGACTCCGCAGAGATCGTCTATCACGAGTACACCCACGGCCTGTCCTCCCGGTTGGTGGTCGACGCCGGTGGTAACCACACGCTGACTTCGCCGCAGTCACAGGCCATGGGGGAGGGGTGGAGCGACTGGTACGCCTTCGACTACCTCGTCGCCCAGAGCCTGCAGAAGGAAACCGCGGCGGCGGGTGAGCTGAAGGTCGGCGAATACATCACCGGCGGCGACACCATCCGGAGCCAGCCGACGGATTGCCCGGTCGGTTCGACCTCGACAGCCTGCCCGGGAACCACCGCGGCCGGCCGCGGCGGCTACACCTACGGCGACTACGGCAAGATCTCGCCCCGAGGCGCCGAAATTCACGCCGACGGCGAGATCTGGGCCCAGATCCTGTGGGACCTGCGCCAGGCGGTCGGCAGCCGGACCGCTCAGTCCCTGGTGACGCGGGCGATGGAACTGTCCCCGAGCCAGCCCTCGTTCCTCGACGAGCGCAATTCCATTCTCCAGGCCGACCTGGTCGTCAACGGCGGCAAGCTGAACAAGAAGATCTGGGAGGTCTTCGCCCGCCGCGGCCTGGGCTACTTCGCCGCCACCATCGATGCCGGTGACACTCAGCCGGTCGAGGACTTCTCGATGCCGCCGGCTTCCGGCACACCCCGCGCCACGCTGACCGGCAGGGTCGCCGACGAGGACTCCGGTGCTCCGGTGGCCGGCATCCGGGTCTCGTTCAGCGGCCACGACTCCGGCTTCGCGAGTGACCATGTCGCGGTCACCGACAAGGATGGCGCCTACCGCATCACCGGCATTCTGCCCGGCACCTACCCGAAGATCGTCGCTCAAGGCAGCGGTTATGACCCGGTCGTCAAGACGATCACGGTGCGTGCCGGCGCCAAGCTCGATTGGCAGGTCCGCCGGAACTGGGCATCCGCCTCGGGCGGGGGCACGGTGGCGAGCTTCACCGGTCCCGACTACGCGCCCGCATGCGGCCCGGCCGGCCTCATCGACCAGAGTCAGAGCACCGGATGGGGCTCGGACGTCGCCGCCGGCGGTCAGCAGGTCGTGGTGCGTCTGCCGGCTCGCGTGGCCATCGCCGAACTGGTCATCAACCCGTCGGCCACCTGCGGTGACGACCCGTCGTCGGCCACCGGCGGCTACCGGGTCGAGGTCTCGGCCGACGGCACGACGTGGCGTCCGGCCGCGACCGGGACGTTCACCCCGGGCACCGCGGCACCGACACCGGTGGCGCTCGACGACGGCGCCGGTGTCGAGTACATCCGGTACTCGATGCTCACCTCGCAGGGCCAGGACGCGGGACTGTGCGACCCAGGCCAGCCGGGCGACGTGACCGGCTGCGCGTTCCTGGACTCGACGGAGCTCGCGGTCTACGGCAACAAGGTTCAGTAGGGGCAAGACCGGGGCCGGTCCGCCGAGGTGCGGGCCGGCCCCGACGCGTCGTCACCGTGGGCCGTCGCTGTCTCGCGACAGCGCCACCGATGACTGTGGTGAGGTGGATGAGAAGTGACCCGGCCGGGCAGTCAGCCCGGCCGGGTCACTTCATGGGTGATCGTGGAGCTGGAGGAGCGGGGGAGACAGCGCGCCCTACTCAGGCAGTTTGACGAGCAGGCGGTAGAACCGGGTGATCTGCTTCTCGCTGCCGTTGTCGTCCGTGGCGAGCAGCACCCGCATCTCGTCGCTCGGGCCGCCGTCGGTGATCACCATGGCCTCGATGTTCCCCAGCAGCGGGTTGACCTGAGGCTGCTTGCTGATCGCGCCCGACGAGGGCAGGTCCACCAGGTCGATCAGCAGCTGCTTGCCGACGACAGGCGCGTCGGCCTCGAGGTGCTCGACGGCGCTCACGTCGGCCGCCCCGCGGAGGTCGGCGAGGTGGAGCTGAACCTGGTTCCCGGTGCTGTCGAAGCCCCGCTCGATGACCAGGAGCCGGCCGTCCCCGGTGGCCGCGATGTCGGAGACCATCAGGCCGGGTTCGATCCGGTAGGCGTACTGGGCGCCCGGCTTGAAGTCGTCGTCGGTGTCGCTTCGCTCCCAGCTCTGGAACCGGGCGATGCCGTCCTGGTCGCCCAGCAGGGAGTTCTCCATCGAGCCGATCAGGGTGCGCTCGTCGAACAGGGTCAGGCCCTCGAACGACTCGTTGATCTTGGCTCGGCCCAGCGGGGTGACGCGGAACTGCTCGGGCATCGGCAGGACACCCAGAAGCTTGCCGGCGAGGTCGTAGCGGAAGATTTCCGGCCGCTCGGTCGCGATCAGCATGGTGTCCCCGTCGAAGACGATGGCCTCGCCGTCGAGGGGATGCCGGAGCTCGTCCCGCAGCTTGATCAGTTCGACCGGGTCGAGCGACTCGGGGTCGAGGTAATAGAGCACGGAACGATCGGACAGCCCCGCGATCCGGCCGTCGTGGTCACGGCTCAGGCCGGAGAAGTTGCCGACGAACTCGCCCTCGAAGGACGTCTTGTCCAGGTGGTCGGTGAATCCCTCCAGCTTGACATATCCAGCCGTGGAATCATTGCCGAGATCAGACGATGAGGTTTCCAAAAAACTGCCATTCTTCCGAAACGTCTGCCCGCAGATCCGCGGGCAGTGAACGGGGCCCCACCGTCTACAACGGACTATCTTGGGCAGTGTTCAATCTGTTTCGCCGATCTCTTTCCCGGAAAGACGCGGGGCACAGAAATGCGTCGGCTCAGTTGGTGGCCTGCTCTACGGAATCGACCGAGCGCGATGGCCGCTTCGAGGTGGCGTGAACCGGGTGTTCTCACAATGTGAGCGACAGCGTCGCCGCGGTTGGTGACCCTGAACCTGGCGCACTTCGCTGCGTCGTACAGGCGTGAGCGCTGACGAACTGGCCGAGGTCTACGTGGACGAGTGGGCTGCCCTCAACCCGGTCGCTGCCACGGTGGCCGGTGTGGCGGGACATGACGACCGGATCGACGACCTGTCACCGGACGGGTTTGCCGCCCGCGCCGACCTGAGCCGTAGGACGGTTGCCGCCCTCGAGGCGATCGTGCCGTTCGATCGCAACGACCAGGTGGCCCGGGATGCGATGCTCGAACGGCTGCGGCTTGACGTCGATCGCTACGACACGGGGGTCACGACCAGTCAGATCAGCGCGGTTACGGGCGAACTGCACCAGCTGCGTACGGCCTTCGACCTGTTGCAGGCCGGGGGTGAGCAGGCCGCAGCCGCCATCGCCGTGCGCCTTGGCGCCGTCCCGGCGGCCCTGAGGCAGTATCAGCGAACCCTGCTCGGGGCGGCACGACCGGGGCAGTCGAGTGCGCGGTCGCAGGTCTTGCGGGTGGCCGCGCAGTGCGAGCGGTGGGCCGGCCCGCACGGCCTTCCCCGCTGGGCGGAGCAGATCGAGGCTGAGGGTGCGCTGCGTGCCGAGCTGAGCCGCGGGGCCGAGGGAGCAGCGGCCGCCCTGGCCGGGTTGGCCGACTTTCTGCGATCGGAGCTGGCTCCGCGAAGCGCCGCCTCGGAAACCATCGGTCCGGAGCGTTACGCGCTTGCTTCTCGGTACTACCTCGGCGCCGAGATCGACCTGCACGAGGCGTACGAGTGGGGTTTCGCGGAATTGCGGGGGCTCGAGACCACGCTGCGTTCGACCGCAGCCGAGATCGCCGGTCCGGGCGTCGGTGTCGGCGAAGCGGTCGCCGAGCTGAACAGCGATCCCGGCCGGCGCGTCTCCGGCACGGAATCGTTCCGAGACTGGATGCAGGACCTGGTCGCGAAGGTGGTTGACCAGCTCGACCACGCACATTTCGATATTCCCCGGGAGCTGGACACGCTCGAAGTGATGGTCGCGACCGGCCGCGACGGCGCGATGTGCCACACCCCGCCGAGCGAGGATCGGACGCGCCCCGGGCGACTGTGGTGGTCGGTTCCGTCGGGCACCGAAAGCTTCAGCACCTGGCAGCAGGCGTCGGCACTGCACCATTACGGAGTGCCAGGCCATTCTCTTCGGTCGGCCGCCCCCCACCTGTTTCCCGGTCGGCTCAACCGTTGGCAGCGGATGCTCGGCACGGTCCCGGGCCATGCCGAGGGTTGGGCCCTCTATGCCGAGCGTTTGATGGCTGAGCTGGGCTACCTCGCAGATCCCGGTGACCGGATGGGTCTGCTCGTTTCCCAGTGGCTGCGGACGACCGGCCTGATCCTGGACATCGGCTTGCACCTGAAGCTGGAGATTCCGCGGGACAACGCATTCGGCTTCCACCCGGGCGAACGGTGGAAGCCCGTCCTCGTCAGAGAATTCCTGACACACCACGGCCGTATCGATCCTGGCTTGCCCGCCGTCGCCCTCGAGAGCCTGCTGGGCCGGCCCGGGCAGGCGCCGTCGTTCAAGATCGGGGAACGGGTCTGGCTGGCGGGACGAGAGGAGGCGAAGCGGCGAAACGGATCGGCTTTCAACCTCAAGACCTTCCACCGGGACGCGCTCAAGGCGGGTCCGCTCGGGCTCGACCCGTTGCGCCGGGCGCTTGCCCAGCTCTGAGACTTCGGCTGGCCCTCGAACCGGTGAGAGCTGGAAGGTGGCGTGCCGGTGCCGACGACGTTGACCCACACCCGGCCACCGGGCACACGCACCATGCGCCGGCCCGGCTTGAGTGGCGCCCTGGCGCCGCCGGTCGCGAGGGCCGGCTCGCTGCCGATCGCCGTGACCGCGGCCGCGCCGATTCCGGCGGCGGCTGGTCCCAGCCCGCCTCGCAGCAGAAGCCGGCGGTCGATCGCATTGCTGTCCGTCGTTGCCACGGATCCTCCTCGAAGTGGTGCGGAACGAGGCGGGTAGCACTTCGCTCTCACTGGGCAAGACGGTCACGGCCATGATTCGTCATCCTCATACCTGCCGATTCCCGACAGATCCTTCAAAGGGCTGTGGCTAGACGTGCGATCGGCGAGCTCGACCGTCGTCACACACGGGTGGATCGATGAACTCCGGCGGGTGGCCGTCGTCGTCAAGGCGTGACCATTGATGAACGAACCGTCCTGCGGCCCGGGGAGTCTTTGCCGTCGGCGGCGCTCGTGTCGGCCGGCACCGGCACACAGCCGGACGCGATCGTCCCGTTCATGCAGGCCATTGGCCTCGGGCGCTACCGGGACACCGACGACGGCCGTTTTCTGCCGCCCTCGGTGGAATTGGCGTGCCTGATCACCGGCTTACGTCCCCGGCCCGACCATTTCGCGGGCGTACATCTGGGCACCGTCAGCCCTGGGCACGACGCTTGTGCATACCAGGATGGCGGGCCTGGACCCGCCGGCGGCCGCCGTGCATGAGTGGGGAAAGGCGAGAATCGTGATTTCGGCCGTCCTCGTGGTCCTTGTGGTGGCGGGTATCGCGTGGGTGCGGCGTGATCCGGTGGGCGGACGGAACGAGACTGCCGCCCCCTCCGGTCCGAACAGCGAGGTCGCCCGTAGTTCGCCGGACTTCTCGAGGATCCCCTGGACGGCCACCTGGGCTACCGCCATGCAGGACGGTAGCGGATCCGGTTTCGAGCGTGAGACGGTTCGGCAGGTTGTTCGCGTGAGCATCGGCGGAGACGCCGTGCGCATCCGGCTCTCCAACGAGTTCGGCCGCGAACCGCTGGTCGTCGGTGCCGTCCACCTGGCCAAACATCTGAGCGCGGGTACGGTCGACGCGAATACCAACACGAACGTGACCTTCGGCGGCGAGGACTCGGTGACCGTCGCGGCCGGGTTGACCGCCGTGAGCGACCCGGTGGTGTTCGGGCTGCCGGCGGGCAGCGACCTGGCGATCAGCGCGTACGTCCCGCACCGCATCGGATCGGTCACCCAACACGGATCGGCCAACCGTGACAATTACGCAGCGCCGGGAAATCAGAGCACGGCGGCTTCGCTGTCCGGCGTGCGCTCGTTCTACAACTACTCCTTCCTCGCCGGCGTGGATGTCCAGAACCGCGAGGCCGAGGGTGTGGTGGTCGCACTCGGAGCCTCGATCACCGATGGCTACGACTCGACCTGGAACGAGAATCGAGGCTGGCCCGACCTGCTCGCGCGGCGGCTGGCCGGTGCGGGGCGGACGATTGGCGTGCTCAACGCCGGCGTCAGCGGCAACTCGCTTCTGCAGGACGGTGTGGGACGGAGCGCCCTGAACCGGCTCCAGCGCGACGTGCTCGTCCAGCCCGGCGTCAAGTGGGTGATCGTTGCCGATCTCGGGATCAACGACCTCGGCGGCGCCGACGCGTCCACCGGCGGCAGATTGATCACCGGACTGCGGCAGCTGATCCGGCGCAGCAACGGCGCGGGGGTCAAGGTCTTGTGCACGACCCTGCCGCCGTACGCGGGCGCGGAAGGTTGGACCAGCGTGGGCGAGGCCGGTCGCAAGGTGTTCAACGACTTCATCAGGACTCAGGGCAACGGCTGCGACGGAGTCGCGGACTTCGACGCCGTCACCCGCGACCCCGCCGATCCGACCCGTTGGGACAGGCGCTACGACCAGGGCGACCACCTGCACCCTAACAACGCCGGGATGGAGGCGCTCGTCACCGCGGTCGGCCTCGAGCTCTTCGCTTGAGCCACGCCGCGCTCCTGACCGACCGTTCTGCTGGCGATCACGTTGCGGTTGATGAGCTTGCGGGCCTGCAACTGGACTGGGCGTCTCGTCGCGGGCTACGCGACGCCCTCGACGAGGTCTGAGCCCGAGCCGAGTGGCGCCGCCCGTTCACCAAGCGCCTGCCTGTGATCCTGCGATGGTTTGTGCGTCTCGGCGCCGGACGGTCGACGACGTGCCGTCGTATCGATGGTCTCCTGCTCGTCGGTGATGAGGCGGGCCATGTCAACCCCGCTCCCGCTCCACGGGCAGGGCATCGCTGTGGCTGCACTCGAGGCTGAGCTGTCGCGCTTCCGTCCGCTCGAGTATCTCGACGACGAGTGAGCTGATCTTGCCCAAGGCGGCGGCATCACTCGGCTCGAGGCTGTCGAGAAGGACGTCTCGTACGTCTGTGCGCTGCGCGCGGAGCACCCGCGCCGCGAGCAGCTGACCTTGGGAGGTCAGCGTGGCCTCGTAGGCACGTCGTCCCTCAGGCACACGTCCACGAGTGACCAGACCTTGGCGTGCCAGAGCGGTGATGGCGTGGCTGACGCGGCTGGGTGAGAAGCGCAGCGTTTCGGCGAGCGACTTCAGGCCCAGCGTCCGACGTTCTGCGGTGCTGAGGAGAACAAGCAACTTGAGATGCCCGTGCGGGATGCTCCCGTCGCGCTGGGACTGCCGTTCCAGCGCGACCTGGAGAAGGTGGGCCGCCAGGACCAGGTCATTCCATACCGCGGCCCGGTCGAGATGGATCGCGGTCAGATCCTCGTTCGCGGACATCCCGTTCATCGCGGCGACACGATGTCGGTGTTCCGCTCAGCCTGGTCGTCCGGTGCGGTGGGCGGCTGAGTCATGATCAGGCTTCCTTGATCGTTCGGCGACGTTGTAGACGTGACGTTGAAGTTCGACGTCCGTTCGGTCACCGAGTTCAGACGGGGGGCGGGACCTCAGCAGGTCCAGAGCTATGGCGCCGGCGTGACCGCCGGGGACGGATCCTGCGCCGCGACGTTTACGCTGTCCCGCGCGGTCACCTCAAGCCGCAGCAGGTGCCCTTTCCGGCAATGGCCGTCCGGGCTGCGTCGCCCTGCCGATTTGGACACCGGGGCTGTCGCGCGGGTATTCAACGGTAATACGGCGTGCCGGTCGGCTTGATGTCGAGTTTCGTAATACGCATCACTAACCGAAAGCCGGAAAATAGTAAGTTGCTAAGAGGCTGTTTGCCGATGCCTCGCAAGTCGAGAAATCTGTAGGGGCCGCGGCCTATCCGAATCCGGCCGTTGTCCAGACTTGTGAGGGAAAAAATGGCAAGGTCCAAGACGATTCTTTGGATCGTCCTCGTCGCCCAGTTCATGGTCGTCCTCGATTCGACCATCGTGACGGTGGCGCTCCCGTCCATCGGCTCGGGGTTGAATTTCGACAGCCAGCTCCAGCTGCAGTGGGTGATCAACGCCTACATCCTGTTGTTCGGCGGATTCCTGTTGTTCGGTGGGCGAGCCGGTGACCTTCTGGGCCGGCAGCGCCTCCTGGTCATCGGTCTGCTGCTGTTCGGCGTGTCGTCCGCGGTCAACGGATTCGCACAGAACCCGGAGACGCTGATCTTCGGCCGGGCCGTGCAGGGGCTCGGCGGCGCTCTCATCTCGCCCGCCGTGCTTTCGATCATCATCGTGACGTTCGGAGGTGTGCGGGAGCGGGCCAAGGCACTCGGCGTCTTCAGCGCGGTGACCGCATCCGGCAGCGCCGCCGGCATGCTGGCCGGCGGCGTGCTCACCGAGTGGTTCGACTGGCGCGCCATCTTCCTGGTCAACCTCCCGATCGCCGCACTCGCCATCTTCGCCGCACTGAGGTTCATCCCGAACAGCAAGCACGCGACCGAGGGCCGGACCCGGATGGACCTGCCCGGTGCGGTCACCATCACGGCCGGATTGATGCTGTTGGTCTACGGCGTAGTGAACGCGGCCGAGTGGGGCTGGGGCTCGGGCAAGGTGTGGCTGCTCCTCGGAGCCGCGGCGGCGCTGATCGTGGTGTTCCTGGTCATCGAGAGCGTGTCGAAGCAGCCGCTGGTGCGGCTGGGCATCTTCAAGGTGCGCGCTCTGACGTCCGCGAACGTGGCGATGGTCCTGATGACCGGCGGCATGTTCGTCATGATGTTCTTCCCGACGCTCTACCTGGCGCAGGTCAAGGGATACAGCCCGATCGAGGTCGGCCTGGCGTATCTGCCTTGGCCTGTCGCGATGGCCGTCGCCGGCACGGTGGCTCAGAAGATCATCGCCAAGGCTGGTCCCAAGCCTGCGCTGTGGATCGGCCTGCTGATCCTGGCCGCCGGTCTTTTCCACCTGAGCCTGCTCGACGCGGACAGCTCCTACGCCGGCGGAGTCCTCCCCGGCATGCTGCTGACAGCGATCGGCGCGGGCTTCGCCTGGGCGGCGATGTTCCTGGTGGCCTCGGTCGGCGTGCGACCCGAGGAGAGCGGGTTGGCCTCCGGCCTGATCAACACGTCGCAGCAGCTGGGCAGCGCGATCGGCCTTGCCACGCTGAGCTCGGTCGCCGCGGCGTACACCCTGGACCTTCTTGACAGCGGCGTCGAGGCGAATGAGGCCCTGGTCCGGGGCTTCGACCGCGGCTTCATGATCGGCGGGATCATTCTGCTGGTCTCGACCGCGGTGGTCATCGCCGGCATCCGTTCGTCCGATGGCCGGCACGTCGCGGGGCCGGACCAGGAGGCCGGCTCCGAGCAGGTGCCGGTCATCAACCTGGAGCCCGCACTGGGCGACTGATGGACGTGTGGCCGCGACACGGCGGCCAGACCGGCAGAAGGCGGGAGCGCATCGGTGCGCTCCCGCCTTCGCGTGAGTTGCCTGCGCCAGCTTCGAGGTCAGGGTGCGGCCCGCCCTTCACGTGTTCGACGGCGGCCGGCACCCTGCGCTCCTCATCGTCGGGGTGCTCAGCCGCAGCAGCTGTGGCCCCGCCTGTCGGCAGAGCTCGGAGGAACTTCCGGTGTGCGCTCGTAACGACACCAGGCTGTGCCTTCCATAGTGGGAAGGCACAGCCTGGTGGTTCGGATCCGAGACCTGGCGGATCACCCGGCCTGCGTCCGAGGCCGGGCCGTTGATCAGGCGGCCTGGTCGAGCCGGGCCAGCTCCTCGGGGGTGAGGGTCAGTTCCGGGGCCCTCGCGTTATCCATGATGGACTCCGGCCGGCTGGCGCCGGGGATCGGGATGACGTTCTCGCCGTGAGCGAGGATCCAGGCCAGCGTCACCCGCTGCGGGCTGACCCCGTGCGCCTGCGCGACCTCGCGGAATGCGCTGATGTTGCCCAGCTCACCGGCCTTGCCGATGCCGCCCAGAGGCATCCACGGCAGGAACGCGATGCCCAGCTCACTGGTGAGCCGTAGTTCGTCCAGCGAGGAGCGGAAGGCCGGGGAGTACTGGTTCGACACCGACATCAGCCGGCCGCCGAGGATCTCCTGAGCCTGGCGGATCTGTTCGACGTTCGCGTTGGAGATGCCGGCCATCCGGATCTTGCCCGCGTCGAGCAGTTCGGCGAGGGCGCCGATGGAATCTGCGTACGGGACGTTCGGATCCGGGCGGTGGAACTGATAGAGGCCGACAGCGTCGAGGCCGAGCCGCTTGAGTGAGCCCTCGACGGCCCGGCGCAGGTGCGCGGGGGAGCCGTCGAGCCTGAACTCGTCGCCGACACGCACGTGACCCCCCTTGGTGGTGACCAGTACGCCGGAGGTGTCACCGCCCCAGATCGCCAGGGCCTGGGCGATCAGCGATTCGTTGTGCCCGACCTCGTCGCCGGCCGATTGATAAGCATCGGCCGTATCGATCAGGGTCACTCCGGCGTCGAGGGCGGCGTGAATGGTGCGGATTGACTGGTCGGCGTCGGGGCGGCCCTCCAAGGACATCGGCAAGCCGCCGAGTCCGATGGCGCCGACCTGGACATCGCCAATTGTTCGCTGTTTCATGACTGCATTTCTACACAGCCGGACTTCTGATATACGCATGAGAACTGCCACAAAAGGCCGACTGAACCAGCGGTCTCTTCATGCGTTCGGGAATGGTGAGCCGGTCGGTCGGTAGGTGGTGTGGCTCATATTCCCGGCGCGGCTTGTTTAATTCGGTGAGAATCAATGTGCTGCTGAGGGTGGGTGCTCGGTCCGGCCGGGCGGGTCGATGCCGCGTTCGCCCGGGGTTTGCCGGACCGCTGATCAGTCGGCGACCCGTGGTGAAGGAGTCGGCATGAGTAACGTGCGCCCCTGTTCGGCAACGGCCTCGACCGCTGTGTGAAGGACTGGCACGCGGCGAGCGGGGGCAGGGGGGTGGGCCGCGGCTCGTCTTTCCGACTGGTCTCAGGAGGGAGGCAGGGCCGGCAAGTGCTTCTCGCCCCACTGGAAGAGCGGCTGCAGGAATTGCAGCAGCTCCGAGCCGCGCGTGGTCGGCTCGTAGAGGATCTGCACCGGGGTGGTCGGCACCACAGTGCGGCTCATCAGGCCGAGATGCTCCAGCTCCTTGAGCCGTTGCGAGAGCATGCGGTCCGAGATTCCCGGGATGGCGCGCCGGAAGTCGGTGAACCGCCGGGCGCCGCGGCTGGCCGCCACCATGATGGCGCCGGACCAGCGGCGGCCGACCGTGTCCAGCACCGACTGGACCTGTCGGCACTCGGTGGCAGAGGCCTCGGGCGGAGAGTTGATCGGTAGCTGCGTCATGCCCTCACTATATCTACTTACTCTTCGTTAGCGACTAACGCCCGGTTTGGAAAAGGGCGGCTCGCCGAAGACCGTTGAGGACATGCCAAACACCACCTGGCTGACCCGGGCGGCCCGCCGCGGCCCGGCGACGCTCTGCCGCATCTACAACATGATCGGCGTGGTCGGGAGGGCCCGGGGCGTCCCCGGACTGTCCGGCGGCGTCGAGCAGTGGGCCGACACCTTGGCCGTCTGGTCCACCCGCCTGGGTTTCGACACGTTCGCCTTCTGGCCGGTCGCCGAACCGCGGTCCCAGCTCGAGCTGTTCGCCGGCGAGGTCATCCCGGCCGCACGAGAAAGGGTAGCCCGATGACGTCGGCGACACTTCCGAAGGAGCTGGACGGCAAGGTCGTCACACCGGCCGACCCGCGCTACCGGCTGCTGCGCTCGACCTACACCACGGTGGCGCGGCCGGCGCTGGTGGTGCTGCCGCAGACCACCACCGATGTGGTCGCCGCGTTGCGATATGCCCGCGACAGTGGTCTGCCGATCGCTGTCCGCAGCGGGGGACACGGACTGTCCGGGCGATCGTCCAACGACGGCGGCGTGGTCATCGATGTGTCCGGGCTCAACGAGGTGCGCGTGCTGGACCGCCGGACCCGGCTGGTGCGGGTCGGCGCCGGGGCACGGTGGGCCGAGGTGGCCCGGGATCTGGCATCGGCCGGCCTGGCGATCAGCTCGGGCGACCACGGAAACGTGGGCGTCGGTGGCCTCGCCATCGCCGGCGGTGTGGGCTGGTTGGTCCGGGACTACGGCCTGACGATCGACCACGTCCGGGCGGCTGAGGTGGTGCTCGCCGACGGCCGCGTCGTCCGCACCGACGCCGAGCACGAGCCCGACCTGTTCTGGGCCGTGCGCGGCGCCGGCGCAGGGGTGGGCGTTGTCACCGCGTTCGAGATCGAGGCCACTGAGCTGCGTGACATCGCCGTCGCCCAGCTGACCCTGGCGGCCGACCCGGACGGGAGCACGCTGTCCCGCTGGGCCGAGCACCTGGCTCAGGCGCCGCGCCGGCTCAGCACGGCGGCCATGCTCATGTCTGACGGTCGGCGGGCTGTCCTGTCGCTGACCGCGGTGTACGCCGGGCCGGACACCGGGCGCATGCGCAAGGCCGTCGCGCCACTGCTCGAGATCGGCACGTTGCTCGATCAACGCGCGCACCGTGTCCCGTACTCGGGATTGGTGTCGACCGCCCACCTGCACCCGAACCTCGGTCAGCAGCCGGCCAACACCACCAACGGCCTGCTGCCGACGATGACCCCGGACGCCGCCCGAGCCATCACGGCGGCTGTCACGGGACCGCGACCGGCGCTGCTGCAATTGCGTTCCGTCGGCGGCGCCGTCAACGACGTGGCCGCCGACGCCACCGCCTACTCGCACCGTGACTCGGACGTGCTGGTTGTCGGCACGGTCTTCCCTCCCGGCGACCGGGCGACACTCGACCGCATCTGGCGTCCGGTCGGCGCACACACCCGGGGCGCGTACGCCAACTTCGAAAGCTGTCCGGACGCAGCGGCCTTCCGGCGCTTCTACCCCGGCCCCACCGGAGACCGGGTTCTGGCGACGTGGCGCCACCACGACCCGGACGGCATCTTCCGCTCAGCTCTGTATCCAAGCGAGTTGTCGTGAAGCGAAGCAACGCCGGGTTACGTCCGCTGTTCCTGGCGAACGGCGCGGTGCTCACCGGCCGGCTCGGCCGCACGCCGGCTGCGCCCGAAGCGGATCCACGAGGTCCGGAGGTCGTGGCCCGTCGGATCGAATCCCCGGCGCATGCGCTGACATGCGCCCGATATTCACCATTCCTACCCGAGAGGGGGTTCGCCGTGAGTTTTCCGTGACTCTCCTTCCGGAGGATTCACCGTAGCTCCGGCCCGGCCGGCATGCGCCCGGTCGATCAGGACGAGCGGCTACCGCGGGACAAAGCGTCCCGAAGGCCGGCACGCGACGAGATCCCCAGTTTGGGGAAGACGCGGTAGAGGTGAGCGCCGACCGTGCGGTGCGACAGGAACAGGCGCTCAGCGATCTGTTTGTTGCTCAGACCGCTCGCGGCCAGCTGGGCGATCTCGAGCTCCTGCGCGGTCAGCGTGGTAGGAACGGCATCCTCGATGGTCTCCGGTCGGAGGCCGGTGACACGGAGTTCCTGGGCGGTGCGGGTGAGCCAGGGTGTCGCGCCCATCGAGGCGAACCCTTGGTGCGCGTCGAGCAGGTGACTGCGGGCGGCGGTCAGCGCCTTGCGGCGGCGTAGTTTCTCGGCGAAGGCGAGCCTGATCCGGGACGCCTCGAAGAGCCAGTGCTGTGCTGCGGGTTCCCGCAAGGTGGCTTCCAACCGCCGGTTCGTCTCGTCGTCGTCGAACGCGAGAGCGTCGGCCCCGCGCTGCACCAGGGCCATCCGAGGTGACAGCCGAGCCACTCCGGCCGAGCGCATCGCTTCGGCGTGGGCCCGGGCTTCAGCCGTACGCCCTGTGCGCATCGCGGCTTCGACCAGGTCGAACATCACCCAGGTGCAGTGCGGAGCGTATCGGGCGAGCTCACCGGCCGGGCTCATGGCGACGGCGTTCTGGTAGGCGGCCTCGAAGTCCCCCTCGGCCGAGGCTGCGAGTGTGCGCGGATGGTGGGCGAACAGCGCCGCGCCGGCCACGCCGCGGGGCAGCGCCCAGTGGGTGATCTCGTCGGCCAGACCGTTCGCCTCCTCCGGCCGGCCGCGCCCGGCCGCGATGATGGCCCGGTTGTAGCGGAAGTACCAGGCGAAGAACTGCACCCCGGCCGTGTCGCAGAGTTGCTGCCCTTCCCGGGCCAGTTCCTCGGCTTCGTCCCACCGGCCGGTCAGGTAGTCGTCCAGGCAGAGGTGCATGAGCGCGCCCAGGTGCCGGCGCGGCGAACCACCTTGACGGCCCTGATGCACCAGCCGCCACGAGGGCTCACGGTTGTCGGCCAGCCGATCCAGATAGACCGAGGCGGTCCCGGTCCGGATGATCCGGGCCGCGTCGTCCGTGCGGGCCAGTTCGGCGAGCAGACCGTCGATCTCGTCGAGGGCCGCGGCGCCGGTGCGTACGGGATCGGGGAAGGTCTTGCTGAGCACCGAGAGGATGTCGGTCGGGCACGGCGTCAAGCGGGCCATCGCCCGGTGGAAGACCGCCCAGTGCTCGGGCCTCCCGGCGTACCAGGAGAGCAGCACCAGTGTGTGAAGGGCCTCGACGAGCGCCGGGTCGTCGGACCGCCAGCCGTGCCCGCCCGTCTCGATCGCCCCGGCCAGCAACCGGTGAGCCGTGTGCACGTCACCGTCGCCGTTGAGCATCAGGAAGGCCGTCGCGTTGGCCGCGTTGAGCGAGCCGGATGGGTCCAGCGCCGTGGCTCGGGCGTCGGCCAGCAAGGTGACCGCGTCGGTTCCGGTGTCGCCTGACTCGGCGCCGATGTACGCCGCCTCGGCCAGCCGCCGGGCGCGGGCCTCCGTCGTGGCGCTCAGTTCGGCCGCGCGCACCAGAGCCGCCACCGCGCCCAGCATGTCGCCCCGCATCCGAACCCGGTGCGCGGCCTCGTCCAACTGGGTCGCCACCGTGTCGTCGGGCCCGCTCATCGCCGCGGCCAAATGCCAGGCCCGGCGTTCGAGGTCGTCGGCCAGCGCCGCGGCGATGGCCAGGTGGGCGTCGCGCCGCTCGTCGTGCGTGGACAGGGCCACGAGGGCCGACCGGATCAGCGGATGGCGAAAGGTGAGGTGCGCGGTCACACCATCCACCCGCACCAGCCGTTCCTGCTCGGCCGGGGCGAGGTCGGCGATGTCGGCCGCCTCGCGCAGGATCCGCAGATCGCCGCTGCCCTCGAATGTGGCCAGCAAGAGCAGCTTGCGGGTGGCCTCGGGCAGGCCGGAGATCCGCTGGGCGAAGAGGGTCTGCAGGTGTTCGCTCAGCGGTACCACGTCGCGCCGGGCCGGGCCCTGAGAGGCCGGGCTCACGAGCGTGGCGGGCAGTTCGGTCAGTGCGAGCGGGTTGCCCTGCGCCAGCTCGAGCAACTGCCGGCGCATGTCGGAGGGCAGACCCGGGAAACGGGCATCGACCAGTTGCCCGGAGGCCTCTGGGCTGAGGGGCTGGAGGGCCACCTCGGTGAGGCCTCGCGGATCGAGGAAGCTGCCGGTGCCCGTACGGGACGTCGCCACCACCCCGACCGGGGAACCCGCGACGCGGCGGGCGACAAAGCCGAGCACCACGGCGCTCGGCCGGTCGATCCACTGCACATCGTCGACCACCAGTAGCACCGGCGCCTTCTGGGCGACGGTCACGACCAGGGCCAGCGCGGCGTTGCAGACCAGCAGCGGAGGTGCCGACGGGCCGGGGCCGAACCCGAGCGCGACGTTCAGCGCGTCGCGCGGACCGGGCGGCAGCCGCAGCATCTCGTCGTGCAGCGGCAGCAGCAGTTGGTTGAGCATCGAGTAGCTGACGTCGGCCTCGAACTCGGAGCCGGAGGCGCGCAGCACCCGCAGGCCGGCCTCGGCCGCTAGGTCCGCCGCCGCGGCGATCAGCGCCGATTTGCCGACGCCAGGTTCGCCGCGGACCAACCGCACATCACCGCTGTGGCGCACCGACTCGAGGAATCGCGCGATGCGGTCCAGCTCGGTCTCGCGCCCGAAGAGCTCCATGCGTCAGTCGACCGCGCTTTCGAGCAGCGGCGCCAGGGTCTGCCCGTTGGCGCGCACGGCGGCAGCCGCCCCCTCGACGTCGCGAGCTTCGCACAAGGCGATGATCCGCTCGTGCTCCGCCACCGAGTCGCAGCCGTTCGGTGACGAGAACCGCAGCCGCGCCAGCCGTCTCAGCTCCGGGGTGAACTGCTCGAGCACCGCCCGCAAGGTGTCACTGGCCGAGGCGGCGACCGGGACGGCGTGGAACTCGTCGGCGGCGAGCGCCGCGTCGACATCGTCGTCCCGCCGGGCCCGCGCGAACCGCGTGTTCGCCGCGCGCATCGCGTCGAGCTCGGCCGTGGACAGGTGGGGCAACGCCTCTCGCACGGCCGGCTCGTGCATCGCCGTTGTCACCGACTGGGCGCCGCGCAACGCCCGCAGATCGAGCGGACTGACCATCGTGTAGCGGCCCCGCCTGCTGCGGACCAGGCCGGACTCCTCGAGCCGGGCCAGCGCCTCGCGCACGGGGGTGCGGCTCACCCCTAGCCATTTCGCCAGCTCGGCGTCGTTCAGCCGCTCACCAGGTGCGAAGGCGCCATCGACAATCGCGTCACGAATGGCGCAGCCCGCGTCCTCCCGCAGCAGTGAGCGGGGCGCACCTTCTGACTTCTTCGGAACCGGCACGCGATATATAGGATTCTTACGACGGTCTTCTGTCAACCCGCGGCCGCAGGGCGAACTGCTCTCCGGTCCGGCCTCGGGCAGACCACAAGGGCAGGAACGGCAGGGTCTTGAGGCGCGGACCCTGGTGAGGACCGAATGATCGTCCAGCTTCGCTGCATCGCCGCCACCTGCAGCAGGATTCGGGCAGCGGGCGGCAGACAGCTGGCGGACGAGGCCCCGCCCCCGATCCGCGCTCAAGATCTTTCTTGCGGCGGGCGCTGAACCCTCGGCGTGCGGTCCCGTCGGCAGCAGTGATGCATTCACGTCGAAGGTGAGCTCCGATGAATTCTCTGCTTGACCCCACCGCCATCGAGCAGGTGCCGCTGGCCGGACTCGACTTGCCGTCGAGCACGTACACGCTGCTCGAGCGAGCCGCGGAACAGTACGGCCACCAGACTGCCCACGTGCTGCTCGACCAAGCCCGCGATGCGGAGACCGTCACCTACGAAGTGCTCCTGCGCAGGGTCAACCAGTCGGCCAACGCGTTGCATCGGCTGGGCGTCAGCCGGCACGACGCGGTGGCGTTGCTCAGTCCCAACAACGGCGAGATGATCGTCGGCCTCCTGGCGGCTGAGGCGGTAGGTATCGCGCAGCCGCTGAACCCGTCTCTGGCACCCGAGGCCCTCGCGAGCATGCTGAACCTGTCCGGAGCCAGGGTGCTGATCGCGGCCGGGCCCGAGATCCACCCCCAGCTGTGGGGGCTCGCCGTGCGTCTCGGCGAGCAGCTCGGGCTCGACGCAGTGCTGGCCCTGCGCCCGGACGGCCCCCACGGGGCGCCCGCGGAGTTGGGCGGCGGCGGCCGAGTCGCCTACCTCGAGGACGTCGCCGCGGCGGAGCCGGCCGATCACCTTGTGCCGCCCCGGCCCGGTCCCGGCGACGTGGCCGCCTACTTCCACACCGGTGGGACGACCGGCACTCCCAAGCTGGCCGCCCACAGCCACGAGAACGAGGTGTTCACCGCCTGGTCGCTCGCGGCCACCGCCGGCGACACGGAGATCGTCCTGTTCGGCGGTCTGCCCCTGTTCCATGTCAACGCGGTCATGCTGTCGATCCTCGCGCCGGCCTTCGCGGGCGGCCGGGTCGTCTGGAGCGGGCCGCTCGGCTGGCGCGACCCGCAGCTGTACCCGGTCTTCTGGAAGCTGGTGGAGCGGTTCGGGATCACGATGATCTCCGCCGTGCCGACCGTCTACGCCCAGTTGGCTCAGGTGCCGGTCGACGCCGACCTGTCGTCGCTGAGTTTCGCCGTCTGCGGAGCCGCCATCCTGCCGCCCGCCGTGCGCGATGCTTTCGAGAAGCACACCTCGGTGCCGATCTGTGAGGGGTACGGGCTGACCGAGGCCACCTGTGCGTCGGCCCGCATCGTGCCCGGCCACTTCCGGCCCGGTTCGGTCGGGCTGCGGATGCCTTATCAGCACATCCGCGCAGTCGACCCGGCCGACGGCACTCCGCTGCCGCCGGGCCGGATCGGTGTCATCACGATCAGCGGTCCCAGCGTGTTCCCGGGGTACGTGACCCTCGAGCCGGACGGGACGCGAACGCTCGACACGCGCGGCAAGGTGATCGACGGCTGGTTGGACACCGGCGATCTCGGATCGGTCGACGCTGACGGCTACGTGTACCTGACCGGTCGGCTGAAGGATCTGATCATTCGTGGTGGACACAACATCGACCCCGCGGTCGTCGAGGATGCCGTCCTGAGCCACCCGGACGTCACCGGCGCGTCGGCGGTGGGCCGGCCCGACCCGCACGCCGGCGAGGTTCCCGTCGCGTACGTGACGGTTCGCCCCGGCTCCGACGTCACGGGCACGGACCTGGTGACGTGGGCTTCCGAGCAGGTGGCCGAGCCGGCCGCCGCGCCCAAGGCCGTGCACATCATGGATGCGCTCCCGGTCACCGCGATCGGCAAGGACTACAAGCCCGCGTTGCGGGCGGACGCGATCCGGCGAGTGGTCGCGGAGGAATTGCCGGGGACCGAGGTGGCCGTCACGGTCGAGGACGGGACGCCGGTGGCCCGGATCGACACGGCCGGCGAGCGTGACGCGGTACACGCTGTGCTCGACCGGTACACGTTCCGGTGGCGGTTCTCAGAGGCCGTCTCCTCGGAGTAGAAGGAAGCCGCAGCCAGGAACGAACATCGGCGCCGGTGAGCCGTCTGACCAGACGTGCGTACGTCATGGAAAGTTCGCGTCTCCGACCGGCCCTGGGTTCACCTGATGGTCCTGGCGGTCGCCCAGTTCATGGTTCTGCTCGACGTCACGATCGTGAACATCGCGCTGCCCGGCATCGAGACGCTCGGGTTCTCCTCGACAACGGACCTCCAGTGGGTCGTCAGCGCCTACGCCCTGGTCTTCGGAGGTTTCCTGCTGCTCGGCGGCCGCCTGGCTGATCTGGTCGGGCGGCGGCGGATCTTTCTGGCCGGACTGCTGCTGTTCGGGCTGGCCTCGCTGCTCGCGGGGCTGGCCTCGACGCCTGAACAGCTCATCGCGCTGCGCGCGGTGCAAGCCCTGGGCGGCGCGCTGCTGTCCCCGGCCGCGTTCGGCATGGTGACGCTGCTCTTCGCCCACGGCCGGCAGCGGGCCGTCGCCCTGAGCATCTGGGGCGCTCTGGCCGGGCTCGGCGGAACCTTCGGCGCCATCCTCGGCGGAATCGTGGTCGACCAGTGGTCGTGGCGCTGGATCTTCCTGGTCAACGTGCCGATTGCCGCGATGGTCACGGCTCTGGCGATGCTGCTGCTGCCCGAGAGCAAGGCCCCGAGCAGTGGGAAGCGGACCTTCGACGTCGCCGGGGCGTTGCTGAGCACGGCCGGGCTGCTCGCCGTCGTGCTCGGCGTCATCCGGTCGGACGCGTCAGGGTGGCTTTCGGCCGAGGTGGTGGGCCTGCTGACCGGGGGAGTCGTGCTGCTCGCTCTGTTCGCCTGGGTGGAGCGGCGCTCGGCCGGGCCGCTGGTGCCGCTCTCCCTGTTCCGCACCCGGACGATGAGCGGCTCGACAATCGCGCTGACCCTCAACGGCGCCGCGTTCCTGATCCTGTTCTTCCTGGCCTCGATCTTCTTTCAGCAGGTACGGCACTATTCCGCGCTCGAAGCCGGGCTGCGATTGCTGCCGATGGGCGTCACCGGCATCATCGGCGCTGTCGCCGCCGCCCGCCTGGTGAACCGCTTCGGGACCAGACCCGTCCAGATAGGAACCTCGGCGCTGGCTGCCGCCGGGCTGGTGCTGCTGTCGCGCGCGGACAGCGACAGCAGCTACGCCCTCACGGTGATGCCAGGTCTGGCGCTCTTCGGTGTGGGCGTGGTCGGCACCCTGACCGTCGGACAGATCTCCGCTGTCGCCGACGTCCTGCCCGAGCTCGCCGCGACTGCCTCCGGGGTGATCAACACGGGTCGGCAGGTGGGCGGCGCGGTGGGTGTCGCCGTGGTGACGACCGTGTCCTCCGGCCATGTCACGGCCCTGCTCGCCGACGGCGTGACCACCACCGAGGCCCTGGTCGGCGGGTTCCAACGGGGTCTGCTGGTGGCTGCGGCGTTCGCCGTCGGCAGCGCTATCGCCTCGGCTCTGACCCCGCAGGTTCATGTGGACCCGGTGGCTTCCGACACGCCTTTGGTTCCGAGCAGTGCCTGACTGCCCCGGCATCGCCAGGGCGATGCCGGGGCCCGGTCACTCTCCGGCGTACTCCTCGGCGAACATCCGGGCCGTCGGGCCGTGGGAGCGCAGCTCGTTGATGGTCGCGATGCGCAGTTCGTTCGAGAACGCTGCCTGTGCGACGTCGCCCGGAGCGCTGTGCAAGAGGTTGATCAGCCAGTGCGAGAAGAGGACGGCCTTCCAGACCTTGCCCCGCCGATCGGTGGTGTAGTTCCCGAGCGGCCGTTCGTCGTCCTGTCCGTAGTACGCGGCCATGGCTGCGGCCAGAGCCTCGGCGTCGGCGATGGCAAGATTCATCCCCTTGCCGCCGGCCAGCGAGATCGTGTGGGCGGCGTCTCCCAGTAGGAAGATGCGCCCGTGTTGCATGTTCCTTGATACGTGGTCCGACCGGCCGATGATCGTCTTCTCGGTGATGACGCCGGTGGTGACGGGGTGATCCTTGACGACCAGAACGTCGCCGAGAGCTGTCCAGATGCGCTCGTCGTTCCAGTCGCCGGCCTTCTCCCCGTCCTGGATCTGCAGATAGAAGCGGCTGACGGCCGGCGTTCGTGGCATTTGCGCTGCCCCGTTGGTCGGGTGCATCCCGTAGACGATCTCGTTGACGAACGGTGGCACCTCCGCGAGGAGAGCCAGCCAGCGGAAGGGGTGTCGGTGCGTGACGGGCATCCGGATCGACTCCGGGACGGCTCGATGGGCGATGCTGTCGCTCCCGTCGCAGGCGGCGATGAAATCACACCTGATCTCCACGGATTCGGCGCCGTCCACCGCACTGGCCGATATGGTCGCCGCTTGCGCCCCGTGGGCGCCGTCGAGGGCAGTGACTTCGTGCGCGAAGAGTATGTCTCCGCCCCGGCCCAGGTAGGTGGCGATCAGGTCACGCACGAGGAACTGTTGAGGATAGATGTGGTGCTTGCGGCCTCCGGCCAGGTCGGCGTAGGGGACGGAGAACGCCTCACCTTCGTGAATGAAGGTGCAACTGTCGGTGGTCATCCCGTTCGCGAGAAGTTCGGTGGCGAGACCGGCTCGTTCGAGAAAGGCGACCGTCCGGTGCTCTATGAGGCCCGCGCGAGCCTTCGTCTCCACCTCCTGGCGCGTGCCCTTCTCGACAACGATCGCGGTGATTCCGTGCTCACGTAACACATTGGCCAGAGTGAGACCGGCGGGTCCGGCGCCCACGATCCCGACATCGACCTGAAGCTTTTTCATCTTGTTTCTCCCGCTGAATCGGTATCGGCACATCTGGATCGAGCTGAGACACGTGTCGCCCGGGGCGGGGACCGCCCGATCGGCGAGCGGTCAACCCCAGTGCCCGAAGACGGTGGCCAGGAGGATGAGACCCCCGGTGACGCGATTGGATACGAACAACAGGCGGCAGCGCACCGGGTCGTCGATGTCGAGGGTGGCCAGCTGCCAGATCAGGTGCGCGGCGGCCGCACCCAGGAAGGCGTAGAAGGGCCACTGCACGTGAGCCATGACGCCGGCGGCAGACAAGCCGGCAATCGCGGCAGCGTAGAAGAAACCGACCCACGGGCGTGTGGCTCGATCGAACAGAAGAGCGGTTGACTTCACGCCGATCCGGCGATCGTCCTCTCGGTCCTGATGCCCGTAAATGGTGTCGTAGCCCAGCGTCCAGAAAACGCCCGCGGTCCACAGGAGGACGGCCGGCGCCTCGATCGTTCCTGTGACGGCGGCCCAGCCGGCGAAGGCGAGGGTGTTGAAACACAACCCGAGCCACGCCTGCGGAAGGGAGATCATCCTTTTCATGAACGGATAGATGATGTAGGTGGGGAGGCAGACAAGGACGATGATGGCGGCCTTCTCGCCGGCCCACCAGAACAGGGCAAGCGATGCGACGGCCTGGACTGCTGCGAAGACCACCGCATTGGTGACGCTCACTGCCCCCGCAGCAACCGGCCGGGAGGCTGTGCGGGCGACCTGAGAGTCGAATTCGCGATCGACGACGTCGTTGACTGCGCAGGCCGAACCTCGCATGAGCAGCGCAGCGAGGCCGAACAGGAGAATCTTCTGGAAGTCCGGGGCGCCCGGGGCGGCCAGACTCAGGGCCCACCAGCCGGGCAGCACGAAGAGCCAGGTTCCGATGGGCCCTTGGAGGCGCATCAGCCGGAGATAGGGCTGAACGACGGCCGGCGTG
Source organism: Paractinoplanes hotanensis (assembly GCF_023717965.1). NCBI lineage: Bacteria > Bacillati > Actinomycetota > Actinomycetes > Micromonosporales > Micromonosporaceae > Paractinoplanes > Paractinoplanes hotanensis. The sequence continues at coordinate 27,073 of NZ_JAMQOL010000075.1, read as the reverse complement.
CGGCCGACGACGGCCGAAGCCACCGTTCCGGACGGGGGCGGCAGATAAGCAGGCCGACGGTAGACGTGACGCGTACCGGCAATCGAGTCTGCCACATCGGTTACACCTCGTTACTGGATTGCTTCGGGCGCGGAGATACCGGAGACGGGCGGTCGGGGCGTCCTCCGGGTCTTTCGAAGGGCCAGGTCCCGGGCGATGATCTGCTGCCGATCGGATCGTCGAGTTCGGTGAGCCCCATGACCGAGTCGACGTTCGTCGGCTGGGAGTAGAACTTCTCGTGGACATATCCCAGGGCTCGGTTCCCGCGGTACATCAGCGTGCGGGTCTGGACGACGTTCGTATCCGGATCGCCGTCACCGTCGAGGCGCATCGACAGGGTCTTCCTACGGATCCCGCGCGGCTGCAGCATGCGGCCGAGCGAACCCGCGGTTTGGGTCAACCGCCGGCGCTCCTCCTCGTCGATCCGGCTGAGGACGACCGCCGAGTAGGCGACGCCTACCGTTCCGCGAGTGGTGCTCAGCCGTACCGAACGATGCTGGAGCATCGTCGGCCGGGGCAGCTGCAGCAACTCGGCCAGATCCAGAGCGGACGGCCGCTCGGCAAACGCGAGCCGGCTCGGAGCGTCGTCATCCGAGGGTGCGGTGATTCGTTCGAGCAGCTGCACGGCGACACCTTCGCCGTGCCAGCGGGCCAGGCTTTCCGTAGCAAGCCGAGTCGGTTCGAGTAACAGCTGGGCCAGACTCACTATGACACTCCTCCCGAGGCTTACAACGCTCGGGAACGAGGGGAGTTCACCCGGACTCCTCCACGACTACCTGGCCCGCGAAGTGAGAGAGGGGACGAGCGCGCGGTCTGATGGGAGCGCGCGCTCGCCGCCTTCCCCAACTGTGTCGTCGCCCAGCGCAAGACCAGGCGCGTCGTCCCCGACCTGGTCCTCACTGGCTTACCCGCGAGCCCTGGGGAAAGTGTGACGGTTCCCTAATTGGCCTTGGCCGGATCGGGAAGCCCGCAACCCGGCCTGGTGAGGTCCAATTGTGAGTTCTTGGTGAGACACGCGGGGAGCATCGTGGTGCGTTGCCCGTAGCGGCGGCCCTGTTCCGCGCTGACCGTGCCGTCGGTGGCGACCTCGCAGGGGTTGTTCTCGGTGCACTGCTCCCCGCTGTCGTTGCCGGTGCTGTGAACCCCTACGACCGTGAAGCCGTCGGCCAGCACCAAGGGGGCTCCCGAGGTGCCGTGGGTGGCTTCGCAGCCCCGCTCGTACCGGTACGAGCGGTCCTGTTGATAGCCGGCTTCGCGGAGATGCGGGACCACGGCGTCGACGGTGCACGCGTATCGGGCCCCGGCGCCGCCGGAAATGATCGACAAGTGTGTCCCGGAAGTGGCAGCCGTCCTGGCGAGGGTGAATACCTTCGTTCCTAGCTGGGCGTATGTCTTGTCCAGGCGGTAGAGCGCGACGTCCGTACCGGTCATGGTGGCGTAGAGAAGCCGAGTTGTCCTGGCGGTGGCCTGGACGTAGCCCTGACGGTCCTGGATGCGGACGGTCTGGCTGTCCGGCTGGTCGACAGTGGCGTCGCCCGGAGCGGGTCGTTCGGTGGCACAGTGGCCGTTGGTCAGAAGCAGCGCCGGATCGTTGGCGGACGACGATGTGGTCCGCACTACGGAGGCCGAGCAGCCGTTGAAGGAGACGGCACCCTCGAGGTCGGGCACAGCGGTGTCGTCCGGGACGGTGGTCCCGTTCACGATTCCTCTGATCCAGCCGACGAAGTAGCGGACATCCGTGTAGACGACCGGTTGATCATCGCCGTTGCTGCCGCTGACCGTGCCGACGATGGTCCAGCGCCGTCCGGTGCGTACCAGAGCGGGGCCACCGGAGTCCATGTTGGTGGCGGCGACGCTGCCGTCCGTACTACCGACACACAGCTCACGTTCGTGCACGATGCCGCTGCGGTCGCAGGTGGCCGCGGGCTGGATCGTGGTGTCTGCCTCGTGAAGCCGGTCAGGGTAGCACTGCGGTTCCTGTTCCGCACACGTGACGCCCCAGCCCACGATGCGGGTAGGAGTGTGGTCGGCCACCCTGATCGCCGGGAGCTTCGCGGGCACGGCTGCAACGGGAGCGGCCAGGCGCAAGAGAGCGATGTCGCCGTCCGCCACGGGATGGGCCGAGTAACTGTAGAACTTGTCGACTCCAACGACCCGGCCACCCGAGGTGGCGCTGACCGAGCCGATCCGGACCTTCCAGTCGCGGGGCGTGCCGACCTGTGCGCCGCCCGCGTTTCGGGTGCAGTGCCCGGCGGTCAGCGCCCATCGCGACGCGATGAGGGTGACACCGCACACGTGGCCGTCGTCCCGAGGCGAGTCGGGACGCTGCAGCGATCCGGCGAAAGAATAGGGCTTCGCCGCTTCATGACCGCCGCGTATGGCCATTGCCGGCGCGCTGACGGTGAATGTCGCCACCATGACCATGCTCAGGACGGTAGCTGTCCATCGAACACGCATCGGTGTCCTTTCTCGTGGAATTTCGGATGCCGGGCCGCGGAGGGAGAACTGACTGCACGACGCAGGCGGCGGTCTCGGCTCTTCCGGTGGCTGGGGTGACAGGCTGCATGTCCGGACATCAAGGCGACGTCAGTGCGGCCCTTATGGTTTCTTTAGGCGCGCCGCGTCGAGGACAGTGCGGGGATCGCGGCGGACCGGCGCGACGAGTCGCGTCGAGGATCGACGTTCGGTCCGCCGGATTCTCGATGGTCCCGGTGTCTTGTTCGGCTCAGTCCATGTCCTGCTCGACCAGTTCGACCGGGCCGGGTGGCTCGTTGTGGGCGCAGATCGCCTCCACGAGCTCGAAGACGGAGCCGGCAGGAACCATCAAGGTGCCGGGCTCCGCCGGTGCGGTGCCGCTTCCTCGAACGATGCGCACTTCGTCCTCGACCCCGGCGAATCCGGGCACCCTCACGAGGTGGGTGTCGCCGTCACCGTGGACGGTGATGCGTGCGGCGGTGGGGTGCCCGACCAGGAATTGCACCATCACGGGCTCGTACGGACGGGGGTTCAGCGGCAACAGGTCGACCTCGCAGACAACCTCGGCGTACCGCGCGTCGAGGGTGACGATCTCGAAGGACCGGCGCAGCTCGGAGGGGTTGGCGACGTACCGCTCCAGGGAGGCGGATCCGCTGATGGACCAGCGCATGCGAAAGGGGAATTTCACGATGACCTCATCGACGAGCGAGTGGTGGACGGCGTCGCGATGGTCGACGGCGGGCCCTGTCGAAGGTTCACCCTCGGCGCTGGTGTGACCGTCCTCCGTGGTCCGGTCGGCGCCCTCGTCACCCGGATCGGGCAGATCGACGGGGTCAGGGAACGGCCCGATGAACTACCGGAAAATATGGACGTTGTCGGTAGCATGGGGACACACCTTTACACAAGACCTTGGGTCGAGGGCGATCTGCAGCGTCTCCAGAAGGCCGAGCCGTCTTTCTCCCCGGACACGCTGACCAGTCGGTTCATGGCCGGCAACAGCCGGCTTCCGCTGGCCTACATCGCCGCGTTGCGGCGTCCGGAGTCCGGTGGCCGGGCATGGCTCGGTCACGTAGCGCTCGTCGACGGCGACCTCATCGGTATGGCCGAATGCGTGTGGCTGCCCGACTCTCCGCAGCCGGCCGAGCTCGCCGTTCTCGTGGCGGACGTCTGGCAGCGTCGTGGTGTCGGCCGGCTACTCGTGAATGGATTGCTGGAACAGAGCGAGGCGGCGGGGGTGACCCGTATCGAGGCGGTGGCCGGAGCGGCGAATGTGGGTTGCTACGCGCTGTCCCGATCGATCGACCGCGGTGGGCGTCGGCCGGGAGGCTGGTCCATCCGTTCGTGGGTGACCGGCGGCCAACGGCACTTCGAGCTCAGACATCAGGATGAGCGCTTACGGCTGCCTTCGGCCGCCTGATCCGCCGTGGCGAGTAGCCGATCGCGCTCCTCCGAGTCCTCTGACCCGAGCACCGGTCCGGGTGTCGAGGCTGTGGTGGTCGGTCGAGCATCCTGCCCTGAACTTTCCGGGTGCGGACACGTAGTCAGAACCGAAGGTACGTCCGGGGGCCGGTGTCTCTCGAGACGGACCGGGCATGGTCCGTGCGCGTCGCAACAGTCTTGGAGGACAAGGTCTCATGGAGAACGAAGCTGGGTCTCGATCCGGCCGGCACGCGATCGTCATCGGTGGCAGCGTGGCCGGGCTTCTCGCGGCCCGTGCGCTGCATGCCTCGTACGAGCGGGTCACGGTGCTCGACCGGGACTCGCTCCCGGCCGAACCACTGGCACGGCGCGGGGTTCCGCAGGGCCGGCACGTCCATGGGGTGACCGCCCGTGGTGCCGCCGGCTTGGAGACGTTGTTCCCCGGCTTTCTCGGCGAACTGACGGCGGCCGGGGCTCCGCACGCCGACGCGCTGGGGGACTATCACTACTACCTCGACGGTCACAAACTGGCCCGGGCAACGGCGGACACGCCGAACTATCTGGCCACCAGGCCGCTCATCGAGAGCCTCATCCGCAAGCGCGCCGGTTCCCTGGGCAATGTCGCCGTCGTCGACTCGACTGAGGCGGTCGGCCTGCTCATCGAGGGCAGCCGGGTCACCGGTGTACGGGTGCGGCCGGTGAACGAGGACGGCGCCGAGCGGGACATGCGGGCCGATCTGGTGGTGGACGCGGCCGGCCGAGGCTCGCGCGCCGTGGCCTGGCTGAGCGAGCTGGGCTACCCCACGCCGGATGAGACAGTGGTCCGGACGAACGTGGTCTACGTGACTCGTCATTTCCAGCTGAAGCCGGGCCAGCCGGGTGGTCGGCACGCCGTGGTGTCCGGCGCCTATCCGGCGAACCCTCGAAGCGGGGCGGCCGTACAGCAGGAGAACGGCCAGATCGCTGTGTTCTTGGCCGGCATCCTCGGTGACGAGCCGCCGACCGATGCCGAGGGAATGCTCGCGTTCGCGTCGACACTGGCCGCTCCCGAGATCGCCGAGGTGCTTCGTACGGCGGTGCCGATCGACGATGCCGCGAAGATGCGGAACCCGGCCAGCTCTCTCAAGCACTTCGACAAGCTGGACCGCTACCTCGACGGGTTCCTGGTCGTCGGCGATGCGATGGGCAATTTCAACCCGCTCTACGGGCAGGGCATCACGGTGGCTGTGCTCGAGGCTGAGCTGCTCGAGTCGTTGCTGCGGGACGGTGACCACCGCTTGGCCCAGCGCTACTTCGCCGAGGCGGCTCAACTGCTGGCCGAACCGTGGGCCCTGGCGACCGGAAGTGACCTACGTTTTCCCGGGGTCGACGGTGTGCGAAGCCCGGAGGACGAGCAGGCGGGCCGCTATCTGGATGCGCTCCGTGCCGCGGCCGCGACCGACCCGAGCGTCGGTGCCGCCTTCCTCCGGGTGGCGAACATGCTGGCACCGATCGCCTCGCTCTTCGACCCGGCCCTGGCGGCCCGAGTGCAGCAGTCGTCCTCGCAGAGCGTTCCAGGCTGACGAGGGCCACCGCCTCGATTCAGTGCGCTTGCCGGTGCGCCTGTCGGACGGACAAACGCATCATGATTTGTGCCGGGCTCGGGTCGAGACGCCGGTGGCGCCGCTTCCGATGGTCGAGGACGGGCGGTGCCGAGCGGACCGGATCGTCTCGCCTCGGCCGTGCACCTGTACCGGAAAGGAACGTCGAGAACCACGGTGACCACGCATTGATTCCGGTCACGCAGGTCGGCGCCGAGCATGACCATGCTCTCGACGTCGCGCACGCCTCAGCGATGGTCGGCAACGGCGTTCGTCCGGGCCGCGACGCACTCTTCCAGCAGGCGTCGCCCGACCGCACCGAGCCGGCCGCAGGACAGACCATGAGCGCTGAGGTCTTCCAGCAGTTCTGGGACGCCCTGGGAGACCAGGACGAACTGATTCACGTACATGTGGAGGGTGAGATCGTCGGATCCGGCGGCGGCCGGTGAGCAGAGCGGATCCGCGAGTCGGCCGCCTCGGCGTCGGTTTGAGCCGCAATGCGAGCGGTCGCCCGTGGCGAACGACATCGGCTCAGCCGGTGTGTTCCTGCCGACCGATGGGTTCTCTCGGGACGACGCTCGTTGCGGCATGAGGGCTTTCGAGGTCGACAATGTCGAAGTCGGTGAGGACCACCATGCGCCGGTGCGCGATTCACCCCGGATACGCCGCGAGTCCGGAACGACCCGCTCAGAAAGCCTCGGGGGTGAACTTCGAGCGACCGCGTCCGTCAGCCGTCTCATGAACCTCCGAAAGTTACTTCGTTTCGGCGCCGCTCTCGTCCTCGTCGTCCTGATGGCGGTCGGCGCGATCTATGCCTGGCCACTCGGCCTCGACGAGGGCGCCGCCCGCCCGGTCTCGTTCACCGAGGCGCAGGCCCGTGTCGCTCAGGCGGTCGCGCGGGACGAGGCTGATCCGGCCGTGACGACAGGATGTCGTACGCGAGCACTGGTCCATCCCGGCCGCGCGGCCAAGGCGGTGCTGATGCTCCACGGCTACACCGAGTGTCCGGCTCAGTTCTCGTCGCTGGCCCAGCAGTACTACGACCAGGGGTACAACGTGTTCGTGCCGCGCGCGCCGCGGCACGGTGTCACGGACCCGGAGGCGCACGCCGGACTGCACGCCGACGAGCTTCTCGCGTACGCCTCCGAATCATGGGATTCCGCGGCTGGGCTCGGCGACGAGGTCGGAGTGGTCGGCATCTCGGGCGGAGCGGTGCTGGCGACGTGGCTGACGGTGCATCGGCCGGTGGTTCGACTCCTGGCTCTGTCACCGTTCTACGCTCCGTCCGCGACGCAGGCGCCGGCCTGGCAGGTGAAGCCGGTGATCGTTCTCTACGGCAACCGGCTGCTGCCCGATCACTTCAACAGCAGCGGCCTCTCGTATGCCGCCCTGTCGCAGTATCTGCGGATCGCCCGCAATCTCGACGGCGAACCGAGCCCCACGCTGAAGTCGGTCGGGCTGGTCGTCTCGCCGGCCGACACGTTCATCGACCTCGACCGGGCCGCCTCGGTGACGTCGTCGTTGGGCCCGTCGAACAGCTTCGTCGTCCCGGCTGAGTGGGGCATCGGCCATGACGTCGCCGACCCGGCCGAACTCGGCAACCACGTCGCGACTCTGCAACAGACCTACTTCGACCTGTACGAAGGCCGGGCCGTTGCGCTCTGACCCGGTGACCGGTGTCGGCAATCACCTTGTCCTGGTATCCAATACGCAATATATTGCCGATAGACGTTGAGCCGAGCCGCCTGAACCGCTCCGCATGACGGTGCGGCATCTGAAAGGACGAATCCATGAGTACCACCGGTCAAGAGATCAAGAACGTCGTGCTCGTGCACGGCGCGTTCGCTGATGGTTCGGGCTGGCGCGGCGTGTACGACAATCTGACGGCCCGGGGCTACCGGGTCACGATCGTGCAAAATCCGCTCACCTCGCTGGAGGCCGACGTCGCGGCGACCACCAGGGTGCTCGACCGGCAGGACGGTCCGGCAATTCTGGTGGGCCACTCCTGGGGCGGCACGGTCATCACCGAGGCGGGAGTCCACCCCAAGGTCGCCGGCCTGGTCTACGTGTCAGCCCTGGCCCCCGATTCCGGCGAGACCACCGCCCAGCAGTACGAGGGATTCGCCGCGACGCCCGACTTCGTGATCGATGTCGCCGAAGACGGATACGGCTTCATCAACAGCGACAAGTTCCAGGCCGGCTTCGCCGCGGACACCAGCGACGCCGACGCCGCCTTCCTCCGCGACTCGCAGGTGCCTATCAACATGGCGGCGTTCGCGACGGCGGTGAAGAAGGCGGCCTGGCGGGACAAGCCGAGTTGGGCGGTCATCGCGACCGAGGACAGGGCGTTCGACCAGGCGATGCTGCAGCACATGGCCAAGCGCATCGGCGCCGAGATCACCAACGTCCCGGCCAGCCATGCTCTCTTCCTGACCCAGGCCGGCGTCGTCTCCGACGTCATCGCGACCGCCGCGCAGAACGCCAACAGCGGCGCTCGCTGACGCGCCCACCACTTCATCCGGGCCGGCTCGCACCCCACGTGAGCCGGCCCCTGGCTTGCCGGAGGGTGACCCCATGTCCGTCTCGCCGTTCCAGGTGGAGCTCTGGATCGAACTGCTCGCCGCGGGACTGGGCGGCCTCCAGGGCGCCCTGTTCGCGGCCGGGGAGAGGCACCGCCGCATCGACGTGCTCGGCGTCATCGTGATCGGGCTCGCCGTCTCGCTCGGGGGAAGTCTGCTGCGCGACATCGTGCTCAATCAGCGGCCGGTCGTGATCTGGATGAACTGGTATCTGCTGGTGGCTGCCGCCTCAGCCATTCTCGGCATGGTGCTGCAGCCGGTGTTCGCGCGGGCGGACTGGCTGATCACCCTGCTCGACGCGGTCGTCATGGGGCTGTTCGGCGGGATAGGGGCCTCGAAGGCGCTGTCGCTCGGCGTCGGTGTGGCGGGTGCGCTGGTCGTCGGTGTCATCGGGGCCATCGGGGGCGGCATGCTGCGTGACGTCATCCTGAGCCGGCCGATCTCGTTCCTCCAGGTGGGAACCCTGTATGCCGTCGCCGCCGGAGCCGGGGCCGGGACGCTCATCCTGCTCGCCGAGTTCGGCACACCGATCCCGATCGCCGGCACCATGTGCGTGATGGTGACCACCGTCGTGCGTCTGGCTGCCATCCGCTTCGGCTGGACCTTCCCCGAGCAGCGGGCGGTGAACCCTCGCATCCGTCCGAGGCGCCGGCCGCGCCCACGGTTCACCGTGCGCCCGGTGAGGTGGTCTACTTCGATCCTTCGTTGCTGGCCTGGACGAGGATGAAGATGTCACACGGCGAGTGGCTGGCGTGGTGCCTGTCCGGTGATCTGCCGAAGTTCTTCAACGGACGGTTGTGGCCGGGCTGGCGCCAGCGTGCGGAATCTTCGAGTACTGAACGGTAGGTCGCCGTTGCCGTTGAGGAGGACGTAGAGGTGTCGTGACGGACTGCGTCGCGATCCGCCGAGCCGGCCGGACGGAAGAGGGCAGCCGTGGAAATGTTCGTGATCCCGTTGGGCGTCTGCGGCTGCAGGACGGACCTGGCAGCACCGGGCGCCGGCGGGCGAGTCGATCTCCCCGTCCTGGCCTACCTGCTCCGCCTCGATGACGGCCGGAATGTCATGGTCGACACTGGGATGAGCCGACTGCACGTCAACGATCCCCTCGTGACCTGGCGCGGCACCGCCCTTGCCGACGTTCTGACACCGTCGATGGCCCCGGACGACGACCTGGAGCACCAGCTGCGGCTGCTCGATCTGGGTCCGGACGACATCGACTTCGTGGTGAACACGCATCTTCATTTCGATCACGCGGGAAACAACGACCTCTTCACCCGTGCGACCTTCCTCGTGCAACGAGAGCACTATGCGGCAGCGCTGGGCAACCCCGCCTTCCCCAACCGGTACTGGAATCTGCCGGGTCTGCGTTTCGAGTTGCTCGACGGTGACGGGCCGATTTTCCCCGGCGTCGAAGTCGTCGCGACCCCGGGCCATGCTCCGGGCCACCAGTCGGTGGTGGTGAGACTGCCGGAGAGTGGCACCTTCATCATCTGCGGCGACGCGCTCCACAGCCAGGCCGGCATCGATCAGGGCAGCTGGACCGCCCAGGCCGACCCGGTGGCCGCCCGAGCTTCCGGCCGGCGTCTGGTGGAGCTGGCCGAAGCCGAATCGGCCATCCTCCTGTTCGCTCACGACACACAGCAGGCGGCTGGTCTGGTGCGTTCTCCGCACGGCTACCGCTGATTCCGGCGTCGAGGAACTATGTACGCGATCGGCGATTCGCGCCGTGCGGATCCGAGGATGATGCGAGCGCCGGTGGCTGTCCTTTCTGAGGCAGGCGCCGGCGCTCGCGCCGCTCAGCCGGCTCGTGGTTCGGCTGAGCCGTTCGGGGTGGCCACCGACCTCGTGACAACGACGAGCGCGGTGGCACACGGGGTGCGGAACCCGTGGTTACACAGCTTCCACGCCGTACTTGTGGAACAGGCCCAGCATGCGGTCGTCGAAACGTTCGGGTCCCCAGTTGTCGACCTGTACGCCCGGCTTCGGCTCGTCGCCGCCTTCCACGAACAGGCCTTCGGCGCCGGCGGGGGTGTAGATGAAGAGCAGTCTCGTGGTGTGCACGCCGACGTTCTTGAACCGGTGCCGAACCATCCGGGGGATGTGGACGATGTCGCCGGTCACCGCGGTGAAGGTCCGCTCGCCGTCCAGGAATTCGAGTTCGCCGGAGAGTAGGTAGAAGGTTTCCTCCTGCTCGGCGTGGGTGTGCGGGACCGGGCCGCCGCCGGGGGGCACGCTGGCCTCCACGATGCCGACGGAGCCGCCGGTCTGGGCCGCTTGGAGGCGAACGGTGTACACGTCACCGGAGAACCACTTGGTCACCCCCTGACCGGCGGCCACGTGAAGGCCGCCCCCGGCGGCGTCACGCGCGTCCAGGTCGGCTCCGGGAATGAGAATGCTCATGATGGCTCCCTAGGTGAGGTCTGGGTCGTCTGGTCCGGGCTGGACGGCGGCCTCCCGGGGGCGCGGAAGACCGCCGTTCGCTCTGCATGACGCGAATCCAGCCGCATTGTTCAACCGGGGAACGAAAACTCCGCGGACGGGCTGGACCTCGGTGAGGGAGCGGTCCTCACCGGTGCCTGGTGTGCCTTCGTGGGACGGCGAGACGGGCGACGAGGTCTCCACGGCGGACGCGACCGTCATTCGCGAGCGCGTCCAGCGCCTCGAGCACCTGGGCATCGGTCGGCACGTCCGGCCTGAGGTGTCGCAGCAACCCGATGGTGGGCTCCGCGCCGCGCAGCAGGACATGCGCCGCACGTCGGGGAAGCGTAGGAGCCTGCCTGTCAGTTTCCTACGTCATTGCCAGTGAAATGGATTCCGATGAGCTGTCCGGCTGTTCTGGAAAATGGGCTGAAAGGGCATCGCGGAGCCCTGCGCGTGCCGTTATGCCGAGCTTCGGAAAAATGCGGTAGAGATGCGCGCCGACCGTCCGGTGGGAGAGATAAAGGCGTTCAGCGATCTGTTTGTTGGTCAGGCCACCGGCGGCCAGGGCGGCGATCTCGAGCTCCTGGCCGGTGAGCACGGCAGTCGCCTGTCCGGTGACTGCGGGCCGGTAGCCGGTGGCTCGCAGTTCCGCGGTGGCACGGGCCAGCCACGGCTCGGCGCCCATGGCAGCGAAGCCGCGGCGCGCGGTGAGAAGGTGGGTGCGGGCGGCCGAGGCTTTCCGGTCGCGGCGCAGCTTCTCGGCGAAGGCGAGACGGATGCGCGACGACTCGAACAGCCAGCGTTCGGAGGCCGGATCGCCGAGTGTCCGCTCGAGCCGTTCGGCGGCTTCGTGGCTGTCGAGCACGAGCGCGTCGACGCCGTGCTGGATCAGCCTCATGCGTGCGGACAGGGCGGCCACGTCCGCCGCGCGCATGGCCTCGGCGTGCGCCCGGGCCTCGCCCGCTCGGCCGGTGCGCAGGGCAGCTTCGACCAGGTCGAACATCACCCAGGTGCAGTTGGGTACGTACGGGGCGAGCGTCCCGGCGGGACTCGACGCGATCGCATGCTGGTAAGCGGACTCGAAATCGGCGGACGCGGCGGCGGCGAGCACCCGTGGATGGTGGGCGATCGCCGCCGCCCCCGCCACCCCGCGAGGCAGGGCCCAGCGGGTGATCTCATCAGCGAGCTCGAAGGCTTCGCCGGACTGGCCGCGGCCGGCAGCGACGATCGCCCTGGTGTAGAGGAAATACCACGTCAGGAACGTCAGCCCGCTGTCGCCGCAGACCTGCTGCGCTTCGGCGGCCAAGGCCTCGGACTCGGCCCAGCGGCCGGTGAGAAAGTCGTCGAGACAGAGATGCATCATCGCCGACAACTGCCGCCGGGGCGCCCCTCCCTCGCGTCCCTGCCGCACGAGCCGCCACGAGGACTCGCGGTTCTCGCCCAGCCGGTCGAGATAGACCGAGGCGGTGCCGATCCGCATGACCCGGGTCAGATCCGCCTCCTCGGGCAGCGTGGCGATGAGCGCCTCCAGATCGGGCAGCGCCGAGCGCCCGGTGCGTACCGGGTCGGGGAACGTTCTGCTCATCACCGACAGGATGTCGGAGGGGCCTGGCTCGAGCCTGGCCAGAAGCCGGTGGAAGGTGGCCCAGTGGTCGGGACTGCCGGCGTACCAGGACAGCAACAGCAGCGTGTGCATGGCCTCGTCGAGCGCCGGGTCGTCCGTACGCCAGCCGTGTTCGCCGGTCTCGATCGCGCCGGCCAGCAAGCGGTGGGCGGTGTGCACGTCGCCATCGCCATTGATCATCAAGAGTGCCGCCGCGCCGGCGGCGTGCAAGGCGCCGGCGGCGTCGACGCTCATCTCCCGGGAGCGGGCGAGCAGGGTGGTCGCGTCGCCGGAGCCGCCGGCTTCGGCTCCGATGTACGCCGCCTGCGCCAGCCGCCGTGCGGTGTCCTCGGCGGTGTCGCTCAGCTCCGCCGCACGCATCAGGGCGGCGATGGCGGCCAGGGCGTCACCACGCTGCATGACGCGATGCGAGGCGTGTTCGAGCTGGGCGGCGACCGCCTCGTCGGGTCCGGCCGTGGCCGCCGCGAGGTGCCAGCTGCGGCGTTCCAGGTCGCCCGGCAAGGCTTCCGCGATGGCCAGGTGAACCCGTCGACGCTCCTCGTGGGTGGATGTCGCGACGATCGCCGACTGGAGGAGGGGGTGGCGGAAGACCATGCGCCCGGTGGCGTCGTCGACCCGTACCAGCTGGGTTCGTTCGGCCGGTGCCAGGTGGGTGAGGTCGGTCATGCCGCGCAGGGTCCGTACGTCGCCGCTGCCTTCGAACGTGGCGAGCAGCAGTAGCAGGCGGGTGGGGTCGGGCAGGCCCACGATGCGATGGGCGAAGATCGTCTGTAGCCGGTCGCTGAGGGGCACCACGTCCGAGGATTCCAAGTGCTGCGCGGGGCCGGCCAGGGTGTCCGCCAACTCGACCAGGGCCAGGGGGTTGCCCTGGGCGAGGTCGAGCAGGCGTTGCCGGGCACGCCCCCTCATGGTGGGGAACCGGACGTCCACCAGCCGCTCCGCAGCCTCGGTGCTCAGCGGTTCGACGGTGACCTCGAAGAGGCCGCGGCGGTCGAGGAAGCTCTCGGTGCCGGTCCGGGAAGCGGCGATGACACCGACGGGTGACCCCTGGACCCGCCGGGCGATGAAGCCGAGCACGACGGCGCTGGGCCGGTCGACCCATTGCACGTCGTCCACGATCAGCAGCACGGGTGCCTTTCTGGACACGGTGGTGACCAGAGACAGCGCGGCGTTGCAGACCAGCAGCGGCGCGGGGGCCGGGCCAGGGCCGAAGCCGAGAGCGACGGTGAGCGCGTCGCGCAGCGTCGGTGGCAGCCGTTGCATCGCGGTGTACAGCGGCAGTAGCAGCTGATTGAGGAGCGAGTAGCTCACGTCCACCTCGAATTCGGAGCCGGACGAACGCAGCACCCGCAAGCCGGCCGCCTCCGCCATGTCCGCCGCGGCGGAGAGCAACGCCGACTTGCCGACGCCGGGCTCGCCGCGGACCATCCGGACATCCCCGTCGTGCCGCACGGACTGCAGGAAGCGGCGGATCCGCCCCAGCTCCACTTCGCGTCCGACCAACGATTCACAGGATGGCATCACGCTCGGTACTACGCGGCCGGGTGGTCGGAGTTCACTCAGCGCCTCCTGCCGCAGGCAGGAGGCGGTCCAGCGAGAGCTGCTCACCTAAGCTGGACGCCGGTAGCCGACGATCACCGACCGTCGGCGATGTTGATGGGGGCCACATTCCGTGACCGGGGCACAGGGCGACGTGCGCTTCGCGGTGCTGGGGGCGGTGGAGGTGTGGCGTGGGGGGCAGCCGGTGGATCCCGGCTCACGACAGCAGCGCCTGATTCTGGCGTTGCTCCTGGCGCGGGCGGGCCGGCCAGTCGGCCTCGCGGACTTCGTGACGCTGTTGTGGGAGGAGCGGCCACCGCGCAGCGCGGCCAACATCGTCCACCTTCACATGGGCAGGCTTCGGCGGCTGTTCGAACCCGGTTTGCGTCCTCGCTCGCCCGGCCGGTGGCTGGTGGGGGACGCGGCCGGCTATCGCATGGTGGTCGACGCCGGGCAGCTGGACCTGCTGAAGCTCCGAAGTCTGGCACAGCGGGCACGGGCCGCTGACGATCCCGCCGAGGCGGTGGCGACCTATGTCGAAGCGCTGGAATTGTCGCGGGGGCCGTGCGCCGGAGCTCCGGCGCTGGTCAGCCGTCCGGTCGCTGACTTCGAGGCGGTCGACAACGAGTACGCCGATCTGGTGCGGGAGGCCGCCGACCTCGCACTGCCCGCGGGCGCGGCGCGGGCTGTGCTTCCGATACTGCGGCGTGTCGCCCGGCACCGTTCTCTCGACGAGGCCGTTCAGGCCAGATTGCTGCTGACGTTGTCCGCGGTCGGGCAGCAGGCAGAAGCGATCGCTCTCTACCAAGAACTACGCGGCCGGCTGTCCGACGAACTCGGGATCGGTCCGGGGCGCGAGCTCCAGGATGCCTACCGGACCGTCCTGAGCAGCGGCGTCTCCGGCACAGACGGGCCCGCGGAAGCGCCTCCGTATGACGAGGACCCGTCGACCGGCGAGTTCTTCGTCCGTCCGGCCCAGCTGTTGCCGGACCTGCCCCATTTCACGGGCCGGGGTGACAGCCTGCGCCGGGCGCTGGCCCTCATCCATGGCCGCACCGCCGGGAGCCCCGTGCGTATTGTCCTCATCGAGGGTATTCCCGGCGTCGGCAAGACCAGCCTGGCGACTCACCTCGCCTATCGGGTGGCCGACGAGTTCCCGGACGGCCAGCTTTATGCCGACCTCAGGGGTCTGGATCCGGAAGCCGCATTGACCCCGGGCGAGGTACAGCAAGCCTTCCTGCACGCGCTGGGCGTCCGCGGTCCGGACATCCCGCAGAGCGACGTGGCCCGGTCCGGGCACTATCGCAGTGTCTTGGCGGAGCGCCGGGTGCTGATCATGCTGGACAACGCCCGCGACGCCGACCAGGTCCGGCCCCTGCTGCCCGGCGCTCCCGGCAGCCTGGTCCTGGTCACGAGCCGCTACAGCCTGGCCGGTCTCGCCGCGACACACGGGGCCGGGGTGCTGGCACTCGACGTTCTGCCGGACGACGAGGCGCGCGAGCTTCTGACCTCGCGGGTGGGACCCGTGGGTGCCCGGGCCGACCGCCAAGCGCTGGACGAGATCGTCAGGTTGTGCGGGGGCCTTCCGTTGGCCCTCGCCGTGGTGGGTGCCCGAGCCTTGGCGCGACCCGGATTTCGGCTGTCGGCCGTCGCGGGTGAGCTGCACGAGACCCAAGGCAGTCTGGACGGCTTCGATTCCGACGATCCGGAGAGCGACCTGCGAGCCATCTTCTCGTGGTCCTACCGGGGACTCAGCCCTTCGGCCGCGCGCCTCTTCCGGCTGCTGGCGCTGCATCCGGGCCCGGACGTCACGCTCCCAGCGGTGGCGAGCCTGGGCGGCCTGTCCGTGCGCGACGCCCGTGCGGGCTTCGACGAGCTGGTGCGAAGCAGGCTGCTCACCGAGCGCCGGCCCGGCCGCTACGGCGCCCACGATCTCATCGCCGCGTACGCGCGTGAGCTGATGCTCGACTCCGACCCCGAGGAGGAACGCGAGGCGGCCGCGGATCGGCTGCTCAAGTACTACCGGTGTGCCGCCTACCACGCCAACCTCTTCATCAACCCCGATATCAGCGCGGATCCGCCGGCCGAGCACGACGGGATCGTCGTCCATGCCCCGCGGAGCGACAAGGAGGCCGCGGACTGGTTCGCCGACGAACGTGGGGAGCTCAAAGCCATCCTGCGTCAGGCCAACGACCGGGGCCGGGTGTATGACGCCTGGCAGCTGGAGCTGACGGTGCAGGGTTTCTACCAGCGGGAGGGCTGGTGGCACGACTGGGCGATTCTCGTCCGCGAGTGTCTGGACGCGGCCGTCGGCGCGGGTGACTCGGCCGGAGCGGCGGAGATGCTGCGCAGCCTGGCCGGTGCGCAGTTCTACCTCGGCGACGGCACCTCGGCGCTGGCTCTGCTCGAGCGGGCTCTCGTGATCTTTGCCGAGCTGGGCAACACCTCCCGCGAGGCGCTGACACTGCGCAACCTCGGCGAGGTGAGCTTCATGGTCGGCGACTACGAGCGATCCGTCGCCTGCCACCACCAGGCCTTGGACATGGCGGAGGCAATCTGCGACCGGACGGTCCAGGCGGACGTCCTGTGCCGTCTGGCCGACGCGCAGTACGAGCTCGGCAGGCCCGCGCTGAGTTTCGAGACCCTCGACCGTGCCTTGGCCATGAGCGAGCAGCTCGCCGACGTCGTCCGGCGCTGCGAGTGCCACCTGCGGCGGGCCGACCTGTTCCTGCGCGAGCGACGATACGCCGAATCTCTGGCCGACTGGAACGCGGCTCGAGAGCTCTCCGAGGCGGTCGGTCACCGCGTCCACGCGGTCCGCGCGCGAGTGGGCCTGGGCGACGTCGCCCATGCGATGAACGACCAGCCCGCCGCCCGGACCGCCTGGCTGGAGGCGCTCGCGCTGGGCAACGACTCGGATCCGAGCCAGGAAGAACGGATCCGCCGCCGCCTGGCCGAGCTGTACCGCGGCGTCGGTGGCGCAGCCGCTTAGCCACGTCGGAGGCGGCGGCCGAGCGGGAGGGCCGGAGCCGCTGATCGAAGCTCCGGTCAGCCCGCAGCCCGGACGGTCAGGTGGCCGATGCCGCGACGCGTCACGCCGCTCAGCGAGTATCCTTCGCCGGCCTCAGCCGCTATCGCTTGGAGCATGGTGTCCACGGTGACGTTCGAACCCGCATAGTCCACGGTGAACGTGGTCAGGCCGAAGCTCAGGCATCGCGCGATGAGCTCCCGCAGAAGCCGGCGGCCGAGCCCGCTGCTCAGCCGGGCGTCGGCGACGTTGACCCGCACCGTCGTCGATTCCGGGTCGGCCGGATCCCAGGCGCACTCGGCCAACGCGGTCACGCGGTCGCCCTCGATCGCGACCTGCCCGGTCCACCGTCGTTCCCGCAGGGCCAGATGGTCGGACACCATCAGATGGAAAGGACGCAGGCGGCGATCACCGGCAAGGAAGCGCCGAGGGTAGCTCCGCGGTGCGAAGAGCGAATCGGACGCCCGCAGAAGATCGAGGTCGGCGGATCGCCATGGGCGGGTCTCAAGGTTCTCGGTCACGCTTCTGCCGACGGATGGCGGCGTCAGGGGTTCACTCGTCGTTGTGCCGGAGATGACGCTCACTCCAGCGCGACAACGGCTGGAGTGAGGCGATCAGCTCCTCGGCGTCCGGCGTGAGGGCGTACATGATCTGGACGGGTGTGCTGGGGATGACGGTGCGCTCGACGAGGTGGCGCTCCTGCAGCTGCTTGAGGCGCAGCGTGAGCTGTGGGTCCGAGATGCCCGGGACCCGGGCCCGATACTCCTTGAAGCGCCGGGCGCCGCGCGCCCCGGCGAGCAGGATGGGGCCGGTCCAGCGGGTGCCGATGATGTCGATCGCGCGCAGGATGCGAAGGCAGGCTTCCTCGTCGACTCCGGTCTCGTCCTTGTTCACTTCCCCAAGGTAAGTAACTTTGGTGGTGTTTGCCAGCCCGGGTCGGTTGGCCGGACGCTTCCCTCAAGCGAAGAGAAGAGGCGTCATGAACCGGAAAGTGCATCGCGTTCTCGACAAGGTGGAACTCGGCCGGACCGCCATGTCGGCGCACAGCTCGATGATCATTTCCCCCGGCCGGAACGACTGGACCGACCCGTTCCTGTTGATGGGGGAGGAGCTGGTCAATCAGCCCGGGTTCGACTGGCACCCGCACCGCGGCCTGGAGACCGTCACCCTGATCCTGGACGGAGCACTCGAGCACGGCGACAGCATGGGCCACGCCGGAGTGCTCGGGCCCCTGGACGCGCAGTGGATGACCGCGGGCCGGGGCATCATCCACCGGGAGGTCGCGGCCAGGTCGGAGCACGCGCACATCCTGCAGCTGTGGGTCAACCTGCCGGCTGACCGGAAAATGGTGCCGACCCGCTATCAGGACCTGCGAGCCGGCATGCACGCCGTGCACACCGAGCCCGGTGTGCTCGTTCAGCTGATCTCCGGTGAGACCGCGTCGGTGCGCGGGCCGGCAGTCAACCAGTGGCCGATCCTCGGCATGCTGATCACGTTGGACCCCAGGACCGAGTATCGGCAGCTGCTCGCCGGCGACCAGCGTGCGTTCACGTACGTGATCTCCGGTCGGCTCACGGTCGCGGGCCGTGGCGTGCGGGCAGGGCAGATCGCCTGGTCCGATCCGGTGACGCAGCCGGGTGAACCGACCACGCTCACGCTGGCCACCGGCGACGGGGACGAACAGACCAAGGTGCTGCTCTTCGCCGGGCGCCCGATCGGTGAGTCCGTGTACGCCAGCGGCCCGTTCGTGATGAACTCGCGCGACGAGATCGAGCAGGCGTACCGCGACTTCCACTCCGGCACGTTCGGCAGCATCCCGCGTCACACCCGCCTGCCCGCCGGCGCCTGAGCGGCTCAGTCCACTTCTGATTGTCGGTGCCGGCGCAGGCCCAGATCTGCGGCCGGCGCGACACAGTTGCCGAACCACTGGTGCGCCAGCTCGTGGGTCATGGTCGGCTCGAGACTGGCCGCCGGCCCGCGTGAGGTGGTCGACGTGAACCCGAGCCGTTCGGCGCCGTCGTGACTACTGATGAGATCCCTCGACAACCTTTCGTCATTCGCGACGGCCGATCGGTCGGCACAGGCGGTCATCGCGGCCGAAGCGGCCGACCCCGACATCCGGCCGCAGTCGCGCAGCATTCTGCTCAGCCACGGATCGCGCACTCGACGGGCAGTGCTGCTTCTGCACGGATACAGGCACGGGCCGGAGCAGATGGACGAGCTGGCGCGCGACTTCTTCACGCGCGGCTACAACGTCTGGATCCCGCGGGCGCCGGGTCACGGGACGACCGACCGCCGGGCTGAACGCCGGATCACGGTGGAGAGTCTCACGACGTACGCGTCTCAGGGCATGGATATCGCGGACGGTCTGGGCGATGAGGTGGGTGTCGTCGGCATTTCGGCGGGCGGGATCCTCGCCGCCTGGCTGGCGCAGCACCGCAGTGACACCGTGCGCCGTGTCCTGCTGTTCTCTCCGTTCTTCGCCCCGTCGCCGCGGCAGGTTCCGGCGCTGATGGTCCGTCCGCTCATCTTTCTGTACGGGCACGGCCTGCTTCCCGACCACATCACCTCACGCGGATACTCGCTCGCTACGATCAGCAGGTACCTGGCGATCGCGCGTGATCTGTCGTCCCCCTCCGGGCGAACCGGCCTGCGCTCGATCGCCGTGGCCTTCAGTCCTCTCGACGACGTCGTCGACACGGTGGCGGCGACGGCCGTGCCCGGCCGGATCGCCGATGCCGCCGGTATTCCAGTGCACACTCTGCTGTTGCCGGAGTCGCTGGGCTTCGGCCACAACACCCTGGCCCTCTCCGGCCGGCCGGACGCCGGTCGGCTTCGGGAGCAGTACATCCAGCTCTACGAGGGACAGCGTTCCACTCGATGACAGCCTTGATGAAGCCGCCCACAGCTGTCGCGGATCGCCACCGCCGCCTTGCCGACCGGATCCGGCTCAGCTCGGTCAAGGTTTCGCGATGTGCGTCGAGTGGCAGTTCGCCGTGACGCCGGCAGAGTGGCTCGACCCGGCTCACAGCCAGTACTCGGAGTACCAGGCCGCCGAACTGGCCATCCAGCGCCTCGGCGTCGGCTTCCGCGGTTCGCTGTCGTACACCGTGGAAGACCTGACCATCCTCGCCTGATCGGCGCGCCGGGGCGGGTCGCGGTTCGCGGCCCGCCCCGCACGGCGCCGCTGCGACATCCGCGCCGGCTTCTGCGCGACCGGGGGAGGGACGCTGCCCGCCGACTCGAGCTGGCGCCGCAGCGGGCACGACGACGGTGGCGCTCGCCCGACCTCCGGGCGAGCGCCACCGAACCCGCTGTCAGCGGCGGCAGTCGATGGCCTTGCGCAGAGCCGGCAGATAGCCGGCGCGGTAGCCGACGGCTGTCGGGTGGAACGCCCCGGCATCGGTCAGACCGGTGATCCACGGATCGGCTCCGCACAGTCCGTGTGCGGTGAACCGCGGCTGAACGTCGGCGAACCGGGCCCCGGCGCGGCGAGCCTGACCGGCGATGACGCGATTGAGCAGGTCGACCGTCTCGTTCAGCGCCTTGCGCTTGACGAGGCTGGCGGGCGGCACCGCGGCGCAGTCCGCGGTGGTCTCGAAGAAACGCGGGTAGCCGGTTGCCACGATCTCGGCTCGAGGCGCCCGCTGCCGTACGGCGCGGTAGACCCCGTCCAGCCGGCCTCGCAGCTGCCCGGTGGTGAAAGCCTGGGCCGCCTCGACGACCGCGGTGCAGTCCGCGTCGGTTCCCTGCATGCAGGTGGCCATGCGGGAGCTGAATTCGAGGTCGTTGCCTCCGACGGTCACGGTTACCAGCCGGGTCTGCCGGCTGAGACTGCTCAGCTGGCCCGACACGACGTCCATGGTGGTCGCACCGGCGCACGCCTCCGAGCGGGACGCGGCTCCGTGTTCGACGGTGGACGCGAGGAGTGTGGGATATCCGTTGGAGCTGCGCAGGCACTCCGGGTCGAGGTACGGCGGCGCGCCGACCCCGGCCGCGACCGAGTCACCCACGGCGACGTAGGTGTAGGCCGGAGCAGCGGTCTGCGCGGCAGCCGGCGCGACGCCGGCGACCGCGGCCAGCACACCGATGCCACCGGCAAGGAGGCGATGGAACAACACTGTGTACGCCTTTCGTTCGGATCGATCCGCATGCTCGGACCGATTCCTTCCTTGCTAGAACGGGGGCGTAGGCGGCTGGTTCAACCGCTGCCGGCAGTTGAACGACGCCCGTCTCGGCCAGCGCCAGCTGTCCGACCTGGCCGGCCCGCCTGGCGACGGCGGATCTTCCGGCTCCGCGAACACCGGGGAAGGGTGTGATCACAGCGACTGAACCGAACTCACCCGTACGGAACGCGTCTTCGCTTTGTGGGGGCCGTCCGTTCGGGCTTGCCGAGCTCGACCGGCAGGTTCTCGACCGACTCGCGGCGTCCTGACGATCCCCCGGCCGCGCGGGCGGTCAGGTCCGGAAAACGAAGGAGACGATGCGACACCATGCCTGTCGATCCGAAAAAGAACATCACCGATGGGGCGGTGCGCCGGTGGGGTACGGCGTATTCACCCCGTACGGCCGAGTTGATGACCAAGCTGGTGGAGCATCTGCACGATTTCGCCCGCGAGGCGAATCTGACACCGGACGAGTGGATGGCCGCCGTGGAGTGGCTGACCCGTACCGGGCAGATCAGTAACGAGAAGCGGCAGGAGTTCATCCTGGCCTCCGACGTGCTGGGACTCAGTTCGCTGGTGGTGGAGCTGAATCACCGCTTCGACGAGCGGGCGACCCCGGCGACGGTGCTGGGCCCGTTCCACATCGACGGCTCGCCGGCGGTGGACTTCGGGTTCGACATGTCCGAAGGGCTGCCGGGGGTGCCGCTGTTCATCATGGGCCAGGTCACCGACCTGGACGGCCGGGCGGTGCCGAATGCCGTCCTGGACGTGTGGCAGGCCGACGTCGACGGAGTGTACGAGGCTCAGCTGCCCGAGGTCGACGAAGCCCGGCTGCGGGCGAAATACCAGGCCCGCCCGGACGGCTCCTACTGCGTGCGTACCATTCTGCCGCTGGGGTACACGATCCCGATGGACGGTCCGGTGGGTGATCTGGTGAAGCAGACCGACATCAGCGCGTACCGGCCGGCGCACGTCCACTTCCTGTTGGACGAGCCCGGCTTCGAGAAGCTTGTCACGCATCTGTTCCCGGCGCGCACGGACTACCTGGACTCGGACGTGGTCTTCGGGGTCAAGGACGCGTTGATCACCCCGTTCGTCGAGCACCAGCCGGGTCCGAGCCCGGACGGCAGGACGATGAATCGGACCTTCCTGGTCGCCCATTACGACTTCGTCCTGCAACCCGTGCCGTCATGATCCACGGCGACTGCGGATCGGCCCGATGAGGGGGGACGGCGGCGTCCTGGCGGGAACTACCGCCGCCCCGAAGGGGAGCTCCCGGGCCAACGTGTGACAGGACCGGGGCTCTTGACCAGCCCGCGGTGACTGGCCACCCACCCCGACAGACGCAGCGAACCGGGTGAGGTTCACCCGAGCGGAGAGCCGGATATCGATGTGATCCCGATGAACCGGTGAATGTCGAATCCGTCTCCATGAATAGGCGTCAACCCGGTCCTCAGCCTCGGGGGAGATGGCGCCGACGAGATCAAGGAGCAGGGTGCGGATGTCAAGTTTGACCAAGTCGGCTGTCGCTGGGATCGCGGGCGCGGCTGTGCTGAGCACGGCTGTGGTGACGGGGGCGGCATCGCCGGCCTTCGCCGCCATGGGCAAGGGGCGGGTGCAGATCTGCGCCGTCGGAAATTACGGTTCCTATCTGAGTTTCGTCGGTAATCGACCGTTGTTCGCCACGTACGTCGCGGCGCCCGGGCAGTGCGTGAAGGCCGACATTCCCGTCGGCACCACTCGGATCTCGGTGTTCGGACTGTGGAGTAGCGGGAACTCCTTCGAGATGGGAGCGTTCCTCGCCAGCGCTTCGGATGATCCCGGTTGGAAGGTCTATACCTCTGGCTCCACGGCGAACGGCGGAGCAACTCGCAGTTGGTGGGCCAACCGCAACTGATCGGCGCCGGTGATGGGCTCGGCAAGCACTTCTCGAGCCCACCACCGGTCAAGCAGGCCCAGGAACCTGGAACAGCGCAGACGTACCCCGACAGCCGAATTCCGGCGAGACCCGGCTCACTTCAGCTGAGCTTCGCGCGGAAGCTCGGCCATCGCCGAGAGCACGAAAGCCGGCGCGGCCAGCGCCTGCGGGAGATCCTTGCCGCGTCCGGCCGCGCTGTCCAGCACTTCCGCCGCTGACCCCGAAACCTGCGGGTGGCGATCGCCGCTGAGGGTGTCCGCCGTTCCGACTCCCGTATCCATGCGCGCGGTGTGGTCACGGGGTTGAAGGCGCCGCATCGCCGGAAGCGGGTGAGTTCAGCGCAGTCGGTCACGGCTTGTCGTACTAGCGCCGACCTTCATAGAGCCTGATGTACCGGGCGTACAGGAGGTCTTTCGCCGGGCCCAGGCGTGCGGGGTCGACCGCTTCATGACCGATCATCATGCTGCTCGGGATCTCATGCCACAGGGCCGGAACCCGGTTGGTCTCTGCTATGCGAGCAGGAATCCGCGTCGCCTGATCATGGTCGATGAACCGGTCCCCGGGCGACGTGACCACGGCGACGCTCTTCAGTTCGGGCAGTCGCGTATCGGGGGCCAGGACTGCCGACCGTCATCGGGCGCACCGCCAGTGGCGGCACCTGGTCGGCGCTCGGCCGGAAGAATGGTGCGATGACTAGCATCCGGTGTACCTGGGTCGGTCGTGTGGTCGTCAGCCACGTTGCCAGGACACCTCCCGCGGAGGTTCCCATCACCCCGGTCTCGGCACCGAGTGCCGCGGTGATGTCCATCGCCGACCCGGCGTAGGTGGTCAGTTCCCGGGCTGTCAGGGATCGGTGTGCCTCCGGGTCTGTCCGGCCGTGCCGCGGCGCCAGCGGCACGTACACGTTGTAGCCCTGTTCGTAGTAGATCGCGGCGAGTCCGGCCAACCGGCCGGGACAGCCGAGATAGCCGTGAAGCATGAGGACGGCCTTGGCGCTCGGCTCGGGGTGCACGAGAGCCACGGACCGGCACTCGGACCGGATCCGCGAGTCGGCCTTCTCGGCCTCGGTTTGAGCCGCGATGCGAGCGGTCGCCGTGGCGAATGACATCGGCTGAGCTGGCGGTCGCAACGTCTCGTCGTCGAGCGGCCATCGATACAGGCCCGCAACCGCTGTCATGGTGATCAGGAGTACGGTGACGCCCAGGGCGAGAAATCGACGGGTGAGGGCTGTCTGAGGTCGAGGGATCACGTCGACTCCGATGAGATGGCAGGGCTCTGGCGGACCAGTGGGTTCTCTCGAGAGGACGATCGTCGCGCCCGACTGTTCACGCCCCGATGAACTTGATGATGTGCGGTGCGTCTGGTGCGGTATGAGGGCGTTTCCTGCTGACATCGATCAGGCCGCCGAGCGATCGGCGAACGTGGTCGTTCGCACGGATTTCTCGGACGATGAAGGGTGGCTCGCCACCGTCGAGGCACTGGACCAGGCGCCGGAGGACTGGGAGGAGGACGACTTCGAGGCCGACAACGTCGTCATCGACGACCCGTCCTGGGCCGACGCGACGCCGGACGAGATTCTCGAAGTCGTCCGGCGGGACCAGCACCTGAGTGGACACCTGAGCGTCTTTCTGGTCGCCGACAAGCAGACCGTGTCCGGGGAAGAACACCACCTGCTGGTCGTCACCTCGCACGACCCGCAGGACGAGATGTACGACGAGGTCACGGAATTCGGCCGGGAGTTCCGCTGTCTCCCGAGCGAGACCCATGCGATCAGCGTCAACGTCGGCATCGCGAACATGGGGTTCGAGGAGTTCGCCGAAGCTGCCGCTGCCTCGCTGGACGGGGTCTTCCGCGGCTGGCCGCAATGACGTCCGCCCCGACTTCAGCATCACCTACACCCCTGAGGATCTGAAGGAGGACTGGTCCGGAGCGGGCGAGCTCATCGCCGTGCCGCGTTCGCGGCGGCTGGAGCGCCTGCGGTTCTCGACTCTCGGCAGCCGAGCCTCGGTGGAGCTGCGCGATCGCATCATCACCTTGTGCGAAGAGCGTGACGCCGAGGGCGCGGCGGCGGCCCGGGACAACTGGCTGAGCCTGGACGACGTCGTCGACCTGGACGAGAACGACGACCGGCCGGCCTGAACGCTCCGACGCGATGCGGTGGTGGCGTCAGATCTCCGTCGTCGTGAGCGACGGTGTCGAGAGGGCCGGCGGCCAGGCGTCGTCGGCGGGTCCCGCCGCTGCGGGGGCGAGGTCACCCGACCGCGGCGACGTCTGCCCGGCGCGCCGGATGGTCCGCGCCATCGCAGTCTCCTCCCCGGCGTCGGCGAGCGTGTCGATCACAGATCGGTTTCGGCGGCGGTCAGCGCCATGGGCCGGGCGACGGTGGCGAACACGATTGCGTGCGTCACCTCGACCACGTGGCTCTCGGCCAGCCGAGTCCTCAAGCGCGCGACGAGATCGTTCGGTAGGGGTTCGCGGAGACTGCCGAGAACCGGGCGGAAATGCCGCTCGGAATCGGCCTGCTGGATCGCGGTTCGCACTCCTCGGTCCTCTCGGCGGGCTCACTCATGTGTCAGGGCATCACGCAATTGCTGCATGGCGTAGTGCGCTCGGGATTTGACCGTGCCGACCGGGACGCTGAGCAGGCTCGCGGTCTCGTCCAGGGTGTGACCCTTGACGTACAGCTCCAGAAGGACGGACCGATGGCTGGGACTGAGCGCGTTGATGGCATCGCGCAGGGTGAGCGTCGCGATCACTGTTTCCGCAGACTCGCTGCCGGCGGCGGCCGGTTCGATGTCGAAGAGGTTGACCTCGATGGGCCGTGACTGCCGCTTGCGGTACGCGTCGATGGCCAGCCGGCGGGCCACCGTGAACAGCCAGCGGCGCTGGGACTCCGGCTCGATCGGCACGGTGTCGAGGCTCCGCCAGGCCCGTAGCATGGTCTCCTGGAGGAGGTCCTCGGCGGTGTGTGAGGCGCTGGCTGACACCAGGCCCCGCAAGAAGTGCAGCAGCTGCCCGCCGTTGTTGCGGTGAATCTCGCGCATCTGGCATTCGGCGTGGTCCGCCTGAGGCTTCGCGCCGGCCTCGGCCCGCTCCGGTGCGACATTCCTGTCGATGACGCTGGTCGCGCTGGTCATGATGACATTCCCCCGTGGCAATTCCGGCTGGTTCCGAAAAAAGCCTATGGGGCGTCTGTTTAATTGGACTTTATTGCTAGTTACGCCGATGTGGAAACCGGATCGGAGTGATTACCCAGGCCTGTTCCGGTGGAGTTCGGCGCACTGTCGGGAACCCGACCGGCAACGATATTACCGATCGTTTGTGTCCTTGTCACGGTGTGATGCGAAGAGAGGGAGTCGAAATTCGGGTGACCGCGGGTGCGCTTTCTGCCGGCATTTTGGCGAGGTCGTACCATCCGACGGCGCGGTCCCAGGACGCGATCAGGGCCGAAGACCATGCCGGTCTGCTCGTCCCCGGTCCGGAAACGGGCGGCCGAAGGTCCGGGCCAGGGACTGCCGGTACACCGCACCATCAGATGACGTCACATTCACCTCGACGTGCCCCGGCCCTCGGAGTTCAGTCGCCGCTGGTCGACGGCCTGGGCGGAAATGGTCAACCAGCTGCGGCCGCCCCGGGACACCGTGGGTGGCATGCATGCCTGTAGCCATGGCTCCATCGTGGTCGGTGCGGGTCCGGCCGGTGCCGTCGTCGCCTCCCGTCTGTCTATCCTCGCGTGCGGGTGCTGCTTCTCGAGCCGGGGCCGGCCGACACCCAGGGCTCTCTTGCGTTCTCGCGGGGCGGCGAGCTGAGCTGGGATTTCGTGGGGGTGAGTGGCCTCTGTGGAGGCCGTCGAGAAGGTCCTGGGCAGCCTGGCGGGGTCCTGTTCGTCGCCGACGCGATGCATGCCCGGAGCGATCACGCCGAGCAGATCACCAGCCGTGGAGCACACCTTCTCCTGCGGGCAAAGGGGAACCAGCCCACCCTTCATGCCCAGCTCAAGGCCGTCCCCTGGGCACCGATCCCAGTCGGTGACCGCACCCGCGACCGCGGGCACGGCCGTAAGGAGACCCGCCGCCATCTGTCGAATGACCTAACCGGGCCGTGCGGGGATTCGTGGCGGCGTGGGCGCCGTCACTTCGACTGGGATGCGCTCCTGTCGGTCCCGGCGAGATGTGGCGGATATTTGCGGCGAAACGACTTCGTTGCTGGGGAGTTCATCGCAGGCGAATGACTGATTCGGTAGGTGTGCTGGGAGGTGACTGTAGATGCCACAGTGCGCTGATCC
>NZ_JAMQOL010000074.1:0-74002 GCF_023717965.1 Paractinoplanes hotanensis | reverse complement strand
CATCGTCACCGCCGCGCTGCACCTCACCCATTTCGAATACAAATACCTAACCGGATCTTGCTGAGATCAGCTCACTGGACCCCGAAGTGGTTGCACGGATGCTCGGGCGCCGCAAACGTGAGGGTCCCCTCCAGCATTTGACGCCCCGCGAGCTGGCAGTGCTAGCGGCTATGGCCGAAGGTCTGTCGAATTTGGGCGTGGCTGAAACCTTGCTCATTAGTAACGCTTCCGTTGAAAAGCATGTGACGTCGATCTTTCGCAAACTGAGTATCGCTCCCATCGACAGCGAGCACCGCCGCGTTCAAGCCGTGCTGACCTATCTGCGCGCGAATGATCGCGGATGATGAACCTCCGCGAGGTGCAGGTTCAGCGGCGGAGGGCGCTTGCACTTGCAGGTCCAGACAAGGCTGCGCTGGCAGAACGGCCTCAAGCCAAGGCCAAGCCTCGACCTCGACCTCGACGCGTCGCGATAGCAAAATTCTTGCGTATCTGCCGAGAATGTCCTCTCGACGCAAGGTGTCCACAGTTCAAGGGTGCGCCAAAAACGCCGCCGGATGCCATCCGTCAGCATGTCGCGGCGGCGGACCTGTAGTCTCGAATAGACGTATGCTCTGAGCCAGGCGATGCGATTCTGATTCGCATGCCTTTGGCTCCGGGAGAGAGGTGCGCTTCTCATGGAACGAGTCAAGGGGTCTGCCGATCGATCCGATCCTGATCTTGCTTACTAGGTCTGTGATTACCCGGCTGTGCGACTCGCCGTCCGTCGTGCCTGCGACTGGGCCATGGCGGCGGCGGCCTGGTCTTCGGCGCGGCGGAAGTTGATCCGGGTGTCGCGCAGGGGGGTGAACCGGACGACGCGGCGGCGGGTTTTGGTGAGGAAGTGCCCGGCGAAGCCGAAGCGGTGGGCCCATCGGCGTAGCCGGACGTAGGGATTGGTGGGCGTGCCGGTGTTAGCCGTTTTGCTGTCAAGGCTGCCTTGACGCTCGGCGACGCAGACGGGGCAGGCCCGGTATCGGGTGTGGGTGCCGCAGTCCGGGCAGTCCCAGGGCTCGCCGAACGGGTTGCCGTTGGACCGTGTGGGTCGGTCGGCGGGTGGCTGGCTACGGGCGGTCGGTTGGGGGATGGGGCGGCCGAGTCGCCAGCAGGCGGTGATGAGCCGGGCGATGTGGTCGCCGTCGGGGTCGTGTTCGTCGATGGTGTCGCTGGTGATACGGGTGGAGGGGAAGCCGGTGGCTTCGGTGCTTTTGGTGGCGTACTTGGCGAGGTATCCGGCGTTGGCCAGGTAGTCGCTGATCATGTCGTCGGTGATGCTGCCGTCTCCGGCAAGGGTGAGCGGCTTGGCGTCGAAGCCTGTGTCGGGGTCACCCCAACGGATGTCCCAGCCTTGGGGGTAGTCGGGATGCGCGGGGGTGGTGAAGGAGATGGTTTCGACGGCGTGGCGAAACGCGGCGGTGATGTCATCGACGTCGATCCCGGGCGGGGGGATAAGGGCGGCGTCGGGGTCGTCGGGGTGGACGCCGTCGAGGCGGACCAGGGCGTGACTTGGACCGGACTCGGCTGCCGTCGAAGGCGGACCGAAACCGGTCGCTGCTGGGGCACGTCAGCTCGACGATGCCGGCCAACCATTGTCGACAGAGACGGCTCGATCCGGCCGATGGGAACTCTGCGACCAGCCGGGCCGGGCCCTGCTGTGCGGAAGCGTGCCTGTACTGCTGGCGACGGCGCGGATGTCCGCCTCGCCAAGGATTGCTGAACTGCACCGGCACGACGTGCGGTCATAACGCCCACGGGCTGACCGCCCATGAGGACCGTGAGCCACGGGCCGCCGTGGCAGGCGTGCTGCCCCGACGGCGGGCGGTCAGGCCAGCGACAGGAACAGCTTTTCCAATTGCGCGACGTCGACGGTCGGTTCCTCGCCCTCCTGTTCCGCAACGACGCATTGACGCAATCCGGTAGCGATGATCTTGAAGCCCGCGCGGTCCAGCGCACGGGACGCCGCCGCGAGCTGGGTCACCACCTCGGTGCGGTCGCGGCCGGACTCCAGCATGGCGATGACTCCGCGGATCTGTCCCTCGGCTCGCCGCAGCCTCTTGATGACACCGCTCAGGGTCTCGTCGTCGATCTCCATGTCTGCCTCCCGAATGCTGAGTCCGTTGCCGCATATACCCCTGAGGGGTATAAGTGCGTGGTGCGGCCACCCGTTGATGATCACCGTGAATCCACCCTGGCCACTCTCGCCGGCTGGCTGCACACCCGGGCCCCGCCAGCCGGTCCCGCTGTCCCGCCGGTATCGCACGGTGATCGCCGCGGACGGCAAAACCCTGCGTGGCGCCCGCCTGGGTGACGGCCGGCAGTTCCATCTGCTGTCCGCTCCATCTGCAGTCCGGGCCGGACATCGCCACCGGACTCGTACTCGCCCAGGTCACCGCGGACACCAAGAGCAACGAGATTACGTCGTTCGCGCCGTTGCTCGACGTCGTCGAGGCCGTGCTCGGCACCTGGCAGGGGGCTCGATGCGCTGCTCACCCAGACCGGTCACGCCCGCGAGGTCACCACCCGCCGAGCACACCTGATGGCGCAGACGAAAGGCAACCAGCCGACCCTGTTCAAACAGCTGAAGCGGCTTCGCTGGACGCAGGTCACGGCCGCCGCGAGACCCGTTGGCACCGCACCAACGGCGCAACCAACATCGCCCGCGCCACCCGCCGCTCACCCGACCTGACCACCGCCGTGACCAGCGGCTACCTGACAACGTGTTAGGAGTTTAGGCGCCGTAGATCAGCTTGTAGGCCACCTCGGGAAGGAATTGGCCGGCGGAGGAGCCGGAGCCCACTCCGCAGTTGCCGTCGGACTGGCCCGGGGTCTTGAGCCAGAGCAGCATCTCGGCGCCGCCGCCGAGTTGAGACGGGGTGCCGATCCGGCGGCCGGGCGGGTTGCACCACTGGCCGTTGGAGCCGTTTCCGTTACGGCTGGTGTCGATGACGAACGGCTTGTTATGGCCGTACCGCCGTAGTTCGCTGACGAGCCGGTCGCCGTAATCGGCGTTCTCGCCGGTGGTGAAGTAGTTCGAGACGTTCAGCGCGAAACCGTGGGCATCGGCGACGCCCGCCTGGTTGAGGCGCTGTGCCATTGTCGGGGCGTTGATCCAGCCTGGATTTCCGGCGTCCAGGTAGGCCCAAGTATTCGGCGCCTTGGCGCGGAATTGCCCGGCCGCGCGTGACAGCATGCCGACGCGGTCGTTGATCTGCGCCTGGCCCATGCAGCTGAAGTCGCCCAGCGAGTCCGGCTCGAGGATCACCACGGCCGGCCGATCGGCGATCGCGGCGGCGAAGGAGGAGATCCAGGAGTCGTACGCGGCGACGCTACCGGCGCCTCCGCCGGAGTGACCGCCGCAGGCGTCGCGACCAGGAATGTTGTAGGCCACCAGGATCGGCAGCTTGTCGACGGCGTCCGCAGCCCCGACATACGCGCTGACGGCATCGGCGATGTTGCCGCTCCAGTTGCCGAACCAACTGGCCATCGGCTTTTGAGCGATCTGCGACCGGATCGCGGCGGCGCGTCCATCCTGGGGGTTGGCGGCCACCCACGCCGCCGGGCCGGATAGCGTGTTCACGTAGAACCCGTTGGTCTGGCCGAGTGGGTTGGCGTGGGCGGCGGGGGCATCGATCAGAACGGCGGGAACCACCAACGCGAGCGCGGCGGCGAGGGAAAGGGTCAGTCGTTTCATCGGCCAGTCTCCTACGGCATGTACGGAAGTTGGTGGCGCCGATGGTTCTAACGTACCGAGTGGCCCCCTCTTCACCGGCCGGTCAGAACGGTCGCCTGCGATCATCCCCGGCACCGACGGGTTCGACCGTGCCGGTGTGATTGTGTCGCGCGAGAAGCGCTGCGTTCCCTTGACGGCGAAGTCATCGCGCTTGACGAACGCTGCGAGATTCCGGCCACCGGCTACCGGTGTCGGTCTTGAGATTCCCACGTCTGAGCGTTCGTCTGAAACTGACGGTCATCCTTGACACCTGGGTCTCCGAGCACTCCAGAGATCATCTATGTCCGAGCTCATCCCTCCGCTGGATCGTGAGGCCAGGAGACGCCTGGCGATCATCCGCCGCGATGATCTGGCCAGGACCCGGCGGCGCTTGCTGTGGCCGCACCTTCCCTCGGCAAGACCGAATGGTCCTCATGGTGATGGCGACCGCTGAGTCTTCAACAGCATCGGGTGGAAGATCCGATCCGGTGCACCTTGACGGGAGCACTGTGCTCCGGACTCGCGTCACCTCGTTGCTCGGCGTCGCTGGAGGCCACGACCCGCAGGCGGCGCCGCAGGGGCCGGCTGTCCGTGGGGACAGCCGGCGATGGTGGCCGTCAACCGAGGCGATCTCTGATCGGCGCGTGAATTCAGGCAAGGTCTAGCCGTTTATTGATTGTAGGGACGGCGTCGGTGGCCCCGGTCGGTCGGCGGACGCCACTGTGAACGAGTGGGGCAAGAAGTGAGGCGACGGATTGCAAATGTCAGGCCTCTACGGCTCCCGCAAGAGCTGCGAGCCCGGGGCACGTGCAGGCCGGCCTCGGCCACCTGGCGGGTCCAGCCCGTCAACCACACCACCAAGACGCTGACCGACGTCACGGTCACCGCGCAGGCGAGGTCGCCGGGTGGTCGTGTCCTGGCGGGGCGGCCACTCGGCTGGCGCCGTTGAACGACCGTGATGGTCATACGTGGTGGGGGTGGACAGAGGCACGGTATCGACTACTTCAACAACTGGACGGAATCCTGATCGTGTTTGACTCTCGCCATATCACGACATTCCACGAAGTGGTGCGTACCCAGTCATACACTGCGGCGGCACGGGCCTTGGGTTATACCCAGTCCGCGATCAGTCAACAGATGAAGGCGCTTGAGCGCGCGGCCGGCACTCCCTTGTTCACCCGAGCCGGCCGGGGATTTCGGCTGACTGAGGCGGGCGAGACCCTGGCTCGGCATGCGGAGGACATTCTTGGCAGCATGTCCATCGCTTGGGAACAGATGACAGCAGTCGCCCGGCTGCGGGCCGGCCGAGTCCGGGTATGCGCGTTCCCCAGTGCCAATGCGACGCTCCTCCCGAGGGCCATGGCCCTGCTGGCCGCTGAGAGTCCCGGGATCCGGGTGGAGCTGCTGGAGGACGAGCCGCCCGACTCGCTGCGGCGGGTAGCGCAGGGCGAAAGTGACCTCGCACTGGCCTTCGCCTACCCCGGGCTGCGGGATGAGACGCCGGACGAGCTGGTGGAGATCCCGTTGCTGGAGGACCAGCTCACCGTTCTCCTGCCGGCGGGCCATCCCTTGCTCGATCGTCCTGCCCTCGAGCTCGTGGACCTCACCGAGGAGCGGTGGATCGCCGGATGTCCGCGGTGCCGCGCCAACCTTCTACATCAGTGCGCCCAGCTGGGATTCGTACCCGACATCACGTATACCATCGACGATATTCTCACGATTCACTCATTGGTCGCTCAGGGCTTGGGCGTCGCAATGATGCCCGGATTGACACTTTCCTTTCTTCATGGTGACACGATCAAGGGGCGCTCTTTGTCGCCGATCTCACGGCGTCAAGTGTCCGCTTACGTCCTGCGCGACCACTTGCGCATTCCTGCCACCGCCCGAATGCTGGAGGCGTTGTCATCGGTTGCCGGCCAACGGACCGCCGGGCACTCATAAGCGACTCTTCATCACGCCCAAATAGCTGTTGTTGGACGCCATGTTTCGGAATGGTCATGCTTGACGAATGACCGCTACACCCCGTCTTTCCCGGTACATCGAGGAAGTCCGCGAAATCGTGGACGCCGACCAGCCGCCCTCCCGGACCGTTCGCCTGGTGGGCGAGCGGCTGGCTGCCCACTTGGGAGCGACCGATCTGCTGACCCCTCAGCAGCGCGAGGGTCATCCGGATCGATACCGTCAGCACTTCTTGCACGCCGAGCGCGGATTCTCGGTCGTGGCCCTTGTCTGGCTTCCCGGACAGCGCACCGAGATCCACGATCACCTTGCCTGGTGCGTCACCGGGGTCTATCGGGGTGAGGAGCATGAGCAGCGCTTCAGCTTGGGCTCGAGTGACATCCCCGCGCTCGTCGCGACCGAGCAGACCGTCAACCGGGCGGGCGACGTGTGCGGCTTAGCCCCGCCGGGCGACCTCCACCGGGTCTGGAACGGAGGGGTCGGCAAGGCGGTGTCCCTGCACGTCTACGGAGCCGACATCTCCGCCCGCGGGTCGAGTATCCGTCGGGTGTATGGGCCGGCACACCGATGAGTCTTGAACAGAACGCGAGTGTCCACACAGAGCCGATGAACACAACCCCGGTGCACACGGGAAGCTCGGTGCGGCGCATCGCGCCGGGCCTGATGGTTGCGTCACTAGGCGCCGCCGCTGCCTGGGGGGTGCATTGGGCGATGCCCGCCGTGCCGACGTTGACCGCCGTCATGGTGCTGGGTATAGCGGTCGCCCACCTTCCCGTCATCCGCGACGGTGTGCGCGGCGTCGCCCGGCCGGGCCTGAGCGTCGCGGGCAAACGGCTGATGCGGCTGGCGGTTGTGCTGCTGGGAATCAACCTGAGCATCGGGAAACTACGGGAGGTAGGACTGCCGACCATGGCGATGGTCGTTGTCGTGGTGGTCGTCACCTTCGTCGGCACCTGGTGGCTCGGCCACCGCATCGGGGTGCGAGGTGACCAGCCGCTGCTGATCGCCGTCGGCTACGCGATCTGCGGAGCCTCGGCGATCGGGGCAGTCAGCGCGGCGACTGACAGCGACGAGGATGACGCCGCGGCGTCAGTCGCTGTGGTGACGCTCTGCGGCACTCTGGCGATCGCCGTGCTTCCGTTGCTTCAGCATCCACTCGGACTCGACGACCTTCAGTTCGGGCGTTGGGTGGGAGCAAGCGTACATGACGTGGGACAGGTGGTCGCGACCGCGAGCGCCGCCGGCCCGGCGGCTGTCGGTGACGCCATCGTGGTGAAGATGCTGCGGATCCTGCTCCTCGCTCCGCTGGTCGCCGTGGTGGCCTGGGGGCTGCGGCGACGCTGGGTCTCGGCCACCAACGGGCAGGTGCCGGATTCCGCCGGCGCTGGAGGACACGGAAAGAGGCCGGCGCTGGTTCCCCTGTTCGTCGTGGGCTTCGTCGCGATGGTCTTCCTCCGCAGCACCGGTTGGCTGTCCGAAGGCGTGCTCGACGGGATGGGAGTGGCGCAGCATCTGCTGCTTTCCGTGGCCCTGTTCGGAATCGGCACCGCGGTGCACCTGCCCACGTTGGCTCGGACCGGAGGGCGTACAGCCGTTCTGGGGCTGTGCGCCTGGATCGTTGTCGCGGGGGTGTCGTACGCCGGCGTCATGGTGACATCCTGACGCGCGCTGCTGCGGGGTCTCCGACCGTCCGGCGCTCCGGTGACGTGCTCGCCCCGACGTAAGTGCTGTGGCAGCGGGCGTCGCCGAGGTGACGACGTCACCCGTCTGCGCAGTTCGCCAGCGCCGCCGAGGCCGTCGGATCAGCGGTGCCGGCGATGTCGGCCTCCAGCGACCGCACTGACGGACGAGAATGTAGCCGCATGCCCATCGAAACTCGCCCGGTGACGTGAATCGCGGCCTGTTCCACACGTCTGTACCAATGACACGGCCACCACGCGGTGATCCGCGATGATGAGCAGCCTGCCGACAGAGCGATTCAGGTCGGCAGACAGTGACGGTCAGCAGCAGCAGCAGCAGCTTCGTCGGCGACCCGGGTTCTGCGCACGCCGACACCACCGGTGCCCACCTTCGAGGCCGAGCTGCGCACCTTGGTAGGAACTCGGCCCTTACCTCAATACCAAACGCCGCATCAACGTCTATGAGTCACCGCTACCCGACGATCTAGCTGGCTGGATACGACACTCAAGACAGTCCTGAATGACATACCCGGCCGGCTCGCCGGCGTGCCGGTCGCTCGTCGACGAACTGGAACCCGTCGAGCGATGAGCTCGGCGACCGAGCCAGCGCTCGCGTCCCAAAGCAAGGAGAACACTTCATGACCAGGCTCCCCCCATACCGATTCGACGGACGAACCGGGGTGCTCACCGGCGCCGCGAGTGGCATCGGTGAGCAACTCGCCTACCTTCTGGCCGCTCGCGGCAGCAACCTGGTGCTGGTGGACATCGACGAGACCCGGCTGATGGCCGTCACCGAACGGATCCGGACGGACCACCCTGAGCGGAACGTCGAACCGAAGATCGCTGACCTCTCCGACCGGGGCGAGGTCGACCGCGTCGCCACCACGATCCTCGCCCAATACCCGGCCGTAGGCCTGTTGATCAACAACGCCGGGGTCGCCCTCAGCGGCCGGTTCGACCAGGTGACAGTCGAGGAATTCGAACGGGTCATGAACGTCAACTTCCGGGCCCCGATGCTGCTCACCCACAAGCTGCTGCCGGCGCTCACCGCCGCATCCGGCGGCCATCTGGTCAACGTCTCCAGCCTGTTCGGACTGATCGCTCCGGCCGGTCAGAGCGCCTATAGCGCCAGCAAGTTCGCTCTTCGCGGATTGAGCCAGGTGCTACGCAGTGAACTCGCGGACAACGGCGTCGGTGTCACCACCGTGCATCCGGGCGGCATCCGAACCCGTATCGCCAGAAATGCGAACATCGGCAGTGGCGTACCAGTGGAGGAGGCCGAGGCAAACGCGCGCCGACTGGACGCGTTGCTCACCTATGCCCCGGAGAAGGCCGCGTGGCAGATCCTCGACGCCGTCGCCAGACGCAAGGCTCGCCTGCTCATCGCCGGCAGCGCCAAGGTGCCGGATGCTCTCGCCCGTCTGATGCCCGTCGGTCACATCTCGCTAATACGGGCCGTTGCCTCCACCTTCAGCCGGACCAGCAAGTCGGACAGCCTTACCCGATAAGGGCGATGTGTCGGATCCGGCCGGCGGCCTGGCGACGCGCGCCAGACGGCGGAGCAGCCGCAGGCACCGTCGCCGCACTCGGTACCGAGGCCGGAATGGCGGGATCTCCGCCACCGGCGCACTGGCCCACCGCTCGCCCGGCCGCAATCCGACGGACGCTCGTCGTAACGCCGTTCTACCGGCCGCACCCGGCGCAGTTGCCGCCGGCACCGCCCCAGCCAACCATCGTCCTGTGTAGATAGTTCGAGTGCCGCATCCCGCCAGCCAAGGAGTCCCAACCGTGCCATCCATCCTGCCCATCGACACACCATCGCTTGGCGATCGCAGCTACCTCGTGCACGACGGCCGAGTCGCATTCGTCGTCGACCCGCAACGAGACATCGACCGCGTCCTCGATCTGGCCGCCGCGAACGGCGTGCGGATCACCCACGTCCTCGAGACCCACATCCACAACGACTACGTCACCGGCGGGTACGCCCTCGCCCAGCACACCGGCGCCGCGTACCACGTCAACGCCGACGACCCGGTCACCTTCGACCGCGTCCCGGTGTCCGACGGCGATGTCATCATCGTGAGCGACTCGATGACCGTGACCGCGATCGGCACTCCAGGGCACACCCACACCCATCTCGCCTACGCACTCACCGACACCGACCGACCGATCGGCGTCTTCTCCGGCGGATCCCTGCTCTACGGCTCCGTCGGCCGCCCGGACCTATTCGGCCCAGCCCACACCCACGACCTCGTACGCCACCAGTACGCCTCCGCGCACAGGCTCGCGTCGATGCTGCCCGGCGACGCCCAGGTCTACCCCACCCACGGCTTCGGCAGTTTCTGTTCCGCCACCCAGAGCGACACCACCGCGTCGACCATCGCGCAGGAGAAATTGGTCAACCCGGCTCTGACCCGCGACGAACAGAGTTTCGTCGATGAGTTGCTGGCCGGCCTCGACGCTTGGCCCGCCTACTACGCCCACATGGCACCCGCCAACTCCGCCGGACCGGGCGACGCGGATCTGTCCGCCCCGCAACGCGCGGACGCCGAGCAGCTCCGCAAGCGCCTCGCCGACGGCGAATGGGTCGTCGACCTGCGTAACCACGTCGCATTCGCCGCCGGTCACGTCGCCGGCACTCTCAACTTCGGCCTCGACGGGGGCTTCGCCACCTACCTTGGCTGGCTCATCCCGTGGGGCACCCCCCTCACCCTGCTCGCCGAAACCCCGCAGCAGATCGCCGAGGCCCAGCGTGAACTGGTCCGCATCGGCATCGACCGGCCAGCCGCACACGCCACCGGCGGACCCACCGACTGGAGCGGCGGCGAGAACCTCGCCACCTACCCTCGGGCCACGTTCGCCGACTTGGCCGAGGTCCGCCACCACCGGCCCATCGTCATCCTCGACACTCGCCGCAACCTCGAAGCCGCCGAGGCCCGCATCGACGGAGCCGTACACATTCCTCTGCACGAACTCCTCGGCCGTCTCCACGAGGTACCGGACGGGGAGGTCTGGGTGTACTGCGCCGCCGGCTACCGCGCCTCCATCGCCGCCGCGCTGCTCACCCGCGCCGGCCGCCACGTCGTCGCCGTCGACGACAAGTTCACCAGAGCCGCGGACGCCGGCCTGCCCACTGTCACCGGCACAGCCCACGTCGGCCAGTGAGCCGGCGTTCACGAGTGGTCGCGGCGCGAGGTCTGTCTTGGCCTGTGCGATCCCCCCGACCCCTCCGTCTAATCCACCATGAGACAAGGGGAACGGTGCCGCCGGCCGGTTGGACGTCCCGCTGGACAGATACGGCGCGGTCGTATTTCCCACCCGGTGACGGTTCATTTTCGACTTTGTCCCCGAGCAACGTTCGCGGAGACGGTTTGAAGGAACGCGTCCGTCTCGCGTTCATCTAGTCGGGCGACATCGCCCACTGCGAGGAGGCACATGATGAGCCGCAACACCGCGCTCGTGTCTGCCGAATGGGCCGAGAAGAATCTCGATACGCCCGGGGTCGTCTTCGTCGAGGTCGATGAAGACACCACCGCCTATGACGGCGGCCACATTCCGGGCGCGATCAAGATCGACTGGAAGGCTGACCTGCAGGATCCGGTCCGGCGCGACGTCGTCGACCAGGAGCAGTTCGGCAAGCTCCTGTCGGACAGGGGGATCGCCAACGACGACACCGTGATCCTGTACGGCGGTAACAACAATTGGTTCGCGGCCTACGCGTACTGGTACTTCAAGCTTTACGGCCACCGCGACGTCAGGCTGATCGATGGTGGTCGCAAGAAGTGGGAACGCGATGCCCGCCCGTATTCCACGGACGTCACGAGCCGGCTGATGACGCGGTACCAGGCGTCGGCGCCGGATCTGTCGATCCGCGCGTTCCGCGACGAGGTCCTGCAGTCCATCGGGAAGAAGAATCTGGTCGACGTACGCAGCCAGGACGAGTTCGCCGGGCGGCTGCTCGCGCCCGCGCATTTGCCGCAGGAGCAGGCGCAGCGCGCCGGGCACATCCCGACCGCGATCAGTGTGCCGTGGAGCAGGGCGGCCAACGAGGACGGCACGTTCAAGTCCGACGATGAGCTCGCCGAGATCTACGGCGCCGCCGGCCTGGACGGCAGCAAGGACTCCATCGCGTACTGCCGGATCGGTGAGCGTTCCTCGCACACGTGGTTCGTGCTCACTGAACTGCTTGGCCACGCCAATGTGAAGAACTATGACGGTTCGTTCTCCGAATGGGGTTCGCTTATCGGCGCACCGATCGCCGTCGGCGACGAGCCCGGAAAGGCCTGACACCGTACGCGTCGACGTCCTTCCCGGTGGTCAGATTGATCGGGGAGCGTCGCTGTCCCTCTGGATCGACGTGGCCGGCAATCACCCTCGGACCTCGCCTCGCACTCGACCGGACTACGAAACACGGCCTGCGCTCGCAGGGTGATTCCTCGGATGCCGTTTGGAGCGACCGGGCACGAGTCCAGCCGGGTGATCTTCGGCGCCGCGGCCCTCGGCAGCGTCGCCGAGACCGACGCCGACCGTGCCCTCGACCTGCTGGTGCGGCACGGGGTCAACCACATCGACGTCGCCGCCGGCTACGGCGACGCCGAGCTCAGGGTGGCGACCTGGCTGCGGCGCCACCCCGGCGCGTTCTTCCTGGCGACCAAGACCGATGAGCGGACCTATCGCGGAGCGCGCGAACAGATCCGCCGTTCGCTGGACCGGCTGGGAGTCGACCGGATATACGCCATCCAGCTGCACAACCTCGTCGACGTCATCGACTGGGAGACCGCTCTGGGACCGAACGGCGCCCTTGAGGCGGCCGTCGAGGCGCGCGAGGAGGGCCTCGTGCGCCTCGACGGCGTGACCGGACACGGGCTGTCGCCCGAGATGCACCGCCGCGGCCTGGACCGATTCCCATTCGACTCCGTGTTCCCATTCGACTCCGTGCTCGCCCCGTACAACCACGTGCAGATGCGCGACCCGCGGTACGCGACGACGTTCGAGGCGCTGGCCGCGGTGTGCGCCGAACGGCAGGTCGCCCTCCAGACGATCAAGAGCCTGGCGCTGCGTCGCTGGGACGGCCGCCCGAGAACCGCCGCGACCTGGTACGAACCACTGCGGGACCAGGCCGACATCGACCTGGCGGTGCACTGGGTCCTCGGCCGCGCGCAGGCTTTCCTGCTGACCACCGGCGACGTCGAGATCCTGCCCCGGCTGCTGGACGCGGCCGAGCGG
Organism: Paractinoplanes hotanensis; assembly: GCF_023717965.1. NCBI lineage: Bacteria > Bacillati > Actinomycetota > Actinomycetes > Micromonosporales > Micromonosporaceae > Paractinoplanes > Paractinoplanes hotanensis. Next base: position 61,393 of record NZ_JAMQOL010000074.1, on the reverse strand, counting down.
TACGAGCAGCGCCCGACCGACGAGGCGATGGACGACCTGGCCGATCGGTCCCGGGCCGAGCCGCTGTTCGTGTGACCACCGCGCCGGCCCGCCCGGCCGGCCGGCCGACCGGGGTCGTGCGCCACGGCGAGCGGGTGGCGCTCGTCTTCCCCGGCCGGCGACGCGATCCGGCGCGCGTACGCGCTGGTCCGGCGCCTGCGAAAACCCGCCGGACAACCTGGGAGGGTGGCCGGCTCGTAGAGGTGGTGAAGGAGGTACCTACATGCCGCGTCCCACCCGTGACGACGAGTTCGTGACGTTCGTCCGCACTCACCGAACGTCACTGCTCAAGTTCGCCGGCCTGTTGACCGCAGGGGACCACCACCGGGCCGAGGACCTGGTGCAGACCGCCCTGTCCAAGCTGTATGTGGCTTGGCCGAAGCTGGATCGGCCGGAAACGGTCCTGGCGTACACCAGGCGCACGGTCCTGAACAGTCACATCGACGAGTCTCGACGCCCATGGTGGCGCCGGGAGCGGTCGACGCCTGATCTCCCGGATCTGCCTGCCCATGAGGGCCCGGACGGGATCACGGGCTTGGACGACGGTCGTTTCGGCCCGGTCGGGGAACAGGTGCGGGCTGCCTTGGCGGCGTTGCCCAAACAGATGCGGGCCGTCGTGGTCCTGCGTTACTGGCTGGATCTCAGCATCGAGGAAACCGCCCGGATGCTCGGCTGCGGCCAGGGCACGGTCAAGAGTCAGGCCGCCAAGGGGACCGCGAAGCTGCGCCTCCTCCTTCCCGCGCCGTTACACGCGGCGGGCGGCCAACGGATCGAGAGGACGAACCCATGAACGAGATGAAGATGCTCCTGGACAGCGCGGTGGCGATCGAGGACGGGCCGGTCGACCCGGCCGCGGACCTCGTTCGGGGACGCCGCCGGCTGCACAAGCGGCTACGGACCCGCGCGTGGGCGTGCGCCGCCGGGCTGGCCGTGGTGGCCGCCGCGACCGGCGCCGTGGTCACGAACGGATTGGCCGACCCGGCTGCGCCGCGGGCCGCTACCGCGCCACCCGCGTCCCTGACGCACAGCGCGACCACCGGGACGTCCCCGCGCACCCAGCTGCCGGCCATCGAGCTGGTCGCCTACACCGGCAAGCAGGTTCCCGGCTACACGGTGAAGTCGGTGCCCGAGGGCTGGGAGATCCAGGGCGGCAGCAACACCGTGCTGACGCTGGCGCCTCAGGGCTTCAAGAACCAGGACGTCAACGACTGGGTCGGCAAGATCGTGATCATGCTGGAATCCAAGGAAGCGGCGGGCGACGACCGCCCGATCACCGAGGAGGACCTCAAGGCGTGGGGTATGGAAGGCTCCGACCTCGCGCAGACGACCGCCAAGGTCACGGTCAACGGTAAGGACGGGTCGATCTCTCGTCCGGTGAACGCCGACCGCACGTCGACGGTGAGCGTGTCGTTCCCCGACACGAAGGGCCACCACGTCGTCGCTCAGGGACCGGCGTCGCTCGGGTGGACCGACGCGCAGTGGGTGGAGTTCGCCGAGGGAGTCACGGTTCTGCGTAACGCTGAGCAGGGCGCCGGCTGATCGTCGCCGCACGTTCCAGCCGGGGAGGTCCGCGCGGCGCGAGCCTCCCGTGCTGCTGCCCGCCCCGCATCCGGTGTCCGCGCCCGGTCGGCCGCGGGCGGAGTCGGGCCAGAATGAAGGCTCCGGCGCGGTGTGCGTTGTCTCAGGCGGAGGTATCGCCCATGACGACTCGAATCCGCCGGCTGTTGATGGTGCCCGTCATCATCGTGACGGTGCTTGCCGCGGCCATCGGCGTTCTGTACGCGTGTCCGCTCGACGATACGGGTCTGCGCCCGGAGCCGCGGTCGCTGTCCTTCGCCCAGGCGGTGGCGCACATCGACGCGCGGTATCAGGCGGAGCGGGCGGAACCGCGGATCCGCACGGAGTGCCGGTCGTTCGCATTGCTGCATGCGGCGGCCACTGCCAAGGCCGTGCTCCTGCTGCACGGCTATCTGGGATGCCCGCAGCAGTTCGACGGACTCGCCGAGATGTTCTACGCACGCGGCTACAACGTCCATGTGCCGTTGCTGCCGCGGCACGGCACGACGGATCCGGACGCTGACCGGGAGCTGACCGCATCCGAGCTGACCGCGTTCGCCGGCTCCGCGATGGACATCACCGCCGCCCTGGGCCGGGAGGCCGGTGTGGTCGGCGCGTCGGCCGGAGGGGTGCTCGCCGCGTGGCTGACCACCACGCGGCCCGGCCAGGTGAGGCGCCTGCTGATGGTGGCGCCGTTCTTCGAGCCCGGGGCGGAGCAGTTCCCGCCGGTGCTGGTCAAACCGTTCATCTCGCTGTACGGGCAGCGCATCCTCCCGGACCGCCGGCATCCGGTCGGTTTCGACTACGCGGTGCTGGCCGAGTTCCTGAGGCTGTCGCGGCTTCTCGACACTCGCGCCGAGCTGTCCGCGTTGGCCAGCGTGGCCGTGGTGACCTCGGCCCGGGACCGGTTCATCGATCGCGAACGCGCAAGGACGGTCGCTCTGGAGATGTCGGCGGCGAACACGCTGGTACCGGCCTCCTACGAGATTCCACCCGAGGCGCGGATCGGCCATGAGGCGGTGGACCCGGCCCGGCTCGGCGCCGAGGCGGCCGTCCTCTACCCCAAGTACGTCAACCTTTACGAGGGCAGGCTCCCGTGACGGTGTCCTGCCGGGATCGACTCCAGCAGATCGTGGCCCGGACGACGAGGACGCCACCACCTACGACGGCGGGCACCTCCCGGGGCGCCGTCAAGATCGGCTGGGAGCGCGACGGGCGGGCGTTCACCACGGAGGCGCCCCAGCGGGAGCGGACCAGGCATACGGCGTCCGCGTCGGACCTGTTGATCCGCGCCTTCCGGGACGAGGTGGTGCGGGAGATCGAGGCGCGGAACCGTCGACATGCCTGCCTAGCGGCGACGTCCGGCTCACCGCGCGAGAGTCCTCGGGAGCGGTCCGCTGGTCACGCCGCGCCGTCCAGGTCCGTGAGGCGCCGGCGAACCTCGTCCGCCATCGGAGGGGCGACATCGGCCAGGACGGCGAGGGCCTCCTCCCAGGCGCCGCGGGCGGTGTCGTGGTCGCCGAACCGGTGCGCCGTGTCACCGAAGTGCAGATAGCACTGGGCGGTGCTGGTCCGGGAACCGGCCTTGTTGTACGCATCGATCGCCAGCCGATAGTGCCGAACCGATTCGTGATAATCCGTCCGCACCTCATGGATACCGGCCAGGGTGAGGTAGCACTGTCCCCGGCCGAGCGCGTCGTCGATGCGATCACACATCGCCAGCGCCTGTCGCACCAGCGCGATGCCCTCGTCGTGTCGTCCGGACTGGGCGTGCGCGTCGGCCAGGCAGTAGAGGGCGCTGGTGTGATTGGAGACGTCACCGATGGCCTCGAAGATGCGTACAGACTGCTCGAAGTGCTCGATCGCGGCGGAATGATCGCGACGCCAGGCGTGGACCTGTCCCAGGTTCCGGTGCACCAGCGCCTGCTCGCCGCGGCTGCCCCGCTCGGTGAAGAGCCGGAGCGCGTCCGCGAGGAGGCTGAGGGCCTCCTCCTGGCGGCCGAGGCTGTGCACTGCGCCGGCCAGGCTTCGCCGCATGTACGCCTCGCCGAGGGTGTCGCCGGCGTCGACGGTGGCGTGCAGACACGCTCGTGCGATGGTTGCCCAGTCGTGCCACCAGCCCTCGTGCTGCATGAAGACCTGCATGCTCACCGCAAGATGCCAGGCGACCTCGATCCTGCCGTCCTCGATCGCGCTCTGGATGAGGGACTTGAGCACCAGCCGCTCAGCGGTGAACCATGCCGTGGCATCGGCAAGAGTGGACGTCTCCGTCGTCGTCACTCCGTTCAGCACCGGCGGCGGCGTCACGGACAGCGCGGGGGCGAAATGCCGGACGATGTCGTGGGCGCTCTGCCGGTAGTGGTCGGCGAGCCGGTCCACTGCCTGCCGGCGGACAGTGTCCGGCTCGGCCTCGAGGCTGAGCTCGCCGGCGTAGGCACAGATCAGGTCGTGGGCCGCGAACCGTCCCGGCACGTGCTCGGTCAGCAGCCTGGTGCGGATGAGCTCGCCGATCAGGACCCGGGTCTCGGCCGGGGAGGCGCCGATCAGGCTCGCGATCGCCGGCATGGTGATGTCCGGTCCCCGATGCACCGGCAACAGCCGGAACATGTGCATGGCACGAGGGCTGAGCATCTGGTACGACCAGGAGAACACGGCGCGCACCTGGTTCTCCAGATCGTCGCCCGAGAAGCCGTCGAGGTTGCTTCTCGCATGTTCCAGTTCCTTGGCGATGTCCGGCAGGAGGCTGCCGGCATCGGTCAGGGCGCGCGCGGCGACCACAGCCAGCGCCAAGGGCAGGCCGCCGCACCGCTCCGCGATCTGGTCCATGGCGTCCCGCTCGGCCGGCGTCGGTGCGGCGCCCGTGCGTGACGTGACGAGTTCCCGGGACTGTTCGGCCGAGAGCACGTCCAGGGTCAGCAGGTGGGCTCCGAAGCTGGTCGCCAGCGCGGTGAGCCGCCTGCGGCTGGTCACCAGGACCACGCAACCGGCCGCGCCCGGCAACAAGGGCCACACCTGCTCCACATCGCGCACGTTGTCCACGACGACGAGCACGCGCCGACCGGACAGGACACTGCGATAGAGCCCGATCCGGGCCTGCGCATCGGTGGGAATCTCGGAGTCCGGCACACCGAACGCGTTGAGGAACCCTTGCAGTGCGTCGGCCGGGAGAACGGCGCCGCCGGGATCGAAGCCGCGCATGTCGATGTACAGCTGGCCATCGGGATACGAGGCGGCGAGCTGATGGGCGAGGTGCACGGCGAACGTCGTCTTGCCGATGCCCGGCATGCCGTCGACGGCGAGGATCGGGACGGTCGGCGAGGCGGCGGCATGCCCGTCCAGGATGCCGGCGGCGCGGCGCAGGTCCTCGTCGCGTCCGGTGAACTGCGACAGGTCGTGCGGCAGCTGAGCGGGAAGGATCGACCGGTGCGGCGAGGTGAGGGGAACGGGTACGTCCGGCTGTCGTCGAGGCACGACGGGCCGGCTGTCGGCGCGCGCCGGAGCCGGAGGTGTGCCGGCGGCTCGCAGCACCCGGGCGTACGCGTCACGAAGCTCTTCGCTGGGCCCGACGCCGAGGTCGTCGGCGAGGCGCCGGCAGATGGCCTGGTAGCTCGCGATCGCCTCGGCCTGCTTGCTGTCGGTGGAGAGCGCGAGGAGGAGCTGTGCGTGCAGGTCCTCGTCGAGCGGGTGCAGTTCCGTGGCTCGTCGCAGCGCCGGCAGGACCGGGCGGACGTCGCCGCTGAGCTGCGCCAACCGCGCGGTCCGGCGCACCAGATCGACACACTCGCGATCCATCGCGGCGAAGACCGAGGGCCGATACGACTCAAGCTCGGGCGTGCTCGCGCAGGGTCCTCGCCACAGAGGCAGCGCCGTGACGTAGTGCGACAGGGCCTCGTCCGTGCGTCCGGCCCGCTCGGCAGCCGCCCCCTGATCCGTCAGAGCGCGGAACTTGAGTAGGTCGAGACAGCCGGCGTCCGCCAGCAGGCGGTATCCGGCCGGCTCGCTCACGATCCATCGGCCCGCCGACCGAGCGGTGAGATCAGGCTCGAAGAGGCGGCGTAACCGGCCGATGTGACGCTGCACCACGTTGACGGCGCTCGGGGGTGGCTCTTTCCACAGCGCGTCCACGATCTCACCGAGAGGTACGGTCCGTCCCGCGTAGGCGAGCAGCAGCGCCAGAAGAAGCTGCTGCTGACGGGGCCCCAGGTCCAGTTCGGCGTCGGCCCGGCGTACCCGCAGCGGTCCCATCACCGCGAGCCACAAGCCCCTGGTGCCGACACTCGGAAGCGCCGACCACCCCCACATACGCTCACCCCCCCCGGAGAAACTCGCCACGGCGCCCGCAGTTCCGATCCCGGCTGCGGCCATCAAGTTGCAGCAGCGGTGAAGGGACGGAGCATTCTCACGTCTTCAAGAACATGATTCCACGCGCTGCTCGGCGACGTTGAAATGACAGGATTGTCCGACAATGACGACATAGCAGGGTCTAGAAGCGTACGCGAGGATGAGCCCTCCGAGCGGCCGGACGTCGACCGTTCCGGGATCGGCCGACGGCAACCGGCGGCCGCCGACGTCGGGTGCCCGGCCGGATGCACGCCGCAGAAGGATTGCCTCTGCGCCGCCCCGCCCTCCGTCGGGCTGCTCCGTCGCCTGCCGTGGTGATCCCGGTAAGCGTAGGCAGCCCACCGGCGGTTCCGGGGAAGCCCGCACGGAAGCACAACACGAACTGCCCCGGCGGACATCGGACGAAGGCCGGCGTCCGTCACCGGTCGTGACCAAGTGATCCGGTCCGGATCGATCACAGTGGTGGCGGGATTGAATGCCGGCGGTCGACATCCGTCTGCAGCGTTGTGCGGACAATACGAACTGCCCGGGAGCGACAGGGCTCGCCGGCATCTGCCCCGGGAGCCGGCGTCCCGCCGTTGCAGGCGGCTGTGCCGGGGGCACTCTCCCGGCACGAGGGGCGGCGCTACGCCGACATTCAGCGCGACCTTCCGCAGATACCGCCGGTCACGCTCACCCGGTTGCTGCGGGAGCTCGAGGAGCAGGACGTCGTGGTCCGCGTTCATGTCGCCGGGTCTCCGTCCCGTGTCGAGTTCATCGTGTCCGGGCCGGGCCGGTCCGCTCCGGGCTGACCCCACCGTCAGGACCGCGGCGCGCGGCTGAATTCGGCCGATCCGCTTCCGTCTACAAAGGTATGACCATTGAGGGAACGGATCGGCGCCGGGTACTGAAGATGTTCGGGCTGAGCGCCACCGCCACGACGGCGGCGATCGCCGCGGCCGACCCCGTCCTGGCGGCGACACTGGGGTACGACGAACGGGTCGGCTTCGATCCGGTCGGCTACCGGGCGGCGGCGGGGCTGGCCACGTCGACGCCCGCGAAGGAGACCGCGCTGGCCTGGGTCGCGGCGAACTCCGCCGCCCTGACGGGCCTGAGCGACCGGATCTGGGATTTCGCCGAACTGTCGCTGCGCGAGTGGAAGTCGTCGCTGGCCACCGCGGAACTGCTCGGCCGGCACGGGTTCCGGATCAGCTGGGGTGCGGCCGGGCTGCCCGCGGCGTTCGTCGCCACCTACGGCTCCGGCGGCCCGGTGCTGGGCTTCAACGCCGAGTACGACGCTCTGCCCGGACTCTCCCAGCGACGCGGCGTCGGCCAGCACGACCCGCTCGACTATCACTACGACGCGTACGGCCCGACGATCGGATCCGGCCACGGCGACGCCCACAACACGCTGGGCGCGGCATCGGTGGGAGCGGCGATCGCGGTCAGCAAAGCCATCGCCGCCCACGGGCACCGGGCGACCGTCAAGGTCTTCGGCTCGACCGGCGAGGAGCAACTCGTCGGCAAGCCGTACGCGGTGAAGGCCGGTGTCTATGACGGCCTCGACGCCTATCTGGACTGGCATCCGCTCAACGCCACCACGGCGACCTGGAACACCACCAGCGCGCTGATCTCGGCCACGTTCACCTTCCTCGGCGCCGCGGGCCACGGCGGCGCGCCGCTGGGCAACAAGAGCGGCCTGGACGGTGCGCTGATGCTCGCCACCATGGCCGAGTATCTGCGCGAGAAGAACGTCGGCCCGGCCGGGCGCTTCCACTACGCGATCGTCAACGGCGGCGGCGCCCCGAACGTCACCCCCGACACGTGCGCGATCTGGTTCTTCGTCCGCGAGGGCAGCCCGGCCCGCGCCCGGGTGCTCTACGACAAGATCGCCACCGCCGCGCGGGCCGCCGCGGCCGCCAGCCAGACGAGACTGCTGCACAAGTTCCACACCGCGACGTGGAACTCGCTGGGCAACCGGGCCGGCGCCGAACTGGCCCACGACAACATGCGTCAGATCGGTCCGCCGCAGTTCACCGACGCCGATCAGGCCCTGGCCCGGCAACTCCAGGGCGCCCTCGGCAAACCCCAGGTCGGTCTCCCGACAACCGTCGCGCCGCTGAGCCCTCCGGCGTCGGCGTTCCTGGGCGGGCCGTCGACCGACTCGGCCGACGTCAGCTGGCGTACGCCCACGGTCTTCGTCCTGACCGCGGCCTTCCCACCCGGCGTGCCGCACCACAACTGGGCCGTGACGGCGAGCGCCGGCTCGGGGATCGGCCACGCGGCGACCGTCGCCTCCGCCAAGTACCTCGCCGCCACCGCGATCGACCTGATCACCCAGCCCGACCGCCTGGCCGCCCTGAAGGACGAGTTCACCGCGCGGACCGAAGGGGCCGGCTGGGCGAGCCTGATCCCCGACGGCGCCCAGCCGCCGGTCTACGAGCCGCCGGCGAGCTTCCTGACCGCCACCGGGCAGTCCTGGCCTCCGCCCGGCCTCACCTGGCCGGTCGAACGTGTCGTGGCCCACGAACAGCTGGGCACCCTCGGCCCCGACCTCCCCCCGGTGACGTAGGCGGTCGCGACACCGTCTCGCGGCACGGTGCGGCTTCGCGGTCCGGCCCGCTCGTCCGGCTGGACCGCAGTCATCGTTGTTGCGTCGCCGGTGCGAGCCGGCCCGATTTTGCAGCGTCAGATGACTGAGGACGAAGTACCGATCCAGGCTCACAGTTGATCTCGACAAGCGAGGCCGGCCGCCGCGGGGCGAGCGGGCACGTCGACAAGCAAGGAGATCCACCATGACGATCGGCCACGGTTTCCACGCCACGATGACCGCGCAGCCCGGTAGGGGCGGCGAGGTGGTCGACTTCCTCCTCAAGGCGCCGTCGCTGGAGAACGACGACTGCGTCGTCTTCCTGGTCGGCCGCTCGGCCGGTGACCCGGACGTCATCCACGTCACCGAGGGCTGGACCACGACGGAGGCGCACAGCCGGTTCTTCGCCACCGACGCGGCACAGGGTCTGGTCGCGAAGCTCCAGACGCTGCTCGCCGGCGAGTCGGCGTACTCCGACGAGGTGCCGATCGGTGGCAAGGCCGCCTTCTGAAGCCGGCCACCGGATCCGAACCCGTTCCACCATCGCGACAGGAGTACGCCATGGCACTTCCCCATCCACCCTTCGATCCTGAGCTGGGCACGCTCCTCGCGGGCATGCCGCCTGCCGTCGATCTCGACGTGCAGATGCTCGCCCAGATCCGCCCCTTCGCCGTGACGCCGGCCGAAACCGCGCTCGACGGTCGTGCCGTGAACCGCCGGGAGGTCAGCATCATCGGCCCGGACGGCGCGCCGCTGGCACTGTCGATCATCAGCTCCACGGCCTCCGACCGCGGCGCCGCGGTGCCCTGCGTCTACTGGATGCACGGCGGGGGCATGGTGATGGGCGATCGCTACTCGCAGATCGACATCCCGCTGGACTGGCTCGAGACCTTCGGCGCCACCGTGATCTCGGTCGAGTACCGGCTGGCGCCCGAATCCACCGGAACCGGCCTGGTCGAGGACTGCTACCACGGCCTGCGGTGGGTGGCCGAGCACGCCGATGAGCTGGGCATCGATCCGGCCCGCATCGTCGTCGCCGGTGCCAGCGCCGGGGGTGGCCTTGCCGCCGGCGTCGCCCTGATGGCCCGTGACCGCGGCGGCCCGGCGCTGGCCGCCCAGGTGCTGATCTGCCCGATGCTCGACCACCGTAACGACACCGTCTCCAGCCGGCAGTACGCCGGCGGACCGGGCGTCTGGACCCGCGAGATGAACGAGTTCGGCTGGCGGTCGGTGCTGGGGGACACCGACGCCGCCGACGTGCCTGGTTACGTCTCACCCGCGATCGCCGACGACCTGTCCGGTCTGCCGGCCGCTTACATCGACGCGGGCACGTCCGAGGCGTTCCGGGACGAGGACGTCGCCTACGCCGGCCGCATCTGGTCTGTGGGCGGGCAGGCCGAGCTGCATGTCTGGGCCGGCGGCTTCCACGGGTTCGACGCGCTGTTCCCGCAGGCGCGAGTCTCGGCCGAGGCGCGCCGTACCCGCACCGGCTGGCTCGCGCGGGTCCTGAACGCGGCCGGCGCGCAGACGTCGGCGCGCGCCGACGGGCAAGGAGTCAGGGCATGAGAGCCGAGGGACTGACCACGTTCCTGCGCGAGTTTCTCCGCGACCCGTTGACCGTCGCCGCTGTCGCACCCAGCAGCGCGCGGCTGGCCGACCTGATCGGAGCGCCCGTGCCGCACACCGGCGACCCGCTGGTCGTCGAGCTAGGGCCCGGCACCGGGGCGTTCACCGCGGCTGTTCAGAGCCGGCTCGCGGGCCGCGGGCATCACCTGGCCGTCGAGATCAATACCCGGTTCGCGCGGACGCTGGCCGCGAGGTTCCCGGGGGTCGAGGTCGCCGTGGACGACGCTCGCCGGTTGCCTGAGCTGCTCGCCGAGCGCGGCCACCGGCACGCGGACGTCATCGTGAGCGGGCTGCCGTGGGCGGCGTTCTCCGCCGACCAGCAGGATGAGCTGCTGACCGCGGTCACCGGCTCCCTTGCCCCGGACGGCGCGTTCACCACCTTCGCCTACTCGTTCGCCCGGTGGGCTCCGTCCGCCCGCCGGCTGCGCGAGTCCCTCAGCGCCCGCTTCGACGAGGTGGTGATCAGCCGGACGGTCATCGCGAACGCCCCACCGGCCTTCGTCTACTTCTGCCGTCGGCCCCGCGTTCCGGCGCGGCCGCACACCTTGGTCCACACCTGATCCCGCTTCCAGAAGATGCCGAGCGGCGGCGGGGCGAAGCCGCCCGCCGACCGCGCGGCTCACTCGGGGCCAGGAGGTGGACCGTGGCGACGCGTCAGGCCTGCCGCCAAAGTGCCCATTGCGGCGGCCCGGTGGGGAAGCTGAGCTCTTCCGTCACCGTGAATCCGGCCCTTCGGTAGAACGGCAGGGTGCGCGGGTTGGGCGTGTCCAGGTAGATCGGTGAGTCGCACCGGTCGATGCCGTCGGCCAGGAGCCGGGAACCATGTCCCCGTCCTTGTGCCGACCGCCGTGTACCGATGAACTCCAGATACCAGTGATCCTGAGGCGCGCGGGCATGGTGTCCTTCGAGCTCGCTGAGGCGGCGCAGCACCCGAGGCAGGCGGACACCGGCCGAGGCGACGATGCGAGGAGCGGCCCGCAGAAGCGTCGGAACAGGCACTTTCCAGCTGTGCGGCGCGGACCACAGCGCAACCGTGGCGCCGTCCGCGGTCAGGTAGGTGTGTCCACTCGTGATCGCGTGCGCGGCGAGCGCCCCGAAGAGCAGGCGCAGCCGAGCCACCCGCCGGCGATCGGGGTAGAGCCACGAGAAGACCGGATCATCGGCGAACGCCGACGCCAGCACCTCGGCGACCACGTCTCGGTCCGCGAGGGTGGCACGAACGATGGGGGCACCGGCGGGCACGCTGAACTCCTCCACTGTCGGGGTTGAAGGAACTGCTCTCGGGGAGGTGGAAAGGCGAGCGGGGCAGGGCCACGCCGGCCGAGCCGACCTCCCGAGGATGTGACGTGCCGGTTCGCGTCGGCTTCACCGGTGAGCAGCGAATCCACGTGATCGATGTCTCACGGCACACCGTCGTTGCCGCGACGACCCGGCCGTTCAGCCGGTTCTTTGATTTACGTGGGGCGGCGGTTGAAGCCCAGGTCGGCACTTCCGTTGTTCCTGACATGGCCGCAGATGAGCAGACTTTGCTGAATGTTGATGAAGGAGAACGATTGATGGGTCGTGACTCTGCGCTCGTCTCGGCCGTGTGGGCCGAGAAGAACCTGGCCACCCCCGGTGTGGTCTTCGTTGAGATCGACGAGGACACCACCGCTTACGACGGCGGGCACATCCCGGGCGCTGTCAAGATCGGCTGGGAGTGCGACCTGCAGGACCCGGTCCGCGGCGACTTCATCGACCATGAGCAGTTCTCACGGCTATTGTCCCAGCGCGGCATCAGCAATCACGACACCGTGATTCTCTACGGCGACAACGACAACTGGTTCGCGGCGTACACATACGGGTACTTCAAGATGTACGGGCACAGTGACGTCAAACTGCTCGACGGCGGCCGTGAGAAGTGGGAGTCGGACGGGCGGGTGTATACCACGGACGTGCCCCGGCGGGCGAGGACCGATTACACGGCGTCCGCGTTGCACCTGTCCATCCAGGCCTTCCGCGACGAGGTCGTGCTGGCGATCGACGCGCGCAACGGCGCACAGCTGTGACGTCCGGTCCCCTTCGCCAGGCCCATGACGCTCATCCGCCAGGAATTCTTCGGAGGCCCGGAAGGCCCGTGATTCTCCCCACCGCGGGTACCGCGAACCGCGGGCGCCGGACGCCGTCGTTGATTCCAGCGTCCCGTTCAGATCGGGCCCGTCAGCACAGAGGTGCACGATGACCGCGCGACCGAGCGCCACCGGACTACCGATGATCGACGCCGCCCATGACGAGGTCCCGAGCGGCCCCGCGAACACCTCGTGGTTCGCGGGTGTCAGCGCGCGTACCGCGTTCCACGATCGCAGGATCGTGCGCGAGCACCTGATGAGTCCGCAGATCGTCGTCCTGGGCGCCGGGCCGGACGATCGTGCGTTCCGGTTGAACCTGCATGCCGGCACCACGATCTTCGAGGTCGACCGGCCCTCGGTGCTTTTTCACAAGCAGTGGGCGCTCGACCGTTGCTGGGCGGTCCCGCATTGCCGGCGGGTACCGGTTCCGCTGAGTCCGGCCGAACCCGTCGGCCCTGCTCTGTGCGCTGCGGGCTTCGATCGGCTGACGCGCGCCGTCTGGGTGGCCGAAGACCTTCTCGTGCACCTGACCGCCGAGCAGGCGAACCGGCTGCTCGCGGACATCAGCGCACTGAGCGCACCGGGCAGTCACCTCACGGGCGCCTACCGGCGCGGTCACGACGCGACCACCGCCGGGCGACCGGCGGCCCGGAACGATCGGTACGAGGTTGGCCCCTGGCTGACAGCACACGGGTGGTACGCGACGGCGGTGACCGGCGTCGCCTCGCTGCCCGGGACCACCGGCCGGCCGGCGACGAGCGGAGCCGGCACCCCGGTCCAGTTGTTCGACGCGGAGTTCACCGCGCACCTGTCCCCGCACCTGACGCAATGGCAAGGATGAATTCGAGGTCGTCCCGTACGTCTTGACGGAAGAGCAGGCACCGGCGCTTTGCCGGATCTGTTACTTGCGAAGGGGATGAGACGTGGGATTGTCTCTCGGGACCCGCAGATGGCGACGAATTGCTGTTGCCCTGGCTGCGACCGGGCTGCTGGCCGGCACGCCGATGTTCGTTCCGCCGCCGGCGGCCGCAGAGCAACGCGGCGACGACCGGTCGTCGCGGAGCGACGCTTTCTGGGTGGTGCTGCGTGATCGCGCCGATCTGTCCGGGGCCGCGGCGTTGCCGAGCAAGGCAGCCAGGGGCGAGTTCGTGTACAACACCCTCACCCGGCACGCCGACCGTGCTCAGGCCGGGATTCGTGGCCTGCTGGACCGGCGCGGAGCACGGTACGAGTCGTACTGGATCACCAATGCGCTGCTGGTGAGCGGCGACGCTGATCTTCGCGCGGAGCTGCGGTCGCGCCCCGAGGTGGAGCGCATCGAGCCCGAGAGCCGGCCGGTGCAACCGCCGGCGCCCGTTCTCGGCACGCGGGCGCGCTCCGCCGGCAGCACCCCGGCCGAGGCCGCGGTCGAGTGGAACATCGCCCGGGTCGGCGCGGATCGGGTCTGGCGCGAGACCGGTGTGCGTGGCGAGGGCATCGTCGTCGCCGCCATCGACTCCGGCGCCCAGGTGGATCATCCCGCGCTGTCAGCCTCCTACCGCGGCCGATATTCCCACGGAGCGGTCAACCACGACTACCACTTCCTCGATCTCGAGAGCGCCTGCGAGGAAGGATGCGATCGCGGCTTTCACGGCACCCACGTCATGGGTGTGATGGCCGGCCGCCGCGCGGACGGCCCGCAGATCGGCGTGGCTCCGCAGGCCCGGTGGATCGCGGCGGCCGCACTCAGCGAGGACAAGCGGCTCGCGGCCGCACAGTGGATGATCGCACCGACCGACGGCGCCGGCGAGAATCCCCGATTCGATCTGGCGCCGGACGTGGTCAACAACTCCTGGACCTCCGGCGACGAGAACTACTTCTCCGGAGTGGCGCGGGCCTGGATCGCGGCCGGAATCTTCCCGGTGTTCGCCGCCGGTAACTCCGGCGCGGGCGGATCATGCTCGACGACCGCCTGGCCCGCATCCCTGGCCGATGCCTACGCGGTCGGCAACACCACCCGGCAGGACGAGATCTTCGGCGACTCCAGCAGGGGACCGGGACTCAACGGGCTCACCAAACCGGACATCGCCGCGCCGGGCACCGGGATCATGTCGAGTTACGGTCCCACGCAGGACTACTTCGAGCTGACCGGAACGTCGCAAGCCGCTCCGCATGTGGCTGCCGCGGTCGCGCTGCTGTGGTCCGGGGTGCCGGAGTTGCAGGGCGACGTCGCCGCCACCCGGCGGTTGCTGGACGCGTCCGCACGCGACATCGATGACACCTCGTGCGGGGGAACGACGGACGACAACAACGCCGGCGGGGAGGGACTGCTGGACATCCCGGCGCTGATCCGGGCGGCGCCGCGCGGCGGCACGGGCGGCCTCACGGGCACCGTCGCCGGCCCCGCGGGCAACGCGCTGCCGGACGCTCAGCTCGTGCTGTCCGGGCCACGGTCGCGAACGCTGTTCACCGACTCCCAGGGTGCCGCTCGGCTCGACCGGATGGTGCCCGGCACCTACACCTATCGGGCGACGGCATTCGGGCACGAGGACGCCACCGGCACCGTCACCGTTCAGCAGGGCCGGCGGGTCACCCTGGCCGTACGGCTGACGGAGATGCCGTCCGCCACCCTCACCGGCCGGGTCGGCACGGCCGGCGGACCCGACGCCGGAGCGGCCGTAGCCGTCACCGGCACAGCGGCCTCGGCACGCACCGACGCGAGCGGGAACTACCGGCTGCGCGTTCCGCTGGGCACTCACGACCTCACCGTGACACCGTCGCACCACTGCTGGCTGCCGACCCAGGACCGGGTGACCGTCACCGGTGACCAGCGCGTGGACCTCGACCTGACGCCGCTGAAAGACCTGTACGGCTACACCTGCACCCGTCCGGTGTCGGGTTACCGGACGGGAACGACGAAGCTGGACATCTCCGGATCCACCGGCGCCTCGACCGAGGTGACCCTGCCGTTCCCGCTGCCGTTGTACGGACGGGCCACCAACACCGTCTGGATCAGCACCAACGGTGCGGTCGGTTTCGCGGGGCCGCCGGAACTGCTCGCGAACCCACAGTGGCCGCTTCCGGACTACCTCCCGCCGTTCGCGGCCGTGTATGCGTTCTTCTCGCTGCTCGACGTCGACTCGGCCGCGGGTGTCCATCTGACACGTGCCGCGGACGAGGTCGTGGTGGAGTGGCGCAACGTGGCCGTGCTGTCACCCAGGACCAGGGAAGCGGCAGGCCGGTTGTCGGTCAGCCTCACCATGCGCCCGGACGGCTCCTTCACCCTCAACTATCGCGACGTCGGCGCGGGCCCGCTGGCTGCCGGGAAGAACGCCCTGATCGGTGCGGAGAACCACGACGGGACGGACGCCTTCGCGTTCGGCAACCTCGCACCGCTGGTCGAGGGAGGACTCGGCTTGACGATCCGTCCGCCCGCTGAGTGACCGAGCCTCGCTCGGATGGTGCGGTGCCGCCCAGCAACCTGGGCGGCAACGCACGGGCGGCGCGACGTGGCGGCCGGGTCCCGGATCATCGGTGACGTTCACCGGGGACGAGCGCGGTGACCTGTGCGCCCGGGCTGCCTGCGGTCGCGCGCCGGCTGAGGGTCCACTCCTCGAGGACGGTGGCGGACCTGCTGACGTACAGCCGGAGCTTGCCGACCGTGTCCCGGGGCACCGTGAACTGTTCGGCGGACGCCGGCGCCAGGAACGCCACCGGCTGACCGCCGGTGTTGTTGATCCGGACCTGCGGAGCGCCGGGAGCGCTGATGGCGGTGATGGTCGACGATTCTCCCGCGGTGTCGAATGCGACGAACAGTTGCTCCGGCGGCGAACTGAAGCCGGCCGCATCGAGCCGGACCTGCCAGCCGCCCGCGCTCCGGGTCAGCACCGCCAGACGCACCTCACCCGTGTCGGCACGGCCCTCGATCACCGCCATTGCGGAACCGCCGGCGGGTGCTCCGGAGTAGAGCACATGGACCGCGGTGTGCTGGCCCGGCCAGGCGCGCTCGACGAGGCCGGTGTCCAGCCGCTCGGCGCCTGACGTACGGGTCGGCCAGCCGAGCAGCTCACCCCCCGCCGTCCCGGACACGCCGGACGGCGCGGGCCGGGAGCCGAGCACGGCCTGCCCCACGATCGCTCCCGAGCCCACCACCGCGAGCAGCGCCCCCGCCGCAGCCGCCAGCCGGACGCGGCGCCGGCGTCGCGTCGCGCGGCGGCGGATGGCGCCGACCAGGTCGCCGGCCGGGGCGGGCGCGGGACCGGCCAGGTCGGCCAGCCGGTCATGGAGTTCGCGTTCGAAGCCGGCTGAGTCGTTCATGTCCGTCCCCCTTCATCGGACGCGGTTCTGACGTCGGCCATCTGGATGCGTAGATAGCCGCGGAGCGTGCGTAATCCGTCCGCGGTCAGTCGCTTGACGTTGCCGACGCTGCACGACATGGCGGTGGCGGTGGCGTCCTCGGACAGCCCTTCGTAGTGGCGCAGCACCACGGCGGTCCGGGTGCGGGCCGGCAATCGGCGCAGGGCGCGGTACAACTGGTCCCGGTCGTCGACGCGCCGGTGGTCGTCGGCGCCGGCCCGGTCGGGCACCTGGAAGGTGAGCAGCTCACGGACCCGTTGCCGGCGGATCGCGTTGATGTGCAGATTCACCATCGTCCGGCGGACGTAGGCGTCCTCGGCGCCGTCCGCGACCACCCGGGACCAATGCCGGAGGCAGCGCTCCAGGGCCGCCTGTACGAGGTCCTCGGCGGTGTTCCAGTCGCCCGTCATCAGGTAGGCGACCCGCACCAGCGGCCGCCAGCGGGAGGCGACGTACGCCTCGAAATCCGCCCCTGACCCGCGCTTCATCCAGTCCGCCTATCGCTTCGGCACGTGCTCATCCTCCTGATGAACACGGATCGGGCCCATCAGGTTGTGTGATCTGGTCCACACAACGCGGGGAGCGCCGGGCTGGTTTCGTACGGCGAGTCTGTCAACCCCTTGGAGGATGTCATGTCCCGCTCGCCGTCTCCGGTACGGATGGCGTACGCCGTCGGCGCCTCGCTGCTGGCATTGGCCCTGTCCGGCTGCCAGTCGCAGCCGGAGGCGCCCGCCGTCGCCACCGCCGCAAGCGCCGCTCCGGCAGTCAGCGCACCTGCGGACGGGGTCGACTGGACGGCGTACGACACGTACATGCGCGCCTTTGTCAAGTGCCTCAACGACCGCGGCCTCGAGCAGGTGCGCTATCTGGGGCACGACCGTCCCATGGACCAGGAGCTGGCGGGGATGCCCTCCGACGAGGGCACCACCGTCAACCCGGTGGTCACGCAGTGCAGCGAACTGGTCAAGACGGTCGAGCGGCCGGTGCTGGACGCTCCGGAGAAGCCCTCCGAGGAGGACCTGCGCCAGGGCCGGGCATTCGCGGCCTGCATGAGGAAGAACGGGCTGCCGGACTATCCGGACCCGATGGCCGACCCGGCGGCCGCCGACGTGGAGAAGGAGGCAGAGCTCTCGGCGGGGTTGAAGACCAACCCGAAGTTCGCTGCGGCGCAGCGCCAGTGCGCGAAGGAGTTCGACGCCCAGCCCGACGGCCCCAAGGGATGACGCGACGCTGGCGGACCGCCCTCGCGATCGGCGCGGGGGCGGTGGTGATCGCCGCGGCGGCGACGGCTTCCGTCGGCGTCGTCGCGCAGCGCGACGACGCGCCGCCACCGGAGAAGCCACACGTCGGGACGGCCCAGGTGGTGCGGACCACCCTTCAGACGGTGACCACGGCGCAGGGACAGATCGGGTACGGCCGGGGCGAACCCATAACCTCCCGGGCAGCGGGCACGCTGACCTGGCTACCGGCCGCCGGAGCCAAGATCCGGCGCGGGAAGCCGGTGCTGCGCGCCGACAACAAGCCGGTCGTGCTGCTCTACGGTGACCTGCCGATGTACCGGCCGCTGGCGGAGGACACCGAGGGGCCCGACGTGCGGCAGCTCGAAGCCAACCTGCGTAGTCTCGGCTATCTGGGCTTCACCGTCGACGACCGCTACACCGGCGCGACGGCCGCGGCCGTGAAACGGTGGCAGAAGAGCCTTGAGCGGGAGCAGACGGGTCAGGTCGCGCCGGCCGATGTGATCGTGGCGAGCGGCGCCCTGCATGTCGTGAGCCGCACGGCCCGGCCCGGCGCACCGGCCACCGGTGACCTGCTGACCGCCTCGTCGACCGCGCTGCGCGTGACGGCCGAGGTTCCGCAGAGCCGCCCGGAGCTGACCGTTGCGGGCACCCGGGCCTCGCTGCAGATCCCGGGCGGCGACGCCGTGGCGGCGAAGGTCACCGGCCTCACCGCCGCGGCGCCTCCACCGGCCGACCCGGCCGCCGGGGAGGCGGATCCGGCCGTCGCCGAAGGGGCGCAGCCGTCCGCCCGCACCGTCACGGTGCGGTTGGCGCCGGACTCGTCCGCCGGGCTGCGTCCGGGTCCCCTGACGGTACGGTTCGTCACCGACCGGCGGGCCGACGTGCTGGCCGTTCCGGTGCAGGCCCTGCTGGCGCTGGGCGAGGGCGGATTCGGCGTGGAGATCCGCGCCGCAGGCGTTCCCGGCCGCGTGGTCGCCGTGAAGACGGGATTGTTCTCCGGTGGCCTGGTGGAGATCTCCGGACCGGACATCGATGAGGGTCTGACGGTCGGTGTGGCGGAGTGAGCGTCGTCGAACTGGTCGAGGTGACCAAGACCTACGCGGGCGGCGTCCAGGCACTGCGGGGAGTGTCGCTGTCCATCGACCGTGGCGAGGCGACCTCCATCGTCGGCCGGTCCGGCTCGGGCAAGTCCTCCCTGCTCAATCTCATCGGGACGCTCGACCGGCCGTCGAGCGGCCAGGTCCGCATCCAGGGGCATGATCTGACCACGCTCACCGATCGGCGTCTGGCCGCTCTCCGTGCGCTCACCATCGGGTTCGTCTTCCAGCAGTTCCACCTGACCGCCGGGTTGCCCATCCGCGAGGCGGTGGCCGACGGGCTGTTGTACGCCGGGGTCCGGGTGCGGGAACGGCGCCGGCGGGCCGACGCCGCGCTGGAAAGGGTCGGGCTGGCCGAACGCCGGCACCACCGGCCGCACGAGCTGTCCGGCGGCGAACGGCAACGGGCCGCGATCGCCCGCGCGATCGTCGGCGAGCCGCCGCTGGTGCTGGCGGACGAGCCGACCGGCAACCTCGACTCGGCCTCCGGCGCCACCGTGATGAGTCTGCTCGGCGAGCTGCACGCCGCGGGTACCACCGTGGTTGTCATCACCCACGACCGGGAGGTCGCCGACGCGCTGCCCCGGCGGATCGAGATCGCCGATGGCCGGGTCGTGTCCGACGGGAGGCAATGGTGAGTGTTTCGCTCCGGCCCCGGCGCCTGGCGCCGGCCGATGTACTGCGGGTGGGCGGGTCCGGCCTGCGCTCGCGTCGGCTGCGGGTGTTCCTGTCCGCGCTCGGAATCTCCCTGGGCATCGCGGCGATGATCGCCGTCGTCGGGATCTCCAGCTCCAGCCGCGCCGAGCTCGATCGGCAGCTCTCCCTGCTGGGCACGAACCTGCTGACCGCGACACCCGCCCAGGGACGGACCGACGAACCGGTACGCCTGGCCGAAGAGGCGATCCCTCGGGTGGCTCGGGTAGGACCGGTCGAATCGGTCTCCGCCGTCGGCCGGGTGCCCGCCGCCGTCTACCGCAACGAGCGCATCAGCCAGGCGGAGACGGGCAGCATCGCCGTCTACGCGACCCGGACGGACCTGCCGGCGACCGTGGACGCCCGTCCGGCCGTCGGACGGTGGCTCACCGGACCCGCCGAGGATTTCCCCACGGTCGTGCTGGGCTGGGCGGCCGCCCAGCGGCTCGGCATCGACAGCCTCGACGCCCGGCCGCAGGTGGTGATCGGCGACCACCGGTTCGCGGTGCTGGGCATCCTGCGGCCGGTTCCGCTGGCCACCGAGCTCGACAGCGCGGTGTTCGTGGGATGGCCGGCCGCGCGTACCTATCTCGGCTTCGACGGCCACCCCACGATCATCTACACCCGGGCGCAGGAGGATGCCGTGCTCGCCGTCCGCGCGGTGCTGGCCCGCACCGTGGCGCCGGAGGCACCGAACAACGTGCAGGTGTCGCGCCCGTCCGACGCGCTGACCGCCAAGGCGCTGGCGGAGAACGCCTTCACCGGCCTGCTGCTGGGCGTCGGCGCGGTGGCGTTGCTGGTCGGTGGCATCGGCGTGGCCAACACCATGGTGATCTCCGTCCTGGAACGCCGTTCGGAGATCGGATTGCGCCGGTCGCTCGGCGCTACCCGGGGCCAGATCCGGTTGCAGTTCCTCGTGGAATCGCTGCTGCTGTCGGCGCTCGGCGGCGTCGGGGGAGTGCTGATCGGCGTCGCCGTGACCACCGGGTACGCGGCCAACCGCTCGTGGCCGGTGGTGGTGCCGCCGTGGGCCAGCGCGGGGGGCTTCGCCGCCACCCTGATCATCGGGATGATCGCCGGTCTCTATCCCGCCGTACGTGCCGCGCGTCTCCCGCCGACCGAGGCGCTGGCCGGTAGTTGACGCCGACGCGGTGGAAACGGGCGGCCCGCCGGCGCGGTCACATCTGCGCGAGTGAGCCCGCGTACATCGTGTCGATCTGGTCGGCGAAGTTGGTCTCCACGCTGCGCCGCTTGATCTTCATGGACGGGGTGATCTCGCCGGGTGGAGGGCCTGGTGCGGACGCTCCGGCCGGCCACCGAGCGGCGCCGCAAGCATGTCACGCACCTGGGCAGCCTCGGTGCGCACCTCTATGCCGAACCCGGGGACTTCGGCCGCCCCGACTCCTGGTGGTACTCGGGGTACGCCCAGATGACGATGTGCCCTCGGTCGTGAGTCTCGGCGAGCGTCAGTCACTGCGTCTCGGTGGTGGCCGCCGGAGGCGACGACGGAGCCGATCCTCACGCACAAAGAAGCTGCCCCCGTTGAAGGCCAGCGTCTGGCGTACGTCGAACCATACGGGTGAACATGGAGGAGGTGCGGCGGTGGATGGCTGCAGGACGGCCGCATCCGTACGGAGCCGGGCTTGCCGGATCAGCAGGACTACCCTGCCCGGTCGGCTTGCCGGGGTGATAGCGGCGCTGATCGCCTTTTTGCCGGCGACCGCGGCGGCGCTGCCGCCCGGACCCGCGCCGAGGGCGGCATCGAGTTCCGGTCCGGGTGTGCCGGGCGATCCGCGCTATTACGTGGTGGGACCTCCTCGCAACGGCCAGCCCGAATACCTCTACCAGATCGCGGCGCAGACGCTCGGGGACGGCAACCGGTTCCGGGAGATCTTCGAGTTGAACCGGGGGCGTGGCCAGCCCGATGGCGGACGGCTGACCGACCCGCTGGCTTTGCGGCCGGGCTGGATCCTCGAGCTGCCGGCCGGCGCGCGCGGCCCGGGGGTGCGCAGTGGGATTCCCCCGTTTCCCGCCGGGCCGTCCTCGCCGCCGGCGCGCTCGGCGGCCGGGGCGGGCCAGGCTGGTGGTCATGCGCCGTATCTGCTTGGTGCTGCCGGCCTGGTCCTGATGGCGTTGCTGCTCGCGGCCGCGCTGCGTCTGTTGCGTCCGCGGTGGCGAAGCCGGCCCGAGTCGGCGGCCTTCACCACGGTGCCCATCCAGCCCCGATCCGCGGCTCCCGGTCCGTCACCCGCTCCGGTCCCGGTCCTGTTTCCGGCGGCTCCGGCCTTGCCGCGTCATGGGCGGGTGGCCGTCAGCCTGACCAGTCTGGACGATGACGCTGACCTCATCCATGTCCGCTTGCTCGTTCCGGCCGCTGAGGACGCCGCCATTCCGTACGGATGGCTCGATGCCCATGAGGCTCCGGCGGGTCGGCTGCCGCTCATCCTCGGCCGGCAGGGCCCGTGGCGGTTCTGGCTCGATGTTGCCGCCGCGCCTGATCTCTTCACCGTCACCGGTTCGCCGATGGCCGCCCGCCGGCAGACGGTTGGCATCGTGCGCCGGTTGTTGGCGGCCGGTGCGGCCGTGACGGTGGTGGGTGATGTGCTCGGACCGCAGATTCCGCCCGGCTGCCGGCAAATCGACGACCTCCCGGCGGTGGAGGGCTTCGGCCCTTCGAGTGAGCCCGGGGTGATTGTCAGCGGCCCGTTGCGTGACGCGCAGCTGACTGCTGCTCGGGCTCTGACCGGCCGGACCGCCTCCCGGGTGGTGCCGATGCTGGTCGGTGATGTGCTGCGGGCCCGGTGGTCGATGCTGGCCACGGTCGAGGGCGACCGGCCGTCAACTGTCCCTGTGCCGTGACAGCGCAGGCCGGCGGTGGCCTCGGGGCCGATCTGAATTTGTGATCGCTTTATTGAAGGTTCGGCGGCCGCCAGCGTCTATCGAGTTGGCGACCGCCTACTTGTGCGACCGGGCATAGCCTTCGGCAGACCGTGAGGCGAAGGAGACTTCTGGTGACGACGAAGGCGTCCGCGTGGTCGGGCGTGCTCGGTTGCCTGGCATTGGTGGCGGTTCTGACGCCGACCGGTGACTGGGGTTGGAAGAGGGTGGCATCGGTGTCCGTCCGGGCCCCCTCCACCCCACCGTCCGCGGCGCCGGCCCCGCTGGGGCCCAAGGCGTCGGTGCCCGTCCAGCCCGCGGCGGTCACGGGCGCGGAGCGAGTCAAGTTCTATACCGTCGGTGAGGCCACGCCCGGCCGGCCGGAAAGTCTCAGCGCCATCGCCGGCCGGCTGCTGGGCGCTCCGGGCCGGGCCACGGAGATTCTGCACCTCAACGCCGGCCGCCGGCAGGCGGACGGCGGGGCGATGACCGACTCGACGACCCTGCGGGCCGGATGGACCCTGGTCCTTCCCTGGGATGCGGTCGGCGACGGGGTACGGCACGGCGTGCTTACGGATGGTCCGAGGACAGCGGCGCGATCGCCGCAGGGCGCTACGACGCCGGCGTCTCCACCTGGCGGGCCGGCCCCGGCGTCCCCGCCCGGCCGGGTCGCCCCAGTGCCGGCGCCTTCGCCCGCTCTTGCGGCCGAGGCGCCGAGGGCGAGTGCCCCGCCTCTTCCGGCGGCGGGACTGTCGCCCGGTGCCGGGCCGGGCAAGGACGGTGACCCAGCACGCCCGCACTCATGTGACCCGTCGGCGTCGTCCCAGCCCCGGACAGGTTCCCGCTGGGCCTACGACCGCATGGCGGCAGACCAGGCCTGGGGGCGCGCCCAGGGCGAAGGTGTCCTGGTCGCGGTCGTCGACTCGGGCGTCAACGCCGCGGCGCCGGAGCTGGCCGGCCGGGTCGCCATCGGCGCCGACATCCTCACCGGTAGCGGGCGAGGAGATACCGACTGTTCCGGTTCCGGTACGGCGATGGCCGGTATCGTTGCCGCGGCCCCGGCCAGACCGGTCATGGACGGAGGGAGTCCGGTGATCGGCCTTGCCCCGGCCGCGACGATTTTGCCGCTGCGGGTGGTGAGCCGGATTCCGCGTGCAGCGGAGCCGGGTGACGCGGCAACCGCGATCGAGGTTGCCGTCTCGGCCGGCGCCCGGGTGGTAGCGGTCGGAGCCTATGTGGACCTGACCGCTCCCGCGGTGTCGGACGCGGTGCGGTCAGCGTTCTCGCACGACGTGGTCGTGGTGGCCCCTGCGCCGGCCGCGTCCGCGGGAGGTGGCAGCGATCCGCCCACGTCTGAGCTGGACGGTCTGCTGATGGTCGGCGGGGTCGGCCCCGATGGCCAGCCGGCGGCGGACTACCGGCCGGACACGGTCGACGTGCTGGCCCCCGGGATCGATGTGGCCAGTCTCGGCCCGGAGGGTGCGGGAGTCCGGGCGAACAGTGGGTCGCAGTACGCGGCCGCCTTCGCCACGGGTGCGGCAGCCTTGGTCCGTTCCGCCTACCCCAACCTCGACGCCGCCCAGGTGGTGCACCGGATCAAGGCGACCGCCGAGCGCGCCGGACAGGACGGGCCGGATCCGGTCGTTGGCTGGGGAATGATCAACCCGAACGCGGCGGTCAGCATGGTCCTCGCGGCGGAGACCGTGACCCCGGCTTCCGGCGGCGGCGCCGGCAGCCCGCTGCGGGCTCTGACCGTCGGACTGGTGATGGTCACTGGGCTGGCTGCCGTCACGATCCTGGCCCGGCGGTCGCCGGCCGGCTCGGTCGAGGCGGCCACCGGCGAATCGGCCGGCCGGCCCGCGGTCCGGCGGGCCGGGGAAGAACCGGACGATGCCGGAGCTGCTTCGGCCGTCCATCCGGTGGCCGCCGAGCCGGTCATTGGTCCGGTCGGGGCGCCCGTGTCCGGCGCCGAGGAGTCGGCTCCGGTAGCGTCGAGCGTCCTTGAGGCACCGGAACGGGCGGCCGGCGCGGTCGCCGAGGCGCCACCCGAGACGGGTGGTCCTGCCGCACCCGTACGTCGGTGAGCCGTAGCGTGCCGCCGGCCGGTGCCTGCCTCGCCGGCGGAGCCCGCCGGTTGACGGGCGCGGGGACGGCGCTGGCACTCGTGGTGCTGGCCGCGCCGCGGCCCGGGCCGGCATGGGCCGGTGCCCCTCCGGGAGAGCAGCGGGCGCCGGTCCGATATGCCGCCGTGGCTGCCGAGCCTCCAGCGTTGCCGCAGGGTGGTGAGGGGTGCGTTGGAGCGTCCCCGGTGGTGTCCGACGCCGCGCCGTGGGCCGTACGCCGCGTCGCGCCGCAGGCGGTCTGGCCCTTGACCCGTGGTGCGGGAGTCCTGGTCGCCGTCGTGGACACCGGGGTGAGCGCCACGGCGGGCGCCCTCGCCGGGGCGGTACGGCGGGGCGCCGACGTGGCGGGACCCGGAACCGGCGACCGCGACTGCGCCGGCCGGGGCACCGCGCTCGCCGGCATCGTGGCCGCGCGCCCGATGGCCGGTAGCGGGTTCGTGGGAGTCGCACCGGCCGCAACGGTGTTCCCGGTCCGGATCGTGGACGGTCGCGGCAAGGTCGGCACAAACGCGATAGCGCGAGGCATCCGCAAGGCCACCGAGGCGGGCGCGGACGTGATTCTGGTCGGTACCGGCACTGCTCACCCCGACGATACGCTCCGCTCAGCAGTCCGCGCGGCCGTGGAGCGGGACGTCGTGGTGGTGGCGTCGGTCTCCGACGACGAGCCGGTCGGCGTCGCGCAGCGCCCCGCGCCGTGGTACCCGGCAGCCGACGAGGATGTGCTGGCGGTCGGCGGCGTCGGGACGGACGGGGCGCCGACCGAGGCGTCACCGGCGGAGGCCGGCGTGGACCTGCTTGCCCCGGCCGCCGGCGCGGTGAGCATCGGTCCGAGCGGAACGGGTCATTACACGGTCGGTGGCCCGGCGGTGGCGGCGGCGCATGTGGCCGGAGCCGCGGTGCTGGTCCGTGCGTACCATCCCCAGCTGACGCAGGCCGAGGTCCGGCGGCGGCTGGAGCTGACCGCCGAGCATCCGCGGGGCGGCGGTCCGGCGCCCGGCGTGGGGTACGGCACGCTGGACCTGTACGAGGCGGTCGCTGCGCTGCAGCTGGGCGAGGAGCCGTTGCCCGGCACGCCGCCTCCGATGACCATCATGGCCGAGCCGCCGCGGCCGGACCCGGCGGTGGCGGCGTCGGTTTTCGTAGCTGTCGCCACCGTGACGGCGGCCGCTTTCGGGTATGTGTCTGCGCGGGTGATCCACTGGGGTCGGCGTCGCCGCTGGCGCTCGTAGGACGGGCGGTGCGTACCGGCCTCAGCCGGCCGCCGTGCTCGCCCCGGGCGCGGTCGCTGCCGCCGGGCTCCACGGCGTCTGGATCAGGCGGGATCCTCGCCGGTTGCACAGCAGCGCGCGTCCGGGGGGCAGGTTGCGCGGCTTGGTGTTGCCGAGCAGCGGGCCCTCGTTGGGTGGGCAGGAGAGCGCCAGCTCGGGGCTGTTGGTCTCCTGCAGGCGGCGGATCAGCGGGTCCATCGACATGCGCAGCACGTTCGCCGCGCCGCGGGTCAGCACGAGGTGGAACCCGATGTCTGCGCCCTGCGACAGGTAGGGCGCCAGGGGCAGCAATGGGCTTTCGTGCCCGGCGAGCAGGTCGTAGTCGTCCACCAGGATGAACAGGCGTGGCCCCTGCCACCAGTCCCGGCGGCGCAACTGCTCCGGGGTGATGTCGCCGCCCGGTACCCGGGGCGCCAGCCCGAGGATCGCATCGGCCACCGTCGCCTTGGTGGAGTCGGCGGAGACGGAGTATCCGAGTCGGTACGGTTCCGGCACCGCGTCGAAGAGCTGCCGCCGGTAGTCGACGATCATGATCCGCGCCTCGGCCGGGGTGTAGCGGGCCATCACTGAATGGGCCAGGTGGCGCAGCAGGTTGGTCTTGCCGCTCTGGCTGTCGCCGAGGGAGGTCAGGTGTGGCAGCTCGGCGAAGTCGTGCCAGACCGGCTGCATGCCGGCCTCGTCCAGTCCCAGGGTCACCTGCAGATCGCCGCGCGGTTCGGGCAGGGTGTCGACCGGCAGCACCGCCGGCAGGGTGCGCACCGGCGGGGCAGGCTCACCGGCCCAGAACTCGCCCGCCATGGTGGCCAGCGCGCGTACCCCGTCGGTGAGGTTATCCGGGTCGGCGACGCCGTCGATGCGCGGCAGCGCCGCGAGGAAGTGCAGCTTCTCCGAGGTGAGGCCGCGGCCGGGTGACTGCGGCACGGTGGCTGCCATGCGCAGGTCGACGGTCGAGTCGACCGGATCGCCGAGGCGCAGCTCGAGTCGCGTACCGATCTGGTCCCGCATCGCGTGGTGCACCTCGGACCAGCGGGCCGCGGTGATCAGCAGGTGCACGCCGAAGTTGAGTCCCTGCGCGGCGATCTGCCGGACCGCCGGCTCCAGCGACTCGAACTCCTGTCGGAGGGTGAACCAGCCGTCCACGGTTAGGAACACATCACCGTACGGATCGTCGGTGATCTTCCCCGCCGCCCGTGCCTCGCGGTAGGTCGCCATGCTGTCGACGCCCAGATCCGCGAATCGCCGTTCCCGGTGCGCGATCAGCGCGGTCACCTCTGCGACGGTGCGGCTCACCCGGTCGGTGTCGAGCCGTCCCGCGACGCTGCCGATGTGCGGTAGCCCGGACATCGCGCTCAGCGTGCCGCCGCCGAAGTCGAGGCAGTAGAACTGCACCTCTCGCGGGCTGTGGGTGAGCGACAGGCTGCTGATCAGCGTACGCAGCAGGGTGCTTTTGCCGCTGTGGGGACCGCCGGCGATACCGACGTGCCCGCCGATGCCGGACAGGTTCACGGTCAGCAGGTCGCGCAGCTGCTCGAACGGCTTGTCGATGAAGCCGACCGGCGCCATCAGCCGGCTGTTGCCCGGCCAGTCGAGCGCGATCAGGCCCCGGTCCGGGTCGGGTGTCAGCGTCGGCAGCAGGTGGTCCAGCGTCGGCGACGCACCCAGCGGCGGCAGCCATACCTGGTGGGCCGGCGGCCCGTGGCCGACCAATTGGGTCACCACGGTGGCGAGCACACTGCGCTCGGCCGGCGTCGAGGCGTCGCTCGTGGCCTCCGGTGCTGCGGCGGGGTGCTCCGTCGCAGCCGTCTCCGGCTCCGGCGGCGGAGACGCCACCGATTCCAGGCGGTATGGCACCACCTGCTGCTGCACGATCTCCTGGCGGACGCGGACGGTGGTGTCCCGGTGGGCCCCGGACACGTATCCGGCCTTGAAGCGGATCAACGTCGACACGTCGGTGCGCAGGTAGCCGTTGCCGGGCGCCGGGGGCAGTTCGTAAGCGTCCGGCACCCCGATCACCGACCGGGACTCCATCGCGGAGAAGGTTCGCAGGCCGATCCGGTACGACAGGTGGGACTCCAGCTGGGTGATCCGGCCGTCATCGATTCGCTGGCTGGCGAGCAGCAGGTGCACCGCGAGGGAGCGACCGAGCCGGCCGATCATGACGAAGAGGTCCATGAAGTCGCGGTGTGTGGCGAGCAGCTCGCTGAACTCGTCGACCACGACGAACAGGGTGGGCAGCGGGTCCAGCGGAGCACCCTGGGAGCGGGCCCGTTCGTAGTCGAGCACAGAGCTGAAGCCGCCGGTGGATCGCAGCTGTTCCTGCCGTCGCACCAGCTCGCCGTGCAGGGCGTCCTGCATCCGCCCGACCAGCGCGGCTTCGTCCGCCAGGTTGGTGATCACCGCGGAGGTGTGCGGGAGCTGGTCCAGGCCGAGGAAGGTGGCACCACCCTTGAAGTCGACCAGGACGAAGTTGAGCGTCTCGGACGAGTGGGTGGTGGCCAGCGCCAGCACCAGCGTACGCAGCAGCTCGCTCTTGCCCGAACCTGTCGCACCGATCAGCATGCCGTGCGGACCCATCCCGCCCAGCGCGGACTCCTTGATGTCCAGCTCGACCGGATGCCCGGTGGCGTCGATGCCGATCGGCACTCGCAGTCGCTCTCCGGCGCTTCGCCGCTTCCACAGGGTCGCCAGGTCGAGCCGTTTCACGTCCGGGATGCCCAGCATGGTGCCCAGGTCGAAGGTCGATGTCAGGGCCTCGGCGGCGACCTCGGCGGCGACGCCGAGCCGGAAGGGCGACAGGATCCGTGCCACCCGCTCCGCTCCCGTCACGCTCAGCCGGTCCGGCCGGGCCAGCCGCGTTCGCACCTCGCTGCCCAGCCGGTCCCGCCGCACCATGAGCAGATCGTCGTCGCGTACTTCCAGGCAGATCGCCCCCTTGCCGCTCGGCGGCGTCGGATCGTCGAGGTCGATCAGAACCGCGTTGCGGTAGCCGGTGCCGGCCATCCGGTTCCCGGCGCCGAGCCGCCCACCGTCGCGGATCACCGCCACGTACGGCTCGTCGCGGCTCGGGGTCGCGCCCATTTCCCACCGGGGCCGAGCGGTGAACGCCTCACCGAGAAACCGCTCGACCGCCTCGACGGTGTCCCCGACCATCCGGGCCGCGCCGGCCGCGTCGTGGTCGCCGGGGCTCTGCACGTGTGGCAGCCACTTGGTCCACTCCCAGGCGGCCACGCCGTCGTCGTCCAGGCAAAGCACGATCCGCACCTCCTCGGGCGCGTGGAACGTGGCCAGCTGAGCGAGCAGCGCGCGGACGACCGCGCGGCTGTCCTGCTTTTCACCTGACCAGCGGACCTGGGCGAAACCGCGGAGGAACAGGGCGATCGGCTGATCGGAGATGGTGGTGTAGGCACGGATGAACCGGCGCAGCGCCTTCGCTGAGAGCGGCTCGAGGTCGTCGATCGGCTTGGTCTGCAGGGGTGTGATCCGTACCGCGAGCCGCTGATCACCGGTGCCGGCGCGCAGCTCGAGGAAGTCGGGATGGGTGGGTCGGCGTTCCCAGCGCCGAGAGGTCATCACCAGCGACCAGAGCGATCGCGGGTCCGGGTGCTGCCAGTCGGCGGCGTCGCGCTGGCGAGTTGCGTCCCGGCGTACCCGTTTGCGGTTCTGCGCCAGGTATCGCAGGTAGTCGCGGCGGTCGCCGCCCAGCCGTTTCTTGCGGTCCATGCCGCCGAACGCGACCTGGCCGAGCACCATCCCGCCCATGGCCAGCACGAGGGCGCCCAGCATGACGTAGGTGAGCGGCCCGCGAGACCCGCTGATGAACATCAGCATCATCACGCCCGACATCAGCGCCATGGGCAGCACCATCATGGCCTGGCGCATTCCGTTGCTCTGCGGCTCCGGCAGCTCCGGAGGCTCCTGCAGATCGATGTCACCGGTGGGCATCGCCGGCCCCGTGCGGCGGGCCGGGCGTCGGAACAGGACGGTACTCATAGGGGAACAGCCTTCCGCTCGGGTCCGACATCTAGAGACGGATGCCGGCCGTGAACGGTCAACGCGGCAGCGGCTGTGATCTGTTTCACACGTGGGTGCGATGAAGAGCCGAGAAGACAGCACGTCTTTCCCACATATGAGCGCTTCTGCAGCCGAGATGTGCCGCCTGGTGGTCCATGGACCCGGGCGGCGCATGGAGGTCGCCGTACCGGCTGAGGTGCCGATCGCTGACCTCTTCCCCGCTCTGCTACGCCATCTCGGCGACAACGTCGCCGACGCCGGGCTCGCACACGGCGGCTGGGTGCTGCAACAGCTGGGGGCCCCGCCCCTGGACGAGGAGAGCAGCGTCGCCGCCCTCGGCCTGCGGGACGGTGACTCCCTCCACCTGCGCCCGAGGTCGGAGCAGATCCCGCCGGTGCACTTCGACGACCTCGCCGACGGCATCGCCACCGGCGTGGGCGGGCGGTCCGGACTGTGGCGGCCCGAGATGATCCGCTGGACCGGGCTGGGCGTCCTGGTGGTCCTGCTCGCGCTCGGCCTCGTCGTGGTGGCGGCGCCGGGGCCGCAGGCGGCACGGGCGGTCGCGGCCGGTCTCCTGTCGCTGATCTGCCTGGCAGGCGCGTTCGGCTTCGGCCGGGCCGCCGCTGACCGCGGGTTCGCTGTGGCGGCGGCATTCGCCGGGATCGCGTACGCCGGTCTGGCCGGATGGTTGGCCCCGGCCATCGCGCGCGGCAATGACGTGACCGGGAACGCCGCACCGCTGTTGTTCGCCGGAGCGGTGGCGGTGGCGGGGGCCGCGCTGCTCGCCGGCGTGGTCCTCGGCCGCACCGGACCGGTCGTCGTCGCCGTGGTCAGCGCCGCGCTGTTCGTGGCCATCGGCGCCGGGCTGGCCGTCTATCTCGAGGTGGCGGCCGGGACGGCGGGCGCTGTGGTGGCTGTGCTCGCGACCGTGCTCACCGTGGTGGTACCGATGACCGCGTTCCGGCTCGCCCGGATCCACCTGGCCCCGCTGCCCACCGAGCCGGAACACCTGCAGGAGGAGATCGACCCGGAGCCGAGCGAGGTGCTGCTCGCCCAGACCGCCCGGGCGGACCGGTACATGACCGGGCTGTACGCGGGGAACGGCGTCGCCGCCGGCGGCTCGGTGGTCCTGCTGGCGGCCGCCGGCGGCTGGGCGTCCTGGACGCTGGTGGCTCTGGTCGCCGTGACCCGGCTGCTGGCGCTACGCCCGATGACCAGCGCCTGGCATCGGCTGGCGCTGGCCGTGCCGGCGTTGCTCGGCATCGGGGTGATCGGAGTGCTGGCGCTTGCAACCACGGCGCCGTTGCCGCGGCTCACGGTGGTCGTCGTCCTGCTTCCGGCGGCCGCGGTGATGCTCTTCTGGCTCGGGCGCGACCTGCCGGACCGCCGAATCATGCCGTACTGGGGCCGGATCGGTGACATCGCGCAGTTGCTCAGCACCGTCGCCATGCTGCCGATCCTGCTCGCCGTCCTGGGCGCGTACGGCGCCGCCCGGGCGTTGGGTGGTTGAGCCGTGCAGAGCCGCAGGGATCAGGTACAGGCACAGTCGTACGTGCTCGGCCGGCTGACCGCCGCGCTGGTGTCCGGTCAACCGGACGGGCTGGAGAGCCCGCACCGGCGGATGATCGTCGGAAGTATCTGCGGGCTGCTGATCGGCGCCCTCTTCGTGGCCGGCTTCGCCGTCTTCGGACTGCTCTACCCCGGTGGCGCAACGAAGTGGCGGGCTCCCGGCACGCTGGTGGTCGAGAAGGAGACCGGCGCCAGCTACGTCTATGCCGGGGGAGCGCTGCGCCCGGTGCTTAATTACGCGTCCGCCCGGCTGCTCTTCGCGAAGCCGCCGACGGTCGTCTCGGTCTCCCGTGAGTCGCTGCGCGACGTGCCGCACGGTCAGCCGGTGGGCATCGTCGGGGCCCCGGACACGTTGCCGCCCGCGGGAACGGTGACCGACCAGGCCTGGACGGTCTGCGCCCCGGCCGCACGGGACCAGGCCGGCGCTCTCAGCACCACGACCACTCTCACCGTGCGCAGGGCGACCGAGCGCCAGGATCGTCCACTCGCCCCTCACGAGGCGCTCGTGGCCACCGTCGGCGGTCGGAGCTTCCTGATCTGGCGCGGCAGCCGCCTGCGTCTGGCCGAGCCGTGGCTGGCCCGGGTTTTCGGCCTGGACCGGGGCGGCATCCCGGTCGAGGCCGGCTGGCTGGACGCGGTGCCCGCCGGGCCGGACCTGGCGCCGATTCCGGTCTCCGGGCGAGGGGACCCGGGGCCGGCGGTCGACGGGCGGAACACCCGGATCGGCGAGCTCTTCGTGGCCCGGCCGGCCGGATCCCCGCAGCGGCGGTATCTCCTGCTCCCCGACGGGCTGGCGGAACTCACCCCGGTCGCGTACACGATGATCGCTGCCGACCCACAGACCACGAGCCTGTACGGCGGCGGGACGGTGACGCCGGTGGAGCTGAGTCCCGCGGCGCTGGCGCAGCTGCCGATCTCCCGCCGTGCGGTGCTGCCGACCGGTGTGCCGGAGATCCCGCCGGAGCTGGCCCAGCTGCCCGCCGGATCCGCCTGGTGCGTCAGACAGACCATGGCCGACGGGCGCATCGAGATCACGGCCGGCGTGCCGCCGGTAGAGGCGGTTCCCGACGGGGCCGGAACCTCCCGCACCTCACGCACAGCGGCCCGGATCGCGGTGGAGCCGGGTGTCGGCGGACTGGTGCTCGCCGGTCGGCTGGACCAGGCGGCCGGCTCCGGGCTCTACCTGATGACTGATGCCGGAGTGAAGTATCCGCTTGCCTCGGCCGCGGTGGCAGAACGACTCGGCTACCCGCCGAGCGGCGCCCGGCCGGTGCCGCGGCGGCTGCTCGAGCTCGTGCCGACCGGGCCGTTGCTGGAGTCGGCCGTGGCGTGACGGCGCTGGAGCGCAGAAGGCGCCCGTCGCAGGACATTGCGACGCGTCCCGCACCGGGACGCGGCAGAGACAGAGAGGAATCGGAGCCATGGCAGGTGGAGTCACCTACAACGAGGGCAGCAGCAGCAGCCTCGTCGGCGCATTCGGTCAGATGGAGGGTGATCTGAACTCCGCCGATGGCGTGCTGAACGCGGCGTACTCCGAGCTGGAGGCGGCCCACAAGGGCAGAAGCGGCACGACGTACCGGCAGGGACTGGACGAGATCCGCAGTGGACTCGCGAAGGTCCGGCACGCCCTCGAGGTCCTGCGGAGCGGTGTGACGGGCACCAGCAACATCAGCAGCGGCACGGAAGAGGGCAACCAGTCCCTCGCCGGCCAGGTCGGCATGTCCAGCTGGACCTGAGCCGCCTCAGAGCCGAACCCATCAGCAACCGGAAAGGACGAATGACATGAGTGACTTCGATGTGCTGCCCGAACATATGGACGAGGTGGCGAATCAGCTCGGCCGGCTGCCCGGACAGGTCCAGGACGCTATCAGCACCCTGATGGGAAAGGTCGCGCTCTACGCCGACCTCAACAACGGTACGGCGATCGACGCCTATCAGCGGGCCCAGGCGGAGTGGAACGCGGGACTGGGCGAGGTCAACGAGGGCGTCGGCAAGGCCGCACCGATCCTGCACAACATCGCCCAGGAGTTCCGGTCAGGCGATTCCCGGGCGGCGGGGCTGTTTCCCGTCTGACGACGGACTGGAGGACAGGTGACGGCGGTGCGCGCCGTCGTCGCCTGTCCGGCCCGGACATCCCACCTGTCCCCGGAAGGAGTGCGACATGCCCCCGAAAGAGAAGATCACCCACACCAGCAGTGCCGTCGACACGATGAACCGGAAGGTGACCGGCTGGCGCGCCCAGCTCGGCGCCGCCCGGTTGGGCATCAATCCCGGTAACCCGGCACATCCGCACGGGACGCCGTGGGCCACGCTCACCGTGGCGGCGGGCGGCGCAGGCTTCACCACCGGCGCCTATCTCGAGAAACGGGTGGGCGAGGTCGGTCTCAAGATCGACACGGTGCTGACCGCGTTCCAGACAACGCTCGGCACCTCCTCGCGCGCGCTGACCAACACCGACGACGAGGCCACGAGCACCGAGAAGAAGAACACCGACAACGCCAACCGGCTGACCATCTAGCCGGTCCGCCGCCCGTCCGATCGCTGTCCGACACACCTGCCCGGGAGAATCCGATGACGTCGCCTGTGCCCGCAGTCAGCTGGGAGGAAGGGCTGGTTCAGGTCCTGGACGCGAAGGCGTTCGATCGGCGCACGTTTGTCGACCGCCCGTGGATCAGCCTGGTGCAGGCGCGCAACATAGGGTACGCCGGCATCGAGAAGTTCCGGTTCGACGACATCCCGCCGAACCAGTTCCGGTTCGTCCAGCGCTTGGGGCCGCAGGACGACTTCGGTGACTATCCGATCCGGATCGTCGAGGGCCGCATCGACTGGTTCGTCGGCGCCAAGGACGATTCCCCGCACGAACACTTCTGGAACGGGTTCCACAACTCGGCCCGGGATGCGCTGAACCAGATCCCGGACTCTTCGCCGCTGAGTCCCCGGTCGTTCCACACCGCCGCGGAGTCGATGTACAACCTGGCGATGTGGCTCGACCAGGCCACCGGGGAGCTCCAGGCGGAGATCAACAACCTGGACGGCGGTTCGTCCGGGTTTGAGGGCGCAGCGGCGCATGCGTTCCGCGAGTCGCTGCTCAGCATGCGTAGGGACATGCTCGCCCTGCGGCAGGATCTGGAGTCGAGCCGGAACTGGCCGCAGATGTTGCACGAGAACGGGGACCGGGCCGAGTGGTTCTGGCGCGACATGCGGGCCTCCTGGTCCAACTGGATCGGCAACACGGGGAACCAGCCGAACGGGATGATCAGCCAGGCGCTGACCCAGATCAGGAACCATGTCGTCGGCGGTGACCCGTTCACCGACAACGGCGGGAACTGGAACATCTCGATCGATGTCGGAGGCGGGCCGAAGTCGTACGACTTCTCCCAGGACAACGCGTTCGAGCAGTTGAACATGGAGATGCACGCAGTCTTCCAGACGCGGATCGCAGAGCTCGACAGATGGGCGACCATCCACGTCGGCAACATCCGCGGCAGTTTCGAGGACACCGCCTCGAACCTGCTCGATCCCAAGGTCGCCCCGCCGCCCACGCCGAACGGCAACGTGCCGCCGCCCAACGTTGGCGGTGGCGGTGGCGGTGGTGACCTCGGTCTGGGTGACGGCGGTGGCGGTGGCGGTGGTGACCTCGGTCTGGGTGACGGCGGTGGCGGTGGCGGTGGTGACCTCGGTCTGGGCGACGGCGGTGGCGGTGGTGGCGGTGACCTCGGTCTGGGCGACGGCGGTGGCGGTGGCGGCGGTGACCTCGGTCTGCGTGACGGCAGTGGCGGCAGTGGCGGGGGCGACCTAGGCCTCGGCGACGGCAGCGGCGGTGGTGGAGGTGACCTCGGGCTCGGCGCCGGCGCCGGTGGGGGTAGCGGTGACCTCGAGCTCGAGGCAGGTGGCGGTGGCCTCGGCCCCGGAATCGGTGGCGGCGCCGCCCCACCGCCCGCCGGAGGCTTCGGCGGTGGCGACCTCGGCTCCGGCTCCGGCGCGGAGATCGGCTTGGTCGGGGCGGGCGGATCGGCCGGCGGTTCCGGCGGCGTGATCGGCGGCGGTTTCGGGATCATGCCGGGCCTCGGCGGACTCGCACTGCCGGGCGGCGGCGGACCCGGTAAGGACCCGGAGAAGCCGGGCAACGGCCTGCCCGGCGCGATAGGCGGCGACTTCGGCGAGACACCCAGCACGATCGATCCGGATGGCCTGCCCGGCTCGGCCGGATCGGTTCCGGGCGCGGCCGGTGGCTCACCGGGTTCGCAGGACACCCCGCCCGGCTTCGCCGGTGGCGTCGGCATCGGTGAGCTGCCTGTGTTGCCGGGCGCCGGTGCCGGTGCCGGTGGTGTTGTCGGTGGTGGGGCCGGTATCGGTGACCTGCCGGGGTTGCCGGGCGGTGCTCCGGGTCCCGGGGGCGATTTCTCCGGCGGAGCCCCGGCCGGCGACGACTTCGGCGAGGGCTGGCCGGGCGGCAGCTGGCAGTCCGGCGGAAGCTCCGCGGTGCCGGGCGGGGGCATGCAGGTCGGCGCGCTCGGCCCGGCGCCGATGCCGGCCGATGGCGGTGGCGGCGCCTCGACGGGCGGTGGCGGCTGGGATGCGGAGCCCGGCGCCGGTCCGGCGATGTCCGGGCTTGTCGCCGGCGCGGCCGGCGGTGTGCTCGCCGCCGGCGCGGCCGGGGCCGCGGGCCCCATGGCCGGCGGCTCGCCCGGTTTCATGCCGCCGATGATGGGCGGCATGGGCGGTGGCGCCGGCGGCGGCGGGCAGCAGGAGAAGGACCGCGAACGCAGGACGTGGCTGGCCGAGGACGAGGAGGTCTGGGGCACCGACCCGGGCGTGACGCCGTCGGTGATCGGCCGGGACGACACCGCGGACGAGCTGGAGGACGACCGTGCCTACCCCGCGGTGCCGCACCGCCCGGACTCGCCACGCGAGCCGGCGCGCGGCACCGGACGCAAGAGCGGGCGGGCGTACTAGATCAACGGATCGCTCGAGGAGGAAGCTGTTCATGACAGGTCCCGTGCACGACATGATGGAGAAGTCGTTCACCGCGTTCGAGGAGCAGAAACGCGCGGTCGAAACGTTCGAGAAGGCGGTGGCGGAGGCCGAGACGACGGTCACTGCCAAGAACCGCGCGGTCAGCGTCACGGTGGACGGCCGCGGTGACCTGACGGACGTCAAATTCCCCACCAACGCCTACCGGACGATGGCGCCCGCCGAGCTGAGCAGCCTGCTTGTTGAGACGGTCACATCCGCCCGCGATCAGGCGCGTGCGGGCATGAACGAGTTGCTCGAGGCGATCCTGCCCGGCGGCATGGCCGCCGACTTCCTCACCAACTCGGTGCACATCGACGAGATGATGGACGAGGCGATGCGCGCGGCCAACCAGATGTTCCCGGGCTCGGCGCCGGCGAGCGGAGAACGGCGGTGACCGGCCCGCATCGGATCGCCGCGGATCTCGACGAGATCAACGGGGGACCGTTCGGGCCCTTCTACGCCATCTCGCAGGCCAACAAGGACCAGCTCGACAGGGACCTGTTGCTCTACGACTCGAGCACGGACGCCCGGGGCGAGTTCGACGAGGCGGTCCTCAGAGGGCTCGTGCCGTCTCAGAAGTTCCTCGCCGTGGTGGTCGGCGGCTTGGTGGACCTTGCGGAGGGCCGGGGCGATTCGGTTGACCGGATGGGTGGGATCCTGCGCGACGCCGGCGACGTCACGGACAGTCTTGCCCAGCAGATGCCCGGTGAAGGTCCTCGGCCTACCTGAGTGGTCCGTGTCCGTCGTTGTGAAGTTTTCGTAGGAGGTCGGTCGTCGTGGCTCTGCAGGCTCCGGATCCTCTTGCGCGGTTCTTCCTGTGGTTCTTCGGCATGGAGTTCCCCGGCCTCAACGAGGACAAGCTGGCGGGCCTGGCGACGGCGACCGCGGACCTCGGCCGGGGCGTGGACGGTTCGCAGCGGGCTTTCGTCGAGGCCGTGCAGCGGATTCTGGACGGCGTCGAGGGCCAGTCCAAGAGGGCGTTCGCCAGGAAGGCGGTGGATCTGCTCGCTCTGATGCAGAACGCGGGCCGGTTCACCCGGGCGGTGGGCAGCCAGCACCAGATGGCGGCGGGCACGGTGTTCGCCACGAAGGTGACCGCCTTGACGACTGTGGCGCTGTTGATGCTGGAGCTGGCTCACGCCATCAGCGTGTTTCCGTTGTCTCCGGTTCCGTGGTTCAACTTCTGGGCGAAGGCGCCGCTGGTCCGTGGCAGCCTCCGCGCGTTCCTGACCGCGATGGCGTCGAAGCTGGCCGGGATGTCGCGGATGGCCGCGGGTGAGGCCCTGGAGGAACTGATCGCGGCCCTGGTGGGCGAGCTGGCGGCGCTGGGCAAGTTCGGCAAGAGTGTCGATGGTAAGCAGGTGCTGATGGCGGGTGCCGTCGGCGGGGCCTTCGGTGCTCTCATGGGGGGTGCGCTTCCCGCCATCCGCGGCGCGGGCGGGGCCGTGGCGAAGGTGACCGGTCTGGACGACGCGGTGGCCGCGGCGTCGGCGACGCCGCTGAACAAGGCGATCCTCGACGGGACGGCGAACGTCGGCGAGAGTGCGGTCAGCGGCACCGTCGAGGGAGCCATCGAGATGCTTCTGGCGCTGGCGATGGGCGGTGGCGCAGGCAATTTCGGCGTGGCGGTCGTCTCCTCGATGTCCACCGACGCCCTGTTCAAGGCGGGGGAGGCTGCTAGGAACGCACTCGACAAGCCTCGCGGCGACGATGCGAGCAGCGGGCCACCGGACGAGAAGACCGTCGATGGCGCCGAGCCGAGACCGCTGCCGCTTCTGCTTCCGGCCCCGGATCCGATCGGCGCGCTTCCGGCCGGCGTCGATTCCGACACCGATGTGGCGGCGGGCGGAGCGAACGGCCCGCGACCATCGGCCACCGGGACGGGCATCGAGCCGGCGCCCGCCGGGGCCTCCGCCCAGGACGGCGGACCGCCGCCCGGGCCTGATGTGGAGGATGACGGACTGTCGCAGGCTGTGCCGGCTCCTGTGCCGTCCGGGCCTGATGCGGAGGATGGCGGACCGCCGCTTGCTGGATCGTCGCTTGCCGGATCGCCGCCGTTCGCCGGCGGTGGGAGTGCCGCGCCGCAGGCCGTCGTCGGCGCGGCGTCGCCCGCGCATGACGAGGCGTCCGTCATCCCGCCCGTGGTGGAAGGCGACCCCGAGCCTCCGGCGGAGTCCGGGACGGACACGCCGCCGTCGCGGCCGGCCGTTCCGGAAGCGGTGGCAGCGCCGGCCGGGGCCGTCCCCGTACCGGCCGGATCGACACTCGACGGGCCTCCGGTCGCGGTGACCGTGCCGCCTGCGGTCGGGGCCGGCGGGGTGACGGCGCCGCCCGCAGGCGCGTCATGGGCCGGCACCGTGAACAGCACAGTCATCCCGGCGACGGGCGCCGGCGCGGCGTCGTCGGCTCCGCCCGCGGCCACGCCCGCGTCGTCGGCTCCGCCCGCGGCCACGCCCGCGTCGTCGGCTCCGCCCGCGGCGGGTGGCACGGCCGGCGCTCCGGCTGCCGCCTCCCTTCCGCCGACCGGAGTTCGGCCGTCGATCGACCACCCAGCACCAGCCGAGCCGGAAATCGTCGACCTGCTGTCACCGACGCTCCAGGAACTCGACCCGAAGGTCCTCCAGGATGGGCTGCTGATGGCCGCCCCCGTCGCCGAGACCGACGCGCCGTCGTCGTCGGTGCCCTCCGCCGCGGCCGACGACGATGTCGTCACGGCCGGGCTGGGGAGCATGCCGGTCAGCCTCGGTGCTCCGGCCGACCTCACCCAGGACCTCGGCGCCAGGCCGGCCGCCGATGGCCGCCGTACTCCGGTCGGCCGGCCCGGCGAAGCGTCCGACCCGGACCTGCCGCCCACCGAAGTGAGCCTTCCCGAGTCGGCGTTGCCGGCCGCGAGCCCGGCGAGCGTTCCCGAGCCGGTTGCGTCGGCGGAGAGCCCGGTGAACGTCCCCGAACCGGTGCTGCCGGCGGCTGACCCGGAACCCACCCCCGAGGCGCCACCGATGGACCCAGCGGTAGCAGCACACCCCGAACCGGTCGCCGCGCCGCCGTTGTCGCCGGTTCCGGAGGCGACCGGCGCGGCGCGGCACCCCGCCACGGCCCGGCAGCAGATGGCCGCCCGCCGGCCGGCAGCGATCCACCAGCGTGTGACCACAGCGACGGGTATCACGCCGGAAGAGGCAGGTCCGCAGCCCGTGGCCCGCCTGGTGCCGGCAACCCCCTCGGCGGCGCGACGACGGCCGCCGGCCGGCCGGCAACCCGCCCGCCGGCGCCGCAATGCGCGCGCCGGCCGGATCCCGGCCACCGACGCCTGGTCTCTGCTCGGCCTCCGCTCCCCGGCGGAGCGGCAGTTGCTGGGGCCGGTTCCCCGCCAGGTCACACAGGTTTACATGTACCACCCCCCGTCTTCGCGGCCGCAGCACGGCGAACAGCGGCCGCACGGCGACGGTGCCACGCCGCCCCGCTCAGTCGATCAGAACGCCCCTGGTGTGCTCGCCGCGGAAACGGCGCCGCCGGCCGGTGCGGAAACGCTGGGTGGCACGGCGCGGGGCGACCGCGGCGGGGTGGCGGAAGCGCTGGCCGCGACGACGCTCGGTGGCGCGGTGGCGGCGACCGGCACGGACGCCGCGGAGGGATCCGACGCGCTCGCCAGGGTCACCGCCGGTGGCATGCTGGCCGCGGACTACCGGCGTACGGCGCAGGAGAAGATCGCGTACGGCCGGCGTCTTCTCGATGATCTGCATTCGCTGGGCCGGCGTGCGTTCATCCGCAAGACGGCGAACGCGGTTGCGCTGAAGGCGCTGACGGCCGAGGTGAAGTCCGCGACCCACCGGCTCGAACGGGAACTGGATGAGCTTGACCGCCGCATCCGCGCGGGCGACCCGATTCTGACCGGCTCGACGGCCGGGGAGAGTC
The DNA here is from genome assembly GCF_023717965.1 of Paractinoplanes hotanensis. Lineage (NCBI taxonomy): Bacteria > Bacillati > Actinomycetota > Actinomycetes > Micromonosporales > Micromonosporaceae > Paractinoplanes > Paractinoplanes hotanensis. The sequence goes on along the minus strand of NZ_JAMQOL010000074.1, from coordinate 21,011 downwards.
TGCGGGGCGTCGAGGACGCGCTCGAAACCTTCACGAAGCAGACCAGTGGGGCCGTCGACCGCGTGGTGCGGTTGCTCGAACGCGAGGCGACCCGCAGCGTGGTCGAGATGGGCGACGGCGACCGGCTGGAGAAGTGGCGCAATGCCGTCGACGTGCTCGGCGGGATCCTGCCGTGGGTGGCTCAGACGCTCGCGCCCGAGGGGATGTCCGCGGTGCCCGGCGCGGTGGACGCGGGCATCAAGACCATCGAGATGATCGCCGTCGAACTGTACAACGACCACCATCAGAAGCTGTACGAGAGCACGCATTCGACGGGCGCCACGTTCGACGCGCTCGACCAGGACCCGACGCTGATCGCCCGGGCGATCGTCGAGCGGCAGAAGCACTCCTTCGATCTGTTGCTCCGCATCGTCGGCGTCGGCGCGGGGTATCTGCCGTGGTGGCCGGTCGTCCAGACGGCGCTGACGCACGCGATGACGACGTACCTGGACAAGCGGTTGGAGGCGACGGAGCGCGACCTCGAGGGCGGCGATGCGGTCACGGTGTCGGAGCGGCTGTGGACGGACGGTCGCGAGTTCCTTCTCGAGCGGCTGAAGCTGGAGAATCTCGGGCCGCTGATCGACGCGGGTCGCGGAAAGCCGGATCAGTTCGCCCTGGGCGCCATCGGGGCGGGCGTCGGCGCTGAGCTCCTGGTCGGGCTGCTGACCGCGGTGGTGCCGCCGAAGCCGCTGGAGAGGATCTCCGGTGACGACCTGCGTACGCGGGTGCGGACGGTTCGCGATCTGCGCGGAAATCCGGAGCAGTGGGACCGTGCCGAGCTCGGCACCGGGCCCGGGGCGCCGATCGGTGAGCCGGTCCAGGAGCCGGAGTACGACAGGTTCGGCCGCCGGCTGCAGCGGGAACGGGACCGCGGCTCGGCGGACGGCGTGGAGCGCAGGCACGTCGCCGTCGACTTCCTCGGGATGCCGGTGTGGGGCGACTACACCGTGCGGACGGGCGACTTCGAACCGGTACGCCCTGATCCCGCGAGTTTCACCGACCAGCGCGTGTGGCTGAACCGGACGATCGGCCCGGGCCACTATGTCGCCGGCGACGTCAAGGTGGAGGGCTCCTGGTACCAGCCGTGGCCGGACCGGTTCGACTATCTGTTCGTACCGTTCGACAGCGACCGCCGCCCGGAGTGGGCGCAAGCCATGGCGCCTACTTCTAAGGTGGACGGTGGGCGGTACAACATGAAGGCCACCTTCGACGAACACCCGGACTGGTTGCGGCCGTTCGCCTGGGATCCGCCGCGGGTGTTGACGGTCGATTTCGCGGAGGAGTCACACGAACCGCGGATGGACGCGTGGGCACTGCGGAACTTCGCGCGTCATACGGCCTCTCTCGCCCGCGGCGGCACCCCGGACGCACCGGCCGTCCAGGTCTCTGTCGAGGGCGGCGGGAACGGTCGGGGAACTCTGCGGAGGTGGGAGAGCTCGGTCGTCCGGCGCGGCAAGGATCCGGTCACCCGCGGCCTTCACCGGGCGCGGGCCGTCCACGCGAAGCTGGAAGAGACTCTCCGGCAGGAGCTGATCGGGCAGCTTCCGAACACCGATCGGGCCGAGATCGAGAACATGCTAACCGCGGTGCTGTCGCCCGCAACCGACCGTGAGTCGGACGCCACCGGCAGCAGGTCGCCGCGGACGCCCGACGTGTCCCCGGTACCCGAGGCCGCCAACCGTCAGGTCAGGGCCTGGGTCGAGACCGAGCCCGCACCGGTCTCGTCGATCGGCGCGGCCGGCAGCACGGCGACGGCAGTGTCGCCGTACGCGAGATGGTCGACACGGCCCGGCGGCGAGCCACCGGCCGTACCCCACTCGGATCGACCAGGCCTGGAGCATCTCGCCCGTCATCTCGCGGACGCCGCCGACGACGGGCAGGCGTGGGACCTGCAGATCGAGGCAGGCGACGCGCGCCAGGCCCGCGCGCTGCTGGAGGCCCTGATGCCCGAGGTGCGGGAACGCTTGCGGGAGAGGGGAACGTCCCCCGAGCAGGTCTCGGTCACGATACGCCGGCGCGCGGCCGGGAGCGGCTCGGGTGACGTCGTCATCTGGGCCGAGCCCCAGCCGGCGCCGCCGACCGGCCTGCACGACACCGAGGAGCAGCTGGTCCGTAGCGTCGGCGATCGCCTACGGCAGGAGAATCAGCCGACGTCGCGCGCCGCGATCTGGCAGGCCCGACAGGATCTGAAACTCCGCCATAGGCGCCCGCCCAAGGCCGTGGCAAACGACCTACCGACCCACTTCGACGACAGCGACCCGTTGGGGGAGACGTCCGATGGTCTGCCCGCCGAGCGTCGCTCGACGCCGACACGGTTCATCTCGTCGACCCTCGCAGATGACGAGGCCGTACGGTCGGTGTATCCGTGGTTGACATCGGTGAATCCGGACAGCTCACGGACGAACTGTGTACTGACGGCGATTGTGACGGACATGAATCTGGTGCCCGGCGAGCCGCTGGCATGGCAGGCGCCGGCGGAGGGCGCCATGCCGGGACTGAATCTGGTCCGGTATCAACGCGACCGGCTACGCTTGGCGGGTTTGGACTCGTTGTTGTACCGGACCGATTTGGAGTCGGTGCGCCGGTCGATGACGGCGGCTCCGGTGGGTGCGCGGGGCATTCTGCTGGTCCCGAACCGGGCAGGGATCTCTCACGCGTTCAACGTGGTGCGCGGTGAGGCAGGTGTGCTCTTCCTCGACGGTCAGCGCGGTGGGCTGGCGCGGCATCCGGAAGCGGTTGACGGGTGGTTCTTCCTTCCGATGACCAGCGGGATCGATGCTCCTGCGGGACCACGCCTCGCACACGGAGAGCGAACGGCGCCGGCCGAGTCACCGGAACTGGTCGACCCGGGCGTGCTCGATGGGCAGGCATACGGCCTGGGCGGGACCGAGGCGGAGATCACCTCCGGTTACATCACCTGGCCGGGAGAGCGTCCCGGAAGCGTACCGGAAGAGCTTTTCTATATCGCGGGTCATCGCGGATCCGGTCTTGCCGTCTCAATGACCCATCGTAGCTTCAAATGGGATGGCACGAGGTATTGGACGATGGCCGAAGGGCCGAGAGGCGTGGCGCGGAGAATGCTCGCTTCCCTGGAACTGGTGATCGACGTGCCGTTTCCGTTGCTTGCCCGGGAGCGGGACCAGCTCCGTCGTGATGCAGAGGCGTCTCGTCAATATCGTCTGGAGATCTACCGACGACTGGCAAGCACACCGCAGCTTGCCGCCGGCTTCCCTGGATGGCGTCAGGGCGTGCCAATAACCGAGATCTTCAGGCCGTCGGATAATTGGGAGTTCGAGGAACTCGAAATCAATTTCAGAAGAGTTTCAGCAGGCGCAATAACGTATTCTCCGGTTTCGGCCGATGCAACGATTCTCGTACACCCGCAATACACAATCGGCGCGGCACTCGGCGGGATTCACGAATTTCTCAGCGAAGTGCACGTCCTCTCGCGGACGGCCCAGAGAATCAAGGCGAAGGAGATTCTGGGCGATGGGCTCGAGGTCTCGCAGGCCATGGCGGCGTCCATCAGCGAAAATGCCTATCCTCGCCCGACCGAGTACGAACGGCGAGTGCTGCGCGACGTCCTCGTGCTCGCCTACACTCACACGATCGGCTACGCCGCAGGACTGACCGGCGGGGACCTGATGAAGTCATATCACGCAGCCTTGTCCCGGATCGACTTGTCGGTGCTCCGGGCGGGAGCGCCTCCCCGGGTTCAGCAGCTGCTTGTAACCTACCGCGACCACATCCGGACTGCGTTCACGGCGAAGGCAGAACATCGGTTCCCGGATTACTCCAGGCAATATGAACCTCAGCGGGGGCCACTTCGCGGTGGGATTCTCGGTGCGCGGGACTCCAGCCTTGACTTCACGGCGGGCGATTATCTCGACAACGCGTTGGATCCCCGTCGGGCCGGCCGCGTGGTCTCCCAGCAGGACGCTTTCGGCCAGATGATGACGCTCGAAGAATTGGATCGGTCCCGCGTGGGACTAGTGCCGTTGGTACCGTTGGAGTTGCGTTGGATCGGCCCCGGGGCTATCGCCCCGGATGCCATGGAGCGAACGTTCGACGAGCTCGCACAGTCTGCCCGGCGTGCCGCCGCCGTTGCGGACTACCACTCCTTCTCCAGGAGTGAGTACGGCGGCCATCTCATGACGGCGTTGAATATCGATACCGCTCGGTGGAATCCGTATTTCCGAAGCAGCGTCTCGGTTGCGGTCGACTGGTGGCAGCGGATACTTCCCTCTGCTCAGCCCGCGCAGGCCGCGGATCTCTTCCAGCAATTGGTCGCTCGAGTCCGGCTGGTCGAAGGGCAGGCAATAACGACCCCGGTCGAAGACCTGGTGTTCCCCTCCACATCCGTCGCAGACGTGCTGCTGGGCGTATACGCGGTGCAATCGGGAGCGCCGTTCTCGGCCGAGACGAGAGAGACGGTTGAGAAGGCAACGAGAAGACTGGCTCTGCTGCGCGACGTGCTTTACGGATACACAGGCGTTTCGGCCGATGCGAACCCCGCCATCGACGATGTCGGCGCGCTGGAGACCGCGTTGCGCACCCGGCTGAGTGAGATGAGTAGTCAATCCCCTGGGTTCGGTGGTCCGCCCTGGCCAGGCGGTGGCTATGGAGAGGGCTTCAGCCACGGCGGTTACTCAGGCGGCGGCCAGTTCTCTACCGGTGGTTGGCCCTTTGCGGCCACCGGATTCCGTGGCGTCTCACCCGGCGCCGACACGACACCGATGCCGTCGGCGTACACGCCGGAGCAGATCCGTCAGCGATTCCCGCTGCTGGGCACGGTCAACCCGCAGCGCGCAACCGGCACCGAGACCGATTCCAATTGCGTGGTCGCCGCGATCAGCTACGTCCTCGCCAGGGACGAGGGAGCCCCCGTCGAAGCCTCCGGCTCGACCGAGCTGCCCGGCGTCGATTTGATCAACTTCCAGCGACAGCGCCTGGGCTTGCCCGACGACGAACACCTGGTCTGGCTTACGCCAAGCATCGAGGCGTTGACCGGCAGCATGCTGGCGTCCGGCGAGGGAACGTTGGTGTTGCTCGCCGCTCGGGGCGACGACGTACACATCAACCATGTGTACGTCGGGGAGGTCGACCACCTCGGCGTCACCTTCTTAAACCCCCAGACCGGTGAGCTGGCGGCCCTGCCGGCCGCCACGACCGCCTTGGCCGTCCTGCCGCTGACTCATGGAATGGTGATGCCTGCGGGCGCTCGAATGCTCACCCCGGCCGAGGTGAACCTGTCCACTTCGGCCCCTCGTCCGGAGGGCTCGGCCGACATCGAGGGCTCCACCAAGACCACGACCGGCGCCGCTCCGGATACCGACGGTCCGAGCAGCACCGGGCGCGAGGAGGTCCGGGTCGAGGACGCCTTCGCCACCGAGAGCACCGAAAACACGCAGAACACCGCGGACGACACCGCGCCGCCGCCACACCCACCGGCTCTGTCGAAGCTCCGGGACCATAGCCCCAGGTTCGCCGAGGCGCTGGACTGGCGGCAGGGCGACCCGTCGGGCGACTTCCGTGGGTTTTCGGGCGCGGCGGTGCGGGACGACCCACGTCCAACCATCCAGTCGCGGTTTGCCGACGAGGCGGCGGTGCGGGCGGCCTATCCGTGGCTGAGCCACCAGGACGGATCTTTCGTCGCGCAGGTCAACAGGCAGCTCTCCGCTCGGAACCGGCCGGCGCCGGCGTTGGTGATCCTGCGGGCGAGGGACGAGATCTCCGCCCGGTCAGGAGGTGCGCCGGTTCCGGTGGACGCCGTGGTTGCCCACCTGGCTCCGGTACCGCAGGGCGTGCGGGATCTGGCGGCCATGGGCCGGGTGGTGGTCAGGGCGAACCCCGACGGTGACTGCTTCTTCCATGCCTTCCTGACTACCCTGGCGGCCGCCCGACACACAGTTGATCCAGGCCCGGCCGCCGTGCCGGGTGCCCGGGACCTGCTGGCGCGGCAGGTGGGGCCACACGCCTTCCGGTCCGAGGGTGGGCTGTTGCCGGACCGTGCCCTGGACGCGACCTTCAACCGTCACCTCGTGCGCCGGGCGGGGCCCGCCGCCACCGTGGAAGAGGTGCAGCTTCAGCTTTGGGCCGCTGGTGCCGGGGAAGAGGTGTGGGAGGACATCCGCAACGAGGTCCGGCAGCTCCACTCGTGGAATCACGAGAGCGGGGATCTGTTCCCCTATCTCGCGGCGATGGCGTACCAGGTGCAGATCCGGATCATCGACCGCGATGGCGGAGACCCCGTGGTGATTCCGAATCCGGGCCGGCCGGAGATCGTCCTGTACCGGTCTTCGGCTACCCATTGGGAGGGCACGGCCGCGGCGCCTGCCGGACCGTTCGGCCGCTTCGGCGCCGCGGTGACGGACGATCCGGCCATGCTGGCCGAGCCGACGCCGTCCGATCTGGACGGCCGGTCGGTCGGCTTCGTCTTCGACTGGCTCCGTGGGATCAACTCCGCGGTGAAGGACGCCGATCCGGCGGCTCGAAGTGAATTCGCGACCAACTGCGTGGTGGCTGTTCAGGCGACCGACATGGCTCTGCGGGATCCGGAAGGTGCCATCTACCAGGCCCCGCCGCTGGCGCCACAGCCCGGGTCGCACCTGGTGCGGATGCAGCAGCAACAGCTCGGCCCGGACGCCGGCCAGACCCGTGGTGTCTGGCAGGTGCCGGACATCGGGGTCATCCGCGACGCGATGCTTGCCGCCGACGACGGCGCCCGCGGCGTGGTCATTGTCCGGCGCGAGGGCTCCGACGTGGGGCACGCGTTCAACGTGGTGCGGCACACGGTCGGCGGGCGCCCGGCGGTCACCTTCCTCGACGGGCAGACCGGAACGGTCGCGCGGCTGCCGCACAACCCGAAGCTCTGGTTTCTTCCGCTGACCGCCGACATCTCCCCGGACGCCCGAGCCACGCGGGTCCCGGACGACGATGTCCTGCCATCCGGACTGGCCGGCCCAACCGACGCGACGGCCAGCGCCGAGCCGGCGGCGGTCGGCCCGGGCGAACTCGGCCGCGAGGTCAACCTCGGCCTGGCCGAACAACCGCTCGGCGCGTCCGGCGCTCCGGCGCGGGCGACCACGCCCGTGACCGACAACCCGAATTCCCGGGCGGTCGACGGCCTGATCGCCAGCATTGAGCAGCTCACCACGGAAATCGACAGTGCCAACCGGGAAATCGACGAGGTTGCCAAGCGGACCGACCTTCTTCGAGTGCTGGCAGGCCGAGCCACCGGGTCGCGGCTCACGAACCTGCAGCAGCAGGTCACAGACGGGGACCAGCGGCTCGCGGCCATGCGGGAGCAACTCGAGGTCCGGCAAGAACGGCACACGGCCCTGCAAGATTCGCTGGAGACCCATCTGCGGGCCGAGAGCAGTGACCCCTCGGACCCGGCGGGTTTGGTCTCGGCAGTGACGGGGGGCACCGGGCAGCGGCGCGGGGGCGTCCGTCCTCTGCCGGTCCCGGCCCCCCCGGCTGTCCCGGTGCCGGAGGTCGCCGCTGCGCAGCAGTCCGGAAACGCCGCCACCCCTCGTCGCAAGTCGCACCTTGAGTGGAACGGGGACGAGCCGATTCTGCCGTCGCCGGAAGTCATCCGCGAGGTGGCTACTAGCTTTCCTGGGGTTTTCGAGGTCTTGCGAGCACAGGCCCGGAACATCTTCCCCCTCGTCCCGAGCAGCACTCAGGCGGCGGCGGTCAGCTATGTGGACCTGCAGCTTGTCGCCTACGTCATCTACGCCTATGGGACTATGGAGGCGCAAAAGGTAGCAGCGTGGCGGGCCGCCTCAAACGTGAAGCGTGGACGTCGATTCGGCCGTTACTATCCGAGCGGCGACAAGGCCGGACCCACATCCGGCTCCGGTGCGCTTCGGCCGGCTGAAGGGACGACACCTCCGCCGCACACCACCGGCGTTGAACTCGGGAGGGTTCCCGCAGACGGGCGATGCCAGCTTTACAGTGTCATCGGGGCGGCGACGGGCCGGGTCCTAGCCTTCCTCAAGGTGAACAATCTTGGTGACGAGCAGATGCACTCGTGGCTTGAGAACGGCGAAACTGTAATTGCCGACCTCGCCTACTACGCGCAGCCCGGCCGGCGACGTGACGAGTACGGGCTGCTTCACGCTGACACGCTGCCGGCGCGGGCGGCGAACGCGTTGAGCGAACTGGTACGGCAATACCTGGACGACAGGAGGACCAACCCTGCCGAGGTGCCGCCGTGGGTGGTCGCGCAATACCGGTTGAGCAATGTCGGTGACAGTTCTGCCGAGATCGCCGGTTGGGACCGGTCCGCCCTCCTCGAGGAATTGGCCGCTCTCCAGGTCGTCGTCGTCACCGATCCCAGTTCCGTTCCACTCGAACTACTGCGCGACAGGTACATCGCCGCACGTACCGATGAGCTCACGACGTCAGGAATGTCGCGACGTGCTGCCCAGAACATGGCTGAAGAGCAGGTGCGGCTCACCCATGACGCCACCGGCAGGGCCAGGCTGCACGACGACTCCCTCAGCACGCGGCGAATGCTCGACTACGTCAACGGTGTCCCGAACGGCCGGCCAGTGACGGTAGCCGAGCTGCCCGATGAAGCCTTGCGGGGGACGCTCGTCATGGAACGGATGAGACCTGACCGGACGGTCACCACATCCGAGTTCAACGCCATGTACGGCGCCGTGACACGCTGGGCGCAATCCTGGAACGAGGCCGAGGGCGAGGCGTTCCTGCCGCTGATAGCCGCGGCGCTGAACCTGCGGATCAGCATCGTCATCCCCGGAGTGTCAGACCCGATGACCTTCGGACTCGACAACAGCCTTCATATTGAGGTGGAGCGTTACGCGGATCACTACACTCTGCCAAGGTCTTCCGGCAGAAACCCCGATCCGGGTCCGGTAGCGTCCGCTCCTGCGGCACGCCCGCTGCCAGCCACGCCGTCCGGGCCGAGTTCACGCGGCGCACGAGGAAGAGATCCCGCCTCTGACGTAACGAGTTCCGCGGCGTCGCAGCGGGCGGAATCGCGGGAAGACCGGTCGGGCGCCGAGAAGCGGCGTGCCGCCGACCGCCGGTGGTGGCCCCGGTCGCGTGGTACGGGTTCGCTCGGCGGACCTGATCGAGCCGTGTTGGAGGAGGTGGCGGACGCGACGCTTGCGGCGGTCCGCACCGGTGCCCCCATCCAGGTGGAGGTGGAGGCGGACAGCGACGCACAGGCGCAGGAGGTGCTGGACGCGCTGATGCCCGTCGTGCGGATGCGGCTGGAGAATGACGGGCTGCCCGAGGAGAACGTCTCAGTTGCCGTGCGCATGCGGGAATGGAGGTCATCCGCGCAGACCGGCGATCGTGTCTCCGTACGGCTGGCGCTGCCGGAGCCCGTGGCGATTACGCAAGAGAAGGAGCGGTTGGCTCGCGAGGTCAACGCCACCCTGCGTCCTCGGAATCGGCCCGCGTCAGTGGCGACCGTGTGGCGGGCGCGCGAGGTGATCGCCGCGCGGACGGAGCAGGGCGATCCGGTGTCGGTGCGGCAGATCGCCGATCTGGTCGCTCTCGGCTTGCCGGACGCGGAGTTCGTGCGGGTTGTCAACCAGCACCTGGAGGGACTCCATCATCTTGCGGTCGACGCGATCCGGGTGGCGGACGCGCGGCAGGCTCTGCTGGACCGTCCGGCGCTGGGCCGCACCAGCAAGGACCAGGCTGAGCGGACGGCGCACTACATCAAGTTCGGCCGGACGACGGCCATGACCGGATTCAGCCGCGATGAGGTCGCCCGTGCCGCGCAGCGGTCGGCAAGCAGCCGTGATGCCGCCGCGGCGCGGGGCGGCGGTCCGACGCAGGCCGCGGCGGGCCCGTCTCGCGCGGCCGAGGCCGCGGCGCCCGGTGTCAACCAGCCGCCAATGGCGGGCGAGGCACACCCTCCGGGTTCGCGGGCCGCCGCGGTCCCGGTCGCCGAGACCGACGCGCCGTCGTCGCCGGTGCCCTCCGCCGCGGCCGACGACGATGTCGTCACGGCCGGGCTGGGGAGCATGCCGGTCAGCCTCGGTGCTCCGGCCGACCTCACCCAGGACCTCGGCGCCAGGCCGGCCGCCGATGGCCGCCGTACTCCGGTCGGCCGGCCCGGCGAAGCGTCCGACCCGGACCTGCCGCCCACCGAAGTGAGCCTTCCCGAGTCGGCGTTGCCGGCCGCGAGCCCGGCGAGCGTTCCCGAGCCGGTTGCGTCGGCGGAGAGCCCGGTGAACGTCCCCGAACCGGTGCTGCCGGCGGCTGACCCGGAACCCACCCCCGAGGCGCCACCGATGGACCCAGCGGTAGCAGCACACCCCGAACCGGTCGCCGCGCCGCCGTTGTCGCCGGTTCCGGAGGCGACCGGCGCGGCGCGGCACCCCGCCACGGCCCGGCAGCAGATGGCCGCCCGCCGGCCGGCAGCGATCCACCAGCGTGTGACCACAGCGACGGGTATCACGCCGGAAGAGGCAGGTCCGCAGCCCGTGGCCCGCCTGGTGCCGGCAACCCCCTCGGCGGCGCGACGACGGCCGGCGACCGGCCGGCAACCCGCCCGCCGGCGCCGCAATGCGCGCGCCGGCCGGATCCCGGCCACCGACGCCTGGTCTCTGCTCGGCCTCCGCTCCCCGGCGGAGCGGCAGTTGCTGGGGCACGTTCCCCGCCAGGTCACCCGGGTGTTTATGTATCACGCGCCGCCCGTTCGGCCCCCGGTCGGCGTGGCCGTCACGCCTGGCGGTTCCCCGCCGGACGCGGCGATGCGCTCTCCCTCGGAGGCCCCCCACGAGTCCACGCTGTGGGACCTGGCCGCGTCAGAGGTGATAGTGCTCGAAGGGATGGCGGAGATCACCGCGGACCGGAGCCACGATCTGCAGCCGATCCACGGCAGGGACCTGCGGTCGATGCTCGACCGCCACCGAGCGGTGAATCCCGACTGGGATCCCGGCCGGCAGTCCCCGGAAATGCCCAACGACGTCGGGGCCACGACGGTGACGGCCCTGCGGCAGTTGCGTCGCATCGCCATGGTCTCGACCACGGACGAGGCCGTCGACCAGCTGGTGGCACAGGCGCCGGAGGGGGACGATGCGGCGCCCCAGCGAGTTCGTGTGCTGGTAGTGGCGCGTGTCAGGGGGCTGCCCGACGACGTCGAGGCGCTCGCCGCATGGGTCACCCGGGTGCTCCGGCACCGGCTCTCGCACGGCTTCGCCCGGTGGGCGGAGCGCAACGACGGCATGGTGACGCCGCAGCTGGTGGTCGACTACGAGGTCCGGCCGCCGTCGCCGACCGCGGCGGGCTGGGACACGGTGGAGGTTCGTTCGCTGGGCTTCGAGCCGGTGCCGCCGTCGGCGCCGCGCTCGCTGACCGGCCAGGCAAACCGGCTCCCGCAGCCGTGGACCGCGACGGTGCGCGTCGGCCGGAGCGGTGTGCTGCCCGCCGACCAGGCCAGGTTCGACCTGGTGGTCGAGCAGATCGCGCAGCGGGTGAGCCGGGCCGGCGACGCCGGGGCACAACCCGTGCTGATCTTTCTGACGCTGTCGCGCGGGCCGCACCACCACGACGACGCGGCGGACACGGACGACTTCGGCGGGCACCTGCGGGACGCCGTTCAGCACCGCATGGGCGCCGCTCTCGGCGGAACCCAGGCGGCCGCGCGGCGGGCGGCCGAACTGGTCGAGTTCCTCGCGGTGACCACGGAGGACGGCCCTCAGCCGACCACCGGCCCGGACCGCTTGAGCATCGAGATCCCACCCGTCGAACGGCCCTTGCCGATCCAGGACCGGCACCGTCCCGAGCTGGACTATCTCTCGACTTGGCGGTACCGGACCGCGGCCACCTCGTCGGCCGGCTGGTGGCGCCTCACGAATCCGGTGCGGAGCACCACCGAGCTGGTCGCCCAACTGCCCGATTCGATCTTCCGGACAGTGCGCGCGGACAACGTGGACGTCGGCGATCCCCTCGGGGACGCCGCGCAGATGGTGAGCGGGAACGCTTCGGTCGTCCGGTACGGCGTGGCTCGGATCCTCGTGCGGCAGCCGGGTAATGCGGAGCCCCGCGGGCTCCGGGTCTTCCGCCTCCGGCTCCACCTGCGGGGCGCGGCCGGGGTGCACCGCGCGCAGCTGCGGCGGCTGGAGCAGGAGGCCGCGTCGGCGGTGAACCGCGTCTTCAACTATCAGTTCCAGCTTCCCGGCGACGATGCCGACCAGTTGCACGTCGATGTGCGGTTCACCGACGCCAGCGCCGCGCACCACGTGCTCGACGTCGCGACCGCACCACCCGGTGGGAACATGCTCGCGGATTCGGCGACCTGGTCGGTCGCCATGCTGTCGATGGCGCCGGCCAGGCGGACATACCTGCTCGCGCATGAGATCTCCCACCTGCTCGGCACGGTGGACGAATATGTCGATCCGCAGGCAGGAACCGGCGGCCGCCCGTTGCCCTTCTTCCGGCGGGACAGCCTCCCGGACTTCCTGCCCCGGATGCCCCGGCGATCGGCAATGCCGCGCCTGATGGGCGGGCTCGGCCGGGAGGACGCGGTTGCGGCGAGCCGCGCGGACTGGGTCTCACCGCGGTACCTGATGTACCTCGCGCTGGCACAGGAGAGCGCGGTGCGGGCGCCGGAAACCAGGCTGGGCTGGAGCGGCAGCGTGCCGCTGGGCATGACCACCGACCCGGACACGTGGTCCGCGCCGGCGCAGGCCCGCGCGGCGCTCGTTCCGCTGCTCACCCGCCGCCGCGGCGAAAATTCCGAGTTGCGCGAACTCACCGGCCTGGCCCTGCGCGACCGGCGGTACCGCGACGACCTCACCCGCGCAGTCACGACGCTGTTCGCCGCTGACCATCCTCGGGCGCCGGGGACGGCGTACCTGGTGCTCTACGGCGAGGAGGAGTTCCGGCTGCTGCAGGAGGCGCTCACCGGCCCGGCCGACGAGCGGCCCGCCCTCGTCGCGGTCCGGGACGAGCCGGGTCGGCGGCACCTGTTCGAGATCCTGGTCGAGATCACCGCCGATGACATCCTCGACGCCGACGACCTGGCGCCAGGCGCCGTCCTGGTGCCGCCGCATGTCCCGCTCCGGCTCACCGGGCGGGAAAGGCGGGCGGGACTTCCTGTCCTCCGGCTCGGCCAGGCCGGTCCCGCCGAAATCGTGCGTCCACCGGTCCCGGACGCCGTGACTGAGGCCGATGAGCGGGCCGAGTCGTCGCTGCGGCCGCCCGCCGGCATCGACGCGGACCACCAGGCGTCTGCCGAGAAGACCGCGGAGATCCCGGCCCGGCGGGCCGCGCTCCAGCTGGCGGACGAGGCAGGCCGCGCCACCCGCGAACGGCGACTGGCGGCCAGGTCCGCGGCGCCGCCGTCCGAGCCGCGTCCCAGATCCGGCGAGGAAGGCCACCCCGAGGTCCTGGTCGTGCTGGACCATTCGCACTACAGCTTCGTGCCACCGGCTTCCCGCCCGCGGATGCTCCCGGTTCCCCTGCCGACCCCGGGTTTCCGGCTGCCAGCCGTTCCACCTCCGGTGGGCACGCTTCCGCCAGGCGTGCCACCGGCGGGATTTCTTCCGTACGCGGAGCCGGAAGGTCGCGGGGAAACCGACGCGCCGCAGCTGATTGTGCCGCGGTCGGTGTCGCTGGACGGATCTGCCATGGTGGCGGGTGAACAGGAGTTGGCCGCCCTGGCCCAGGAAGTGGTGGCCGCGGCGCAGAGCGGCCGGGCCTGGGAGATCCAGGTTCGGGCGGGCAGCGTGCACCAAGCACGGGCCGTGCTCGGCCGGTTGATGCCGTTGGTGGCGGCAGAGCTTGCGGACGCCGGGCTCTCCCGGGATCTGGTGTCGGTGTCGTGGCGGCCAGGCGAGGTGGGTTCTGCCGACCTGCGGCTGTCGGCCGAGCCGCAGCCGCTGGGTCCGGCGGATCTCACCGATCACGACCGGCTGCTGGTTAACAGCGTCAGCCGGGCGTTGTGGCGCGACAACGAGCCGGCCTCACCCGCGGTCATCTGGGCATCCATTCAGGCGCTGCGAAACCGTACGACGAGCCCGTCGGTGTCGGCGATCCGCGACCACGTGCTCAGCGGTGGCTTGCCGCAGCGCTTGCGTGGTGGCGCCAGGCAGAACCTCTCGGCCCGGAGCGGGCCCGGTGACATCCGGCCGGAGGATGTGCAACGGCTGCGGGAAACGATCGACGGGGCCGGGTCTCGAGGTGTGAGCCGATCCGAGCTGGTGCGGCGCTTCCGAGCGTTTCCGGCTGAGCGGCTCACCGAGTTGCTGGCCCGGCTCGGCGCCGATCAACCCGACCAGTTCCGGGAATGGGAAGAACGCGGCCAAGGAACCCGCAATGTGACCTACTACGGGCAGGTGAGCGATACCCGCACTAACGAACGTCACCCTGACCCGCCCGGTGCTCTGGGGCTCAGGATGCTCGGCGCACCGGTACCCGACGATGTGCCTCTGCAGCGGGCACAGCAGTTGATCGATGCCGCTGGACCGGATGGCCTGAGCTTCACCCAACTGTACGAGAAGCTCAAGCGGCACCATTCGGCCAACCAGGTATCGGAGTTAGTGCGCCGGCTCTTCGAGCGGTTTCCCGAGGACTATCGGACCTGGAACGAGGGCGGCCGCTCGAGGGCGACCTATTACGCTCGGACGGGAAGCCGGTCCACCGGGGAGCCCGGTCCGCAGGCACCGCAGGAGATCGTGGCCGCGCCCGGCCACCAGGCCGGCAGCGAGGGTTCCTTCCGGGACCGCAATTCGGCTCTGGCGAGGGTCCAGGCGGAGATCGACCGGGCGGGCCCTCGCGGTTTGAGCCGCTCCCAGCTGGTCGAGAGGTTCCGGCGGATCATTCCGGCCGATCAGGTCGCAGATTCTGTGCACTGGCTCGGCGAACACCACCCGGACGACTACCGAGCCTGGAACGAGTACATCCAGGGGCACTTCGTGCCCTACCTCGGACGGGCCAGGGACCCGTCCACCCGCGAGCCTTATCCGCCGCAGGCCGCCGCCCATGCGATCCGGCCCTTCGCGATGCCGGCGCCCGCCGAATCTCTCCTGGACCACGTCCGAGTCCTCATCGACAGGGCCGGGCCGGACGGCATCACGCGCACCCAGGTGGTCAAACACTTCCGGCGCAGGTACCCGGCCCACGAGGTTGACGCGGAACTGGCCCGGCTCCTCGACGAGCACCGCCACGAGTACCAGAGCTGGGACGACAACGTCACCGGGCGCCGCAAGAAGTACTACGGGCGGGTGCCGGACCGGGAGCCGCAAGCCGATGTGCCGGCTCCGAACGGGCACGGCGCCCCGCTGGCGATCAATTTCGGGAGCCTCGCCGCCGCCGGGTTGAATGCCGAGTCCGCCGACGGCACTTCCTACCTGTTGTCCTCCGCGCACGGTGGGCCCGCGAGGGCAACCCGGGTGACCGCGAGCCAGCTCGGAGTGATCTCCCACCTTCTCGGACACCCGCCGGGCAGGGTGACCCCGCAAATGGCCATGGCAGCGTTCGGCTGGGCCTATTCCCAACCCATGGCCGGAGTGGCTGCGGCGATGAGCGAGCTCGGTTACACGGTCGAGGGTGGTCCCGTCGGGCCGTGGTTCGTCCGATTCTCCCTGCCGCCCGCCGACGAATCCGGCCCACCGGATCTTCCCGGCGCGCAACAGGTCGGCCCGGCCCTGCGCCTGGACCTGACCGGTACCGCCGACGACGCGAGCCGGGAGGAGTTCGTGGCCGCCGTCACCTACGCCTACCGGCGAGGAAGTATCGACCTTCAGCTAGAGGCCGGCAGCCAGGGACAGGCCGATGCCGTGCTCGCGTCGTTGATTCCCGAGCTGCGGCAACGCATCCAGGGCCACGGGCTGTCCGCGGAGGACCTCTCGGTCTCGGTGGAGCTGAGGGAAAGCCGGGACAGCACGACGGCGCAGGCCAGGGTGTTCCCCAGGCCGCAGCTGGACTACGCCGGCGAGCGACTGGTCAGGGAGGTCAACAGCATCCTCCTCGGGCGGGGACGGCCGGCCTCGGCGTACGCGATCATGTGGACCCGGGACAGGATCGCCGCCCGGTCCGAAGGCCGACAGCCGGTTTCGGCCGCCGACGTGGTCGCCGAGCTTTTTCCGGAGTCGCGGGCCGAGCGGGAACTGCGGGCCATGGGCCGGGTTGTGGTCCCGACCGAACCGGACGGCGACTGCTTCTACCGGGCCTTCCTCGGCACCGCGGCGACGACCCTCGGGCGGGGCCGTCCGCCGGTGACCGTGCCGGAGATGCGGAACCGGCTGGCCCAGCAGCTCGGTCCGGGCGCGCGATCGTCCGAGGGCGGCCTGGTGCCCGACCAGGTGCTGGATGCCGCCTACTACCGCCACATCGTGCTCCGCGCCGAACGTGCTCGGATCACGCCGGACGCGCTGCAGACCCAGCTCGTCACGGAGGGCCGGACGCAGGAGATCTGGGAGGACCTCCGCGCCGAGATCCGCCGGTCCCGGTCATGGGACAACTCTGGCGGCGAGCTCGCTCCGTATCTCGCCGCCATGGAGTACGGCGTGCGGATCCGCGTGTTCAGCCACAACAGCGTTCCCCAGCAGATCGGCCATGCTGGAGCGCCGGAGATCGTGCTGTACCGGCCCGCGGTCAACCACTGGGAAGGCACCGCCGGGTCCTCCGCACCGTAAGCCACGGGCGGGCACCCGCGGGTGTTCATGGCGGACACCAGCGATGCGATGACGCGCGGCCTCGACCGGGCGATTCGCCGACCTGACGGAGCTTCGCCGTCAGGGCCCGCTGCCGGGCGGGATGGAAGCGGATAGCGCCCTGGACAGCCGGCGTCTGGCCCGGGGCACCTATACCGCCGAGCCCGCGCCGTCCAGTCCTGCCGACGGGACGTTGTGCGGCACGCCAGCCGAGTTCTCCGGGTACGGGATCATCGCGGAGGGCCGGGCAGCAGAGGTCACGAGGGACGTCATCGAATGGGTCCGGGACTCAGCTTGATCTTTAGCCTCGTCGGCCGTTGAGGGTAGTGTCCCGAATCGTTAAATCGGCGTCAGTGGGTACGGTGGGGTGCATGCCTTCTCCGGTAGCGGTGCCGATCGTGCTCACTGACGGCGAGCGGGAGCAGTTGCTGGCCTGGTCGCGCAGGCCGTCGAGTGCGCAGGCCCTAGCGGCGCGTTCGAGGGTGGTGCTGGCTTGCGCAGACGCGGCGGGAGAATCGAACAGTCAGATCGCCCGCCGGCTCGGGATCTCCCGGAACATGGTCTACAAGTGGCGTAACCGGTTCGCCGTCGACAGGCTCGAGGGGCTTCTGGACGAGCCTCGGCCGGGCCGGCCCCGCACGATCGCGGACGCTGACGTCGAACGGGTGATCACCGCGACGCTGGAGACGACACCAGTCGATGCGACGCACTGGTCGACCCGGTCCCTTGCCGCCGAGGTCGGGCTGTCGCAGACCGCGGTGCCCCGGATCTGGCGGGCATTCGGGCTGCAGCCGCACCGGCAGGACACCTGGAAATTGTCGAAGGACCCGCAGTTCATCGACAAGGTCCGCGACGTCGTCGGCCTCTACCTCGACCCACCGGAACGCGCCGTCGTGCTGTGCGTCGACGAGAAGTCCCAGATCCAAGCCCTGGACCGCACCGCTCCGGTCCTGCCGATGCTGCCCGGCACACCGGCGCCGGCCAGCCACGACTACGTCCGCAACGGCACGTCGAGCCTCTACGCCGCGCTGAACCTGGCCACCGGCAAGGTGATCGGCAGCCTGCACGCCCGGCACCGAGCCATCGAGTTCAAGAAATTCCTGCAGACCCTCGACCGTGAAGTACCCGCCGACCTGGACGTGCACGTCGTGCTGGACAACGCCTCCACCCACAAAACCCCGGCCATCAAACGCTGGCTGGCCGCTCACCCCAGGTTCGTCCTGCACTTCACTCCGACCAGCTCATCGTGGCTCAACCTCGTAGAACGCTGGTTCGGGGAACTGACCACCAAGAAACTGCAACGCGGCACACACCACTCGGTCCGCGCGTTGAACAAAGACATCCGCGACTGGATCGGGACCTGGAACGACAACCCGCGGCCCTACGTCTGGACCAAGACCGCCGATCAGATCCTCAAATCCATCAAACGCTACTGCACAGCCGTACCCCACCAGCTCCTCGTCCGACAGCGCCTCGCCATCCTTGACCTGCGCCTCGATCAACGCGCTGAGCAGGTCGTCGCCCGGCTGGACACGCTTCTCGGCGATCAGCTCAGCGGCGAACCGTTCAGATTCAATGCTCCGGCCCGCTGATAGTCAGAGGGCGGGGCCAGCGGGTCTGTCAAGAAAACGGTGTAACTCGATTCGGTTTGGTTAGTTGCGGCCGGCGGTGAGGCGGCCGTCGAAGGCCAGGTCGAAGGCGTTGAGGGCGGGTTTCCAGCGGATCGCCCAGCGTCGGCGGCCTTGCCCGGTCGGGTCGAGGGCCATCACGGCGAGGTAGACGCATTTCAGAGCGGCTTGCTCGTTCGGGAAGTGCCCGCGGGCCCGCACGGCCCGGCGGATCCGGGCGTTGACCGATTCGATGGCGTTCGTGCTGCAGACGACCTTGCGGATCTCGGCGTCGAAGGCCAGAAACGGCACGAACTCGGCCCAGGCGTTGGTCCACAACCTGACGATCGCCGGATACTTCTCGCCCCAGGTCTCGGCGAACTCGAGGAAGCGTTGCTCCGCGGCGGCCTCGGTGGGTGCGGTGTAGATCGGCTTGAGCGCTTTCGCGATCTGGTCCCAGTGCTGGCGACCTGCGTATTTGAACGAGTTGCGTAGCAGATGGACCACACAGGTCTGCACCACGGTCTGCGGCCACACGGTGTTGATGGCGTCGGGCAGGCCGGTCAGGCCGTCGCACACGGCCATGAGGACGTCTTCGACGCCGCGGTTCTTCAGTTCGGTGCACACGCTGAACCAGAACTTGGCGCCCTCACCACCGTCGCCGGCCCACAATCCGAGGATGTCGCGGGTGCCCTCAGCGGTGACGGCGAGAGCGACGTAGATGGGCCGGTTGGCGACCTTCCCGTCGCGGATCTTGACGTTGATCGCATCCAAGAAGATCACTGGGTAGACACGGTCGAGGGCCGGTTCTGCCACTCGGCCATGCCGTCCATGACCTTGTCGGTGATCGTGGAGATCGTCTGCTTCGACACCTCAGCGCCGTAGACCTCGCCCAGGTGAGCGCTGATCTCCCCGGTCGTCAGGCCTTTCGCCGACAGCGACAGGACCATGTCCTCCACGCCGCTGAGCCGGCGCTGACGCTTCTTGACGATCTGCGGCTCGAAGCTACCGTCGCGATCGCGGGGCACGCTGATCTCGACCGGGCCGACGTCGGTCAGCACCGTCTTGGCCCGGGTCCCGTTGCGGGAGTTCCCGCCGTCTTTACCGGCCGGATCGTGTTTGCCATAGCCGAGGTGGTCGGTGATCTCACCGTCCATCGCGGCCTCGATCACCCGCTTGGTCAGCTGCTGCAGCAGCCCGCCTTCACCGGTCAGCTGCAGGCCTGCTGCGCGGGCCTGCTCGACCAGCCGGCCCACCAGTTCCGCGTCCACACCCTCCGGCGAGACCGCCGGATCCTTCTTCTTGACCACCGCGAAAGTATCCACGGTGGGCTCGCTCGTCACAGTCATCAGGTGTCTCCTTGATCAGGAGTTACACCGTTATTTTTACAGTCCCGGGCCAGCGAGGCGGTGTGCTCCACGCCCGGAAGTTTGTTTGGGAGTGCTCCGGCACACCCAAGAGCTCGCCGATAACCGTGATCGGCAACGGCCCGGTGAAGTGTTCCACCAAGTCCACCTCGCCCAGGGGGGCGATTGTGTCCAGCAGAGAGTCGGTGATCTGCTGGACACGCGGGCGATTGATTCGAGATCTCTTCGGCGGTCTTGGTCCAGATGAATGGTCGTGGATTCTGGTTCCAGTCGGCGATCCACGTGCGGATGTCGGCTTCGAGGGCCTGCACCGACTTGTGGGTGCCGCGGCGGATCTTCTGGTCGGTGAGGAATCCGAACCAGCGTTCGACCTGGTTGATCCAGGAGGATCCGGTGGGGGTGAAGTGCATGTGGAAGCGGGGGTGTCTCTTGAGCCAGGCCCGGATGGCGGGGGTTTTGTGGGTGCCTTAGTTGTCGCAGATCAGGTGTATGTCGAGGCCGGCTGGGACGGTCTTGTCGATGGTGATCAGGAACTTCTTGAACTCGACCGCGCGGTGCTGACGGTGCAGTTCGCTGATGACCGTGCCGTCGGCGGTGTTGAACGCGGCGAACAGGCTGGTGATGCCGTTGCGGTGGTAGTCATGGGTGCGGCGTTCGGGCATGCCGGGCATCATCGGCAGGACCGGCTGGGAGCGTTCCAGGGCCTGGATCTGGGACTTTTCGTCCACACACAGCACCACCGCCCGTTCGGGCGGGTGGTGATACAGCCCGACGACGTCGACGACTTTCTCGATGAACTGCGGGTCGGCAGGCAGTTTGAACGTGTCCGCCCGGTGCGGCTTGAGGCCGAAGTCGCGCTAGATCCGGCCGATCGTTGACTTCGACAGACCCGACTTCTCCGCCGGCCGGGCCAAGCTGCACGACAACTCGCTCAATATGCAGAGCATGCTCGACTACGTCAACGATGCCCGAACGGCCGACAAGTGACGGTGGCCGAACTGCCCGATGAAGCCTTGCGGGAGATGGTCGTGATGAAACGGATGAAACCTGACCGGACGGTCTCCGGATCCGAATTCAATGCCATCTACGCTGCCGTGACACGCTGGGCGCAATCCTGGAACGAGCCGAGGGTGAGGCGTTCCTACCGCCCTACCGCTGATAGCCGCGGCGCTGAACCTGCGGATCAGCATCATCATCCCCGGAGTGTCCGACCCGATAACCTTCGGACTCGACAACAACCTTCCTATTGAGGTGGAGCGCTACGCCGATCACTGAACTGATCTCAGCAAGGAATGACAGCCGATTCGGGATGACACGGGTGAATCGGTGGTTTCGGGCGGTCCTCGAAA
>NZ_JAMQOL010000073.1:0-75178 GCF_023717965.1 Paractinoplanes hotanensis | reverse complement strand
TCTCCACCATCACGCCCATAACAGATCAACGGACCACAATCCGTCAAGCTACGGGTTATTTCTCGGCGAGCCCTTAGGGATCTGATAATTCACGCCGGCTGGGCCACGCCGCGGTCCCGCGTGAACGACGAAAGACCGGTAAAGGGGAACCGGCCGGGCCATCCGGCACGGGGGAACCGGACAGCCCGGCCGGAGCCGGAGGAAAGTCTCATCAACTGAGGTTTAGGCCGCCCCGGTTTCGGATATTGCCGTATGACAATCAAACCGTGTAGATCCATGGCCCGTCGCCACCGCGAGGCGACGGTGCGTAACCACCATGCGCCCGCGACCCTTGGCCGTAGGCGATCCGTGATCGCGTTCCCTATCTCTACGCAAAGTGATCACTGCTGACGCCCCGTCAACAACCGGCCAGGAAGCAGAACACGCGGACCGTGATCAATCTCGGTCATCGGGCTCTCCCTCCACACTCGCCGGCCGCCGATTCGCGGGTCGGGACAGGGCATATCGCACACCGCCGAAACGGTGCGATACCACCGCCGCCCGGGTCGCTGCCGCGCTGACATCATCGGTCGCACCCTCGTCCCGATAGCGCGGCGCCGGGTTGCCCCGTCGCGACTCGGCATGACCGTCCTCGCCCTGGTCGAAGTGCTCCGGACCGATGTTCGGAACGGCCATCTCGTTACCTCCCGCTAGGACGCCCCCACCAGGGAGCCTGGCGCCGAGACCGAAAACGCCGTTTCCGCGACCGATCAGTCACTTAAAGATGTCACCCTAAGTGACACCCGCAAGATGCGCCCGTGCGTTATCATGCTCACAATCCCGTGAGTACGCAAGGCCAAATGCACGTGCATTTGCACCTGGTGTGAGGCAATGATTGCTCACTGGAGAGCATCTGACTCCGGGCGATCCCCGGCCGGAGGAAATCAAGGGAGCTTCAACATGACGTACGCGGTCAACGGCATCCCCGCCGGCCAGTTGGAAGGTGTCACCTGGCAGAAGAGCCGGCGCAGCAACCCCAGCGGCAACTGCGTCGAGTGCGCCGTCCTCCCGAGCGGCGAGGTGGCGATGCGCAACTCCCGCGACCCCGAGGGTCCGGCGCTCATCTACACCCGGGCCGAGATCGAGGCGTTCCTCGGCGGCGTCAACGACGGCGACTTCGACAACCTGCTCGCCTGAGCCGGCGCACCCCGAAAGCCTGAATTCTCTTCCGGCCGAGATTCCCGTCGGATGACATCGAGACAGTCAGGCCCGGCGCGGGATGAGTCGGGCCGGCCGGAACGACACTGGCCCTTCGCGGTCAGCCGCCGCAAGCACGACGTGCCCATCTCCACGTCCCGCTCGAACGGCGAGAAAATGAAGTGGCCGGGCAATGCGACCATGGGGGCGCACCCGGTGAAGAGATGGGCCTGCCTAGCCGTTCAAGCCAGGCAGGACCCGAGACGGTAAGAGGTTCGTCCACGGTCGTCGGCAGCGGGCGTGGACGAGCCCAACCGATCACCCTTCGCGACTGCGAATGCTCGGGGCGAATTTGCAGAGCCTACCCCGCGTCGGGGCATGGCTCCAGACAGTCGCTTTATCTAAGCCGGACGTCCGACCTCGTGCAACAGCTTGCCCAGGATCTCGGGCGTGTGGCTGGGCGGCTCGGCGTCGATGCAGACCCGCTCCATGGCCATCGCGTACTGGTCGACGTCCTCGCGCTTGTCCAGATAGATCGCGCTGGTGAGCTGCTCGACGTAGACGACGTCGGGAAGCTCGGGCTCGGGGAAGCGCAGGATCGCGAACGGGCCGCCCGCCGCGGCGTGACCGCCGGCATGGAACGGGATGATCTGCAGCCGTACGTTGGGCTTCTTCGACGTCTCGATCAGGAACTCGATCTGAGCCTTCATGACGTCGACGCCGCCGATCGGCCGGCGCAGCACCGCCTCGTCGATGACGGCCCACAGTTGCGGGCCCTCCGGGCGGTCGAGAATGGCCTGCCGCTGGCGCCGCAGCTCGACCCGCTTGTTCATCTCTTCCGGCGTGACACCGGCGTGGCCGAGCATGATGACCGCACGGGCGTAGTCGGGCGTCTGGAGCAGACCCGGGACGAACTGGATCTCGTACGTGCGGATCAGCGTCGCGGCGGCCTCGAGCCCCAGGTAGGACTGGAACCAGCCCGGCATCACGTCGCTGAACTGCTGCCACCAGCCCGGGTTGTTGGCCTGGCGGGCCAGCACGAGCAGCGCCTCACGCTCGTTGGCCTCGGTCACCCCGTAGAGGGTCAGCAGGTCGCTGACATCACGCTCCTTGAAGCTGACGCGGCCGAGCTCCATACGGCTGATCTTCGACCCCGAGGCTCGGATCTCCCAGCCCGCGTCCTCGCGAGTGATGCCCTTGGCCTCACGGAGACGGCGGAGTTGGGCCCCGAGCAGGATGCGCAGGACGGTGGGGCCACCGGTCGGCGCCTCCTCCTGCTGCGTACCCGCGCTCACCTGGCTCCTCATCATCACTGTGTGGGGGCTACCGGCCCGCAGTCCCACAGCATCCTAAAGGGGAGATCGTCCACAACGAAACAGCCCGGGCACTCGCCCGGGCGTTCGCCCAATGCGGATGCACGTGCATCCGGCCTTGCGGACGCCTCCGTACGCGAGGATGATAGCTGACAGACACGCACCGTTCGCTGACTCAGCGTGCTGAAAGTTCGGCTTCTCGGCCGACACGTACGCCTCGGTGGCGTTCCCCCGCCATCCGGACGGACCGGGTCCCGAGATCTTGGAGGGTCATCTCGATGTCCACGGCACCGACGTCCACCCCGACCATCGCCCCGCCCCAGCGAGACCCGGCGGACGTTGCCCCCGCCGACAGCTACCACCCCTCCGACCGCGTCTGGGTCTACCGCGACGGCTGGCGAGCCGGCGTCATCGAGGCAGCCTCCCCCCGCGCAGTCACCGTGACCTACCGCCCCGGCGCCCACCTCGGCACCGGGGTCGACACGTTCACCGCCCCCTACGTGACCGCCCGCTCCAGCGAAGACCCGGCTGTCGACCGGCGTCACATCGGCCGCGGCATGTACACGCCGACCGGGCTTCCTCTGCGGCACTCCGCGGCATGACCGGCGCGGTCACCGTTGCGGCTCTCGCCGGGCTACTGAGCCTGCTCGCGGGTGTCGCCCTGGGGTGGCACCTGCGTCGCAGCAACGAGGGGTGCCCTTCCTGCGGCGACCAGATGAGCTGCCCCGCCTGCGGGCTGGCGGCTCCCCAGCGCGACGATACGACGGCCGCCCAGCCGCTGTAGTGCAGGCCTTTTAAGCGCCGACCCCACCGGGCTCGGCGCTTCTTTGCGGTCCGGCGGCGGGTCATTTTCGCAGTTTCACTCGATCGAGCCGGGAATTCTTAATTGTCTTGCTGAATCCTCGGATTCGTCGCCCTTTTGCGCGCGCCTTTGGTTACCAAGGCTGCAACATTCAGAGCGCCACCCACGGCGACGCCAACCCATTCGACACACCGATGTCGCCCCGCGCCATGTGCGGCTTGGCCAGCAGACACCAACTGCGGTGCTCCACATAGGTGTTTGCCCGCTCGGCCACCGCCCCAAATCTCCGGATCTTGCTCCCGCTGACAGGCGAGCACCCTTAGTGAAGACACGAACGTGACCGTTCGGTGCCTGATTTCGACACGCGATACGTCCTAGTTGCCCGCCAAAGCGGCGAACGCAACGAATGGGAGCCTAGACATCCAGCGCGAATTCAAGACGGACCGCATTAGGCGCCAACCCCATCGACGCCCAGATCAGGTAACCGTCCGCGGATCGGACGTCTTGTCCGAGGGTGTGAGCTACGTGACGTGACACTGTCATCGGGTTATCGGCCCGCAACGCCGGGTATCAATGCGCCGTCGAGCGGGCAGGCAGACGGAGGTGGTCACCATGCTCGATCCGCAGGAAAAGGCCGAGTTCGACGGCTTGGTGACGTTTCTCCGAGTCGCGGACCCGAAGTTCTGCCGTCGCATGGACCGGTTGACCAGGCCACGGCCCCTGTTCTACACGTCCGCAGCCGTGGCCCTATGGCTGCTGGCGCCACTATCCATAGTCTTCGGCGGCTGGACAGGCGTCCTCTTCGCAGCAATCTTCACCGGCTACGGCTTCCGCCTCTACACGAAGCGCAACGGTAACCACCCCCAGCCCGCCTGGTGGGTGGCGACACGAGGCCGCCGCGCCCAGCCGCTGGATCCCGCCTAGCACCAGGTCTCCCTGGTCAACTGTTTCCTTCCTTCAGCGAGACGAATCAACCTTAAGTGATCCCGTCGGAACCCGGTTCAGGCATTCAACCCGAGCAGTTCCGCGACGTCGGGAGACTGCTCGCGGATGATCGCTTCGATCCGCTCCCAGGCCTGCCACTGGTCCGCCTGCATGGCGGCCATACGCAACGCCAGACCAGCGGAGACGGCGGCGTGGGTAGCCGCGCGTACCTCGGGCGGCGCGGCCAGCTCAGCCGGCACCGGCGAGGCCGGCGTACGTGACGTCTTCCGGTACGCATCGTCAGCCATCATGCAAAGTTCATTGACCGCCGGCTCGATCAGGTTTTTCAACTGAGCCGGCAAGGTGACGCGCATCTTCGCCACGTTGATGTTGAAGGTCGTGTCCAGATCGGTGTCGAATTCGACTGAGGCGCGCGCAAGTTTGGTGTGCTCATCAATCCCGCGGATTCCCGCCCAGCCGCCCCACTGCACCAAGCGGTTGGCGCGGTAGACGTAGAGGCCCTGCTGACGGTTCCAGTTGAGAGGACCAGACAGACGTTCAAACTCGGCGGGTTCGCTGAATTTGTCCCGGGCCGGCAGAACAAAGCGCCGCAGGACGACCTGACCGACGATGCCAGCCGACTCCACCTCGAATCGCTGCAACGGAAGTTCCTGCGTAGCCGGCTCCTGACGCGCAAACGGGTCCCAGGCGGCAACCTTCTGGCCGTTGACCGTGATAACCAGTTGCGGCCGCCCCTCCACGCCCTCGATGAACCGGTGGAAAACCATGCCGAGGTGTTCGGCCGCCCGCGTGGCGAGCGTGTCAAGTCGTCGGCGCGCCCAACCACCCTCAGGCTTCTTTTCCGGAAGCACCCGGTCGAGAACTTCCCAGATCACTACTGTGCCAGTGCCCTCGGAAAGCCATTGACGTGCCCGCTTGGCACTCGGCTCGGTGTTGGTAGGGTCGACGATGACCCACTGGTCCCACTCCTCGATCAGGTCCAGATCGAGCGAGCGGGCGCTCACCCGGACCGCGTTCCTGGAGTTGCGGCTGACCACAGTGAGAACCCTGCACTGAGAGAGTGAGGCCGTCTTCAGTCCCAGCCCATACCGGCCCAGCTCACCCCTCCCGTACGAGCGGCGGGTGCCGAAGCGGAGCGCCTCGAGCAGACCCTGTGCCGACATGCCTGACCCGTCGTCGGTGATGAAGACACGAGAATCCGCACCGTCATGCTCAATTAGGATCTCCACGCGGGTGGCGCCCGCGGCGACGCTGTTGTCGACGATGTCCGCCACCGCCGTCGTGAAGTCGTAGCCGATGTCACGCAGCGATCCAGTCAGCCGCGCAGCAGACGGCGACACGTCGTACCACGTTCTCTCAGCCACCCAGTCCTCCAGCACGTTGTTGGTGACGACCAGGATGCCACAGCGTCCTCAAGACCACTAAGGGGATTCAGCCCGGCGTTGCGGAACCGGAAGGTCGGATCGACGTGTACAACTCCTCTATCCGGTCGGCGGATTCGAGAACGGTCTCGTGCTCCCAGACGTGCATCACCGTCCAGCCCCGCTCAGCGAGCCTGGCATCCTTCTCACGGTCACGCTCCACGTTGCGGAACAGCTTCACGCGCCACCACTCTGCATTGTTCTTGGGCATAGTCGAATGCACAGGGCACATGTGCCAGAAGCACCCGTCCACGAACACCGCCAGACGAGCTCTGGTGAACACGATGTCCGGTTTTCCCGGCAGCTCCCGAAAATTCACCCGGAAGCGCAAACCACGCCGGTGTAGTTCACGTCTGAGTTTCATCTCAGGCGTGGTGCGCTCCCGCGGCATGCGTTTCATCTGATTGGAGACGGCCACGTTCAAAGGCCTCCGATTAGTCACCGGATTCCCTCGGGGCTAAGCGTTGGCCGAGGAGGCATCTACAACCAACGCGTTAGGATTGTGACTGTCACGGGCCTGCCATTTGATGAGATTTCCGTTGAGTGGAGTCGTGCTCATGGGCGTCACCATGTGGAACGCCAGCGTGACCCCAACCTCCTGAGTATCGTGCTTTTCCAGGACGGGATACACGACCATCGCGCCGGTAGCCGGCCCATGAAGGGAATCCGCAACCGGGTCGGGCGCTGAACCCGAGATACCGACAATGCGACTTGCGGCGTTACGGTGCCTGTACTCACTTACGACCCGCAACGAGCCTCTGCTCATAGTCCGTTGACGCGGGAACACACTGAACGGGCCATGGTCCATGATTTTCCGCTGAGGACTCTTGGCCAGACTTTGTTGAGGGAAGATGACCACCCAACGGTTCAACTGATCCGGTCGAAGTGCCCGGAGCCATGCAACTTCCGGCTTAAAAGTGTCAGCCCCGCTCCACTGGAGGCCGTCTAGAATGGTAAGCATCTCCGAATGAGGCACCTCGGCAACATGTGCTTCATATGTGGTGCTGAGTGGATGTGGAACCGACCCGGTTCCACTCTTGACTGAGCGCACCGGCTTGAATTGGACGCTCTCGCCGGCCGCAGCACGAGCGAGGACGGGCAACCAGAGCTTATTGTTCGCCTCGGTCTTGCGGCGGTCAGATTTCGGATCGGGATACGCAACCGGCTCCATCGGTTCGCCGGGAGAGCTTCGAAGAACCAGTCGCGCGTTCCACATCTTGTTGCGGGCGGCCGGGCGGAGATCGGGTCGATGCTGAGCGATCAGCGGTGGCACCTGCTTCGGCGTTATCTGTGCCTGGCCGTTAACCGGCTGCGCGTATCGCCGCAATTCCGCTCTGAGATAATTTTCGTCCTGACAGGCTGCCGCGAACATGTTGTGTAGGTCTTCGGTCGTGTAGATCCGCACCAGATCACGGAACCTCGGCCTAAAACCGAACCAGCGCCCCATCTGCATCAATGTGTCAACCTGAGCTGTGGCGCGCCGGTAGTAGGTGACCGTAAGTCCTTCGACCGTGAATCCGCGTGCCAGCTTGTTGCCGCCGACCAGAATGCGCCAGACCCGGCGCCGATCGAAGTCGAGGCTCTCCTGTTGCTTCTCCAGGTCCGGGTCACTGTTGACCACGATGACCGGGCTGCCGGTCCGGTCAGGCGGGGTCATCAGGCTGACGGCTCGACCGACGTCCTCTGCGAGGTCCTCAAAGTCAGCCGGTGTGGGGTGGTCTGCGGCGGTTGTCTGGCTGACGAGCAGGACGTCTTTTTCGTAGAGTCGACGAAGTCGGGCGAGACCTTTCGATCCACGGTAGTCAGCCCGGTGCCACCACCGTGTGATGGCATCCGCGGATTCCTTGTGCGAGTCGCGCCCCATCGCTTCGTGGACAAGCATCGTGTGGTGACGGTAGGACGCAAATCCATGCCGCTCGCGGTACAGCTTGACCGCTCCTGTCAGCACGTACATGTCAACTGCGGTAAACAACTCATCGTCCGACTGCTCATCGCCCAGCAGACGGACGTGACGACGTTCCTGCGACTCGGCGAAGCTGCGCTGGTCAATCGGCACATCGGAGTCGAAGTCGTGGAAGTCCTCGGCGCCCATGTAGCCAAGCGGTCGAGGTAGGGACACCAAGAAATCCCGCGGGAAGATGTCCTCGACGTCCGACGGATCGACGAAGACGTTGGCGTACGGCGTTGCCGTGTACCCGACATACTGGGCGCGCGGCATCATGCCCAGCAGCTGCCCGATCAGCCGGTTGATCGCCGTGCGTTCCTTACTGTCGTTCTTCCACTTGGCCGGGCTGGTGGTGTTGACCGATGCCTGGTCCGATTCATCGTCGATGATCAGTACCGGAACCTCCCCCAGCCGGTCGCTGATCCTGCCGAGGTCGGCCACCAGGTCCTGCAGGACGGTCTTGTTCTTCTTCGCGACGACGAGCCTGGCGTCACTGGTGAACAGGTTGACCGGGTCGAATAGATCTTTGGTGCGGTCGTGACGGTGAAACTCAAGTGCTGAGAAACCCTGCCTCAAACGTCGGTAGTCCCACGAGTGGGTGCTGAGACGGCGAATGTCCGGGTATCCGGCGTCCGATGGCCGGCCGCCGTGTCGGATGAACTTGTCGGCCTCCCAATCCGGATCGTCTTCATACTCGTGAGCCTTGTCATCGTGCGCGGAGATTTCGAGTTCGAGATTCTCGCGCCCGAGCAGTTCCAGGTCGAGCCGGCGCTGAGTCTGGGCCCGTAACATGTTCGTCGTTCCAGTCAGAACCACGACAAGGCGATAGCCAGCGTCAACAGCCTTGGCAATCACACCGGTGAAGTTGGCCGTCTTCCCGCTCTGCACGTACCCGACAACCAAGCCCTTAGCCTGGTAGGACATGGCGCGCGTTGGATCCGACAATCGACGCACCACCTCCTCGGTCGCGAGGTCCAGACCGTTTACGGCATCTGGATTCCAACCCTTGTTGACCAGGTAGTCGCGGTAGTGAGACCAGTAAAAGTTGCGCGCATACCGGCGTTCCTCGGTGCGCCACTCTTCCCATTCGTCCGCGATGACGATCGGTCCTGACGCCGCCGCAAAGGGGAAGCGGTCGGCGAAAAGATCCTGGGTAGGAACGTCCAGCACCAGCGCCGTTATGATCGCGTGGCGGCGCTCGGCCGTGTTGGCAATGGTGCCGCCGGCCCACTTCGCGTCTGTCTCGGCGTGGTCCCAGCCAGCCAGAACGTGTGCGAACTGCTGCCTCAGCGAGTCCTCGGGGCCGGCCGCCCGTAGGTACGTAAGCAACGCAGTGCCGTCCGCGAAGTCCTCCTGCCCATCCCCCAGCATCGTCGCCACTGGGTGAAGGCTTTTCGGGCCGGTCTGCCCCAATGCGACCAGTGCGGCGCGGTAGGCGGTGGCGATGTTGTCGCTCACGGAAGCTCCTGTCGTCCGGCCCGCACGGCAGCCCGCAACGGCTCGGGCGCTTCATCACCCGTACGGCTGGAAAGCTCGATGCGGTATCGAATGTCGCTGATGACATTGAGGTCAGTGCCGGTCAGTGCGAGCTGCTCGGCCGTCAGCCGAGGAAAATCCCCGGAAACGTGGTACGTGGCCGGTTCGGTCCGGAAACGCCATTGCTGCAGAGGCCCCTCCGCATAACGGTATGACCATCCTGCAGCCTGTACGCGGGAATCGAAGTCGTCGCGCAACAGAGGCGTCCCGAACAGGTCACGCACCCGCCCGATCAACGCGGCGACTGTGGTGCCGTCCGTCCCGGCTGCGGTCAGCTGCAGGGAAAGCAACCACAGCGACCGCTCTCCTGTCGGCTGCAGCTGGGTCACCGAGGAGATCCGGTGGTTACGGCTCTCCGACGTCGTCGTCTTGACTTCGACGTCGACCGACGGCAGCCCGAAATCGTGCTCCTCGGTGCCACCGCGCCACGCCCTCAAAGCGAGTTCCGGCGGCATAACCGAAACGAGTCCGGCCAACAGCGCCAACTCTCCGATCAGGCCGGTTTCGACCTCACGGGTCAGAGTCTGCTCGGCTCTTATCAGGTGACCGAGCCGCCGCAAGGTCTCACCCAGTGCACGGGCCACAGGCATGTGGTCCAGCTGGACACGGTCGGCGACACCACGGAGGATCGGGTACGCGTCCACGAACAGCCGGGGCTCGTCGATCTCCACCTCGATCATCCGTTGCCCGTGGTGGTGCACAGCAGAAACCTTGACGTGTTCCAAGCCGGTCGGACCGGGCTTCTCGTCGGTCAGAGTCGGGACGCGAAGGCCAATCCGCCGGTTTCCCGGATCGACAAAGATCAGCACTCTGGGCTCTCCATGAATTGGATGATCCACCGGGTAGCCGAGGTTTAGGTACTCGATGAAGCTCTCACGGGTCAAATGCCGCCCCTCGGTGCTCATGACCGGCCCGTGTGGGACGCGAGCTCGGCGCGGGCGGCAATGGTCAGAATGTTCTGCCAGAGTTCGATGTTGTCCTTGTCCCGAGCGCCGAGGTGAGCGCCTTGAAAAACATTCTCGGTCAACAGGAACAGAGCAGCCTTAAGCAGAGGTGCGTCGTTGAGCCCGCCTCTGCGGCCGCCAAGGACCGCTGTCCGGTAGCGGTTGTTCAGTCGCAGAGTCTGCGTGGTCCGGTCCACCTCGAAGAAGTCGTCGCTGTCGAACTTCGCCCACAGGATGTTGAGCGGCTCCACCGGCAGCTGGGGCAGTTCGTCGACGATCTCCCGTGCAACCTTGGGATTCAGCCCTTTGCCGGGCGGAATCACGGCGCGGCGCTGAGCGGTTGTCCGCTGATTGCTGGTGGACCACATCGCCTCGGCGGCCTGCAGATAGTCCGACATTGTGGTGCCGTCGGCCGCCCGGGCAGCCGTTACCGCAGGCGCGAAATCCGCTCCGGCAGTGACCTTAGACTTCTCCGGGTTCATCACGAACATCCCGGTCAGGTCGCCGTCGATGTCAATACTCGCCCGCGCAAGCTGCAGCTTCTTATCAGGAGCGTGAATGCCCTCCCAGCCGCCGGCATGCAGGAGTCGATCGTGGCGGTAGAAGTACAGGCCCTGCCGGTTCTCCGCTCCGCCCGGCAGCCGGTACTCCACGCTGTTGGACTTTCGAGGCCATAAATGACAGACGATCCTGAGCGGCCCGCGCGGGGAATCGGCTATGAGCGTCCGCGGCCACCCCGGCGCCGATTTGGGATAGCCGAACGGATCGATCGGTGTGACCTCGGTCGGGGCTCCCCGTCCGCCGTCGACGTCTTCGACGTCGATAGTGATGCGCACCCGACCAGCCTCGAGCAGGCGATGGAACATCAGCCCCAAGTGGCCCCGCAGGTGCTCGACGCTCCGGGATAGGAAGGTGGCGACCTGCTGGGAATCCTCGACGGCTGGGAACCCTGCCACGCGGTCCCACCGGATCACTGTCCCGGACGACGTTGCGCTAAAGGGCCAGGACCGACCAAGCTCAGCCTCCGCGAATTCGCTCGGCACCACATCGCAGTGGAAGCTTGAACGGTCCTGCTCGTGCAGCCATCGGCGACCGACGGCTGGCCGGCCAACCGATCGGCTGAGCACAGTGAGGCTTTCAGCCTGACTGAACGAGGCAGCCTTGAGGCCAATGCCGAACCGTCCAAGATCGGAACTGTCGTAGGTACGGCGACCGCCCAAAGTCATGGCCGCGTCGATACCTTCGGGCGTCATGCCCTTACCGTCATCGACCACGTAGAGGCCGATCAGGTGCACCCGGTCGCGGATGAAGCGGATCAGGACGTGCCCGGCGCCCGCATCCACCGAGTTGTCGACCAGGTCCGCCAGTGCTGTCTCCAGCGAATGGTTACGTCCGAGCGCGTCAAGAGCGTGCGGATCGGGAGGCAGCTCGACTGCTCCCTGGGTGGGGACTTCGGCGATCCAGCTGGTCATCGTGGGTCCTCAAGGCCTCTTGACGGGGTCAATGGTTCTCACGGATCGGACGGAACCCGCTCCTTCGGGCGACCTCCATGAGAAGGGAGGCGGCCCTCAGCTGTCGTCCTGCCGGCGTGTTGCCGTCGGCCAAGGCGTGGGCAACATTCCGGACAGTGCTGCGTTGTTGCGCGTCGAAGGACCCGGTCTCGGCGCCCCAGGCGGCGAGATCTTCCCAGTCGCCGACCTCGCTCTCCTGCAGTGCATCCACGTCGTTCGGATATCTGTCCACGGCGGACAGATCGGTCTCCAGCTGTGTAGGAGGCGTCCAGTCAATGTCGCGCACTGCGTCCCAGCAACCGTCCTTCTTAGCCCATTCGCCGACGTTTCCCGCGCCGGGCGGGGAGACGATAACCTTCTGTACCAGCGGCGCGAGCTCACTCACAGCCTCGGCGACAGCAGGCGAAAGCCGCTGGTCGCGCCAGATCCGATCGAGGTTCACCCGCCCGCCTGTGGCATGCACCAGTTTCGCAATTGTGTACGTCACGATGTTGGCCTTGTATCCGCCGAACCTCTGCTGGGCCACCAGCCGGTCCGCCTGCCGAAAGAGGATTGCCTTGGCGACCAGATGCTGGCAGTACTCCTTATCAACTGCCGGTGGCTGCTCCTCGATGAGCTCAGAGAACAGGGTGAAGTTCTTTTCGGCGCCCAGGCTCACCTGCTGGGGGCGCATTCGCCACGACATCTCGAATTTGGCCAGGTCCGACTTAGTGATCTTCTGGTCAGCTGGGTTGATTGTTTTGAAGATCTTCTGCCTGGAGCGGGTCATCTCCGCAGCCAAGGCGGTGGCGTACTGCCCGCGCGCCCGCTCGTAGAACCAATGCGTATCGCTGTCGTGTGCCGGACCAGGCGGTGCCCAGAGGGTACGCATGATGCGCTCGACGTCGACGTGGAAACCGGCATTGGCCCGCAGGTCGGAGGCGGTGACCCGGTTCTGTGTGTTGGAGTACGCGGAGATCTTCGGCACGATCTCATCCAGCTGGTTCGGTGACACCACCGTCAGCTTCATCTGCACCAGAACCCGGCTGATGTCGACTGCACGCCGGGCGTACTGGATGGACGCGGTGGTCTGGCCACCGTTGACGATCTGCAGGTTGTGCAGGCGCCGGATGACGCGTTGACCCGATTCATCCGTTTCAAGGTCTACACGTGAGGCGGTAGCAGCGATTCCGTTGTTATAGGCGAGGAACCGCTCGGGATGCTCCCGCAGTGTGCGCTGGATTCCGGCGTTGACCGATCCGCGCACCTGCAGAAAAGCCCGCACATTGCGTTCCAGCAACCGTGCGCCGTGACGGGAGTACAGCTCGGCGAGGTCCGTGCCAGGCACGATCGCGAGAAATACCGAGTAGTCCTCGGTCGTGGTCGGCGTACCGAGGCAGGGAAGCCCCGCAGGGAACTCCGCCACGATGGGCTCGGCGCTGCTGCCTGAAGCATTCCAGTTGGCGAGCCGGCGCAGATCCCACACGTCGAGGACAACCTTGCGATCCCGGAAGGTCAGCGGGGCGAGCGGTTCGCGCAGAACACTGCGCGCATTGGTGATGTAGACAAACCGGATCTTGTCCACCCTGCTGTAGGCATCCACCACCCGCTCGATCATGCCCGTCAATTCACTGGACGGGCCCTTCTTGGCCAGAGAGCCGGACAGGCTGCGGGCGAGGAAGTTCTCGAGGCGTCGGAACGCGGCCTCAATGTCCGACCTGTTGGCCTTCCAGGCGTCGTCCGCGCGCGGACTATAGCTGGTGATGAACAGATCGAGGACTGTGTCGTCGGTGGAGACGCCATACCCGCTGATCTCGACTCCGTGGTCCTTGAACCGGACAACTTCGGCATCCTCGGTCAGACCCTCGCTCGCCAGCTGCTCAAGCACCATGCCGGCAAAAGCGTCCCGCGGATCGACGTCATTGATTTCGGCGTATGCCCGGACGTCTTCCAGGACGGCGTAGGCGTAGAAGTCCTGATCTGCCTCACGCACTGAGCGCCTCCGTCGGGGATGCGGACGACAGTTCCGGGCAGCAGGCCGGGTGAGGGCTGACGGTGGGCATAATCCTCTCCGGGAAGCCGGGCTTCAGCCGAGTCGGGACAAGTGTGCGTCGTCGACCAGGCAGGGGCCCTCAGCATAAGGATGATCCCCCCGACGGGTCGTGTCCCGGTGGTTCGAATCGAGGTCGGATGACAGATGTCAGCTTTTCGGACGGGGTGACACCCGTCCTTCCGGCTGTCCGATTGTGAACAGGCAGAGGCGCCACCGCCGTTTGATCCGACCCGGAGCCTTCGCGAAGCCCTTCCCGGTTTGGAGGCCGGAAAGACGGCAGCACGCCGCAAACCTGGTTCCGCCGGTGTCGTTGTTGGGAAGTCCGCTTCCGTGGCGGTAGCCTGCCCACTCGTGAGCCCTGCCGAGGAATCAGCCCAGCTAACGGACGATCCAGCGGCCAAGACGGGCTTCTACGGGGTCAAGCTCATCCGTGGTCCCTTCGTCCAGCTTCCCCCGCACCCTGACGCAACCGACGACGCGGATGAAATGCTGGCCTTCGCCGCAAGGGCCCGGGCGCAGGGAACCCGGCTGGCGGCTGATCTATTCAGCGGCGCAGGCGGACTCAGCCTCGGCCTTGAGACCGCGGGCTTCCAGGTTGTGCTCGCCGTCGACCACTACCCCGAGGCGGTAGAGACCCACAGACATCACCATCCGGGTCTCAGCGTCGACTGGGACCTCGGGGATCCCGACCGGATCCGGCAGGTGTCCGAACTTATCCGGGAAGCCGGGGTAGAGCTGCTCGCGGGCGGACCGCCATGTCAGCCGTTCTCGAAGGCCGGCCGTTCCAAGATCCGGCACAGGGTGCGCTCAGGACTTCGCGACCCGTACGACGAGCGACGGGACCTTTGGCGGTCGTACCTCGAAGTAATCCGGCTCGCCCGCCCACCCGCGGTCCTCATGGAAAACGTGCCGGACATGGCGCTCGACAAGGAGATGTTCATTCTCCGGACGATGGTGCACGAGCTCGAGGCCCTCGGCTATGCCGTCGAGGAGCGCGCCGTCGATACCTGGCGCTACGGCGTACCGCAATTCCGGCAGCGTCTGATCCTCGTGGCGCTGCGCGACGGCAAGGAGTTCCAATGGCCGGCCGAGTCCTCGGAACGGCCGACCGTTTGGAACGCCATCAGCGATCTTCCGGCAGTTGAGGGCGGATGGCGGCCTGAAGGAGGCGCGGAAGGCTGGGCCGACTACGCGGGCCCGAAGACGGAGTATCAGCGCAGGATGCGTCGGAACGTGGAATCCGACGACAGGGCCAAGGTCTTCGACCACATCACCCGGCCGGTCCGCGAGGATGACCTCAAGGCGTTCCAGTTGATGGATGCCAACACGCGGTACTCGGACCTGCCCGCAGATGTGAAGCGGTACCGGGACGACATCTTCGACGACAAGTATAAGCGTCTCGACATGCACGGCCTGTCCCGCACCATCACGGCCCACATCGCCAAGGACGGTTACTGGTACATCCACCCAGAACAGCACCGGACCATCACTGTTCGCGAGGCAGCACGCCTCCAGACCTTCCCTGACGACTTCCGCTTCGCGGGGCCACCGTCCGCCGCGTTCCGACAGATCGGCAATGCGGTGCCGCCCTTACTCGGCGAACAGCTTGGTGACGCTATCTTGGAATCTCTCCAAGCCGACCGCCAGGCTCACGTCTCCACCCGTGAGGTAGCAGCCACCCTCGCTGGATGGTTTGACTCCGGCCGGGTCAACGGCCTCCCCTGGCTCCGGACGAAGACCCGCTGGCAACTCATCCAGGGCGAGATCCTGCTGGATCGCGCACCCTATGAGGTCGTCCGCAGTGTCTGGCACCTCGTCAAGGAATGGACCGGCCCCCAGGACACCCTCCACAATGAGGAAAAACTCCGTCTAGCTGGTCGTTTCACCGATCGGGCGGCGCGCGTTGACGCGCTTCTCGAGCTGGCGCGCCACTTCGTGGAACAGCCCGATCTGCTCAACGACAACGAGGCACTGCGTCGCGGCCACGGCGTAAGCGAGTCGCTCGCCGATCTCGCCATTCTGGCGGTTCCTACGGCGCGGGAGGGCGACGACGAGTCGGAGGAACCGGTTCTCGTCACGAAGGGCGTGCTACGGGTCGCCGCGCGTTTCAGCGGGAAGCCCGCAGTCGACCGCCGAAACCGCCTGACCGATGGCCGGCTTGAGGTCGCTCGCATGATCGGCATCGATACCGACGCCCGCAGCGCCCACCTCGGCCTCATCGACTTGGCCAACACTCTGTGCAGGCCACAGGATCCAAACTGCGGCGAATGTCCCTTGGCCAGAAAGTGCGCCGAAGCGAAGCCACCACCCGAGCCTCTGTTCTGAACCAGTGACCCGAACCGACGTTCGGGTCACTGGTCGGTAGAGGCGTCCTTCTTGGACGCAACGGCGGCTTCGGCCAGGAAATCGGCCAGTATGACGATCAATTTTCGGGCATGATCGATATCCAGTTGGATGCTTTGACTCGACTTTCGCACACTGGCCCGGTCTTTGCTACCGAATGTACTCAGATGTAGTACACGTGAGCTGCCGTCGTCTACAGTCTCGAACTCGCACTCGACCGTGGTGTTATGCACAGTCAGCCGTTGAGTTGAGCGCTGAAAAGCACGAATCCTCGCCATCGGACCTCCAAGATCGCTTGTCTCAATATTGATCGACGGGCCGGCCGACGTAGACCGTTTTCGGCAGCATTTAATGAACTTCCTCCATGAGACCGCGAAGGCTAATTGGACAAGCGGGGAAGCTGGCGATTTCCGGCCCCAGATCGCACAGCGGACTCGCTAACGCCAGCTTTCACCGGTGAGGCGCTCGTAGACCTCGATATACCGGTTCCGGGTTGCTTCGACGACCTCGTCCGGAATTTCCGGTCCGGGTGCCGTACGGTCCCACCCGGTCAGCGATGACGACCAGTCTCGCAGGAACTGCTTGTCGAGATAGCGCTGAGTCCCGCCTGGCTTCCACTCGTCGGCAGCCCAGAATCGCGACGAGTCTGGCGTCAGCAACTCATCACCGAGCTTGAGCGTACCCTCCCGGCTGAGTCCCAACTCGATCTTGGTATCCGCGATGATGATCCCTTTGGCGGCTGCCACCTCTTGGCCACGCCTGTAAACCTCGAGCGTGACGCGCTTCAACTCGGCCGCGAGGTCCCGGCTGGTCGCAGCCTCCACGTCGGCATACGTCATGAACTCGTCGTGTCCCTGGCCCGGCGGCACCTTGGTCGTAGGTGTGAAAATCGGCTCCGGCAAGTCTGACGCCTCAACCAACCCCGGAGGCAACGGCACTCCGGAAACAGCCCCGTCCCGCTCGTACTCTTTGAGCCCTGACCCCGCAAGATAGCCGCGAGCGATGCACTCCACCATGACCATCTCGAGCCGCTCACACCGGACCGCGCTTCCAGCCCATTCAGCTGGCACGTCCGTGCTGGAGATGACGTGGTTGGGCACAATATCGGCCAGCTGCTCGAACCACCACAGCGACAGCTGCGTCAAAATTTTGCCTTTGTCCGGGATCGGTGTAGGCAGCACTACGTCGTAGATCGAGATCCGGTCTGAAGCCACCAGAACGATTTCTCCACCGTCGGCGTAGACCTCCCGGACCTTGCCCGAGTGCAACAGCTCCACGTGCTCCCCTTTGCGTCACCGGCGTACTGGTCCACGCTATCTAACTGCTGGTCGGGCAGCCGACCCCGGATGCCGTGACATGCGGGCACGGAAGCCGTCCACGGCTCGCGCTGGATCGGATTCAACTGAGGTGGTCGCGCGGTTTCTGGCCAGCGTGACGCGCCCGTCACGGAGGCAACCGAAGTTCATAGCCGATTTTGTTGCACGGCGTTCAGGCGTCGGTCGGTCGTAGGCGACGTAGCTGTTCGTGTAGGAGTCGGATCCGCCTGACCCGATGACCAGGCCGCCGAAGCAGGTTCCTGGCGGCACTGCTCGACAGCCATCGGTGGAACAGTCATTGACAAGCACTGGACTCCATGACGGGCTCGCCCAGGATCGGCAACAGTCCCGGGCGTCGCGCTGAGATACGGCTTCCTGGGTCACCAGAGGCACATCAGACAGAAGTGCCGCCCTCTCTTGGAGAGGGCGGCACTTTTGCTTACGCGGGCTGTGCGACTGCGCGGCGGAAGATAGGGACGGACAGGCCCTTCGCACGGGCCAGGGCGAGAGTTCCGGCCAGGGCGGCTGCTGTGGTCACGGCGCCGGCTAGGAGGAGGGCTTCTCGGGGTCCCAGGGTGTCGCAGAGCCAGCCGACCAGGGGTGCGCCGACGATGCCGGAGAGGGAGGAGACCAGGGCCAGGGCGGAGAGGACCCGGCCTCGCATGTCTTCTCGGGTGTCCAGTTGGATTCGGGTGGCTACCACCGTGTCGAAGATTACTGCGCCGGCGGCAATGGGGAGCAGTACGGCCGCGAAGCCCAGGACGTTGGGGGCCAGGGCCAAACAGAACTGCAGGACGCTGATGATGAAGCCGGTGGCCAGCAGGACTCGCAGCGTGGAGCGGCCCGTGCCGGCCAGTAGGAGGCCGCCGGCGACCGCGCCTACGGCGAAGACCGTGGAGAGGAAGCCGTACGACGTGGAGCTGCCGGCAGGGGGCCGGAGACCATCGCGGCCATGGAGACCTGGTAGTTGCGGCCCAGGGAACCGAGCACGAAGCTCAACGCCAGCACGATGAGCACCACGGGCTGGGAGCGGACGTAGCGCAGGCCAGCGGCGACGCCGCGGTCGGCGGGGGCTGCGGTGGGCAGGTACCGCATTTCCGCCGTACGCATGAGAGACAGCGCACCGATCACCGCCAGGTACGAGACGGCGTTGATGGCGAAGAGCGCACTGGGGCCGGTGATGCCCACCAGAATGCCGCCCAGCGCCATGCCGCCGATGCGGCCGGCCGACGACAGCACCGAGCCCAGGGCCAGGGCCGAGCCGAGCGACTCCTTGGGGACGAGGGCTGAGCCGAAACGGCCCAGGACGGGGCCCTCGAAGGAGCCGACCACGCCGGAGAGAAGCGCCACGGCGTAGATCAGCCACGTGCTGTCGCCGGCCAGCAGCACTACGGCCAGGAGCGCGCGCAGCACCTGGAAAGCAATCAGCATGGGCTTTGCGGGGAGGCGGTCGGCGAGTGCGCCGCCCCAGCTGCCGAGCAGCAGCACCGGCAGGGACTGCAGCATGACGACCACGCCCATGGTGGCGGCCGAGCCGGTCACGGAGAGGACCAGCCAGTTCAGCCCGAGCACCTGCATCCAAGTGCCGCCCACGGACACCAGGTCGGCTACGGCCCAGAGCCGGTAATTGCGCACACGCAGCGGCGAACATCGGAGCCAAGTTCGGCACCCCCACAGAAACAAGGGACGCCGGCTGTCGGCGTCCCTTGCCTGTTCGGGAAGCGTTGGTGGATGCCTTCGCTCGACGAGAACCGCACTACCGAGCCGCAACCGGGTTGGTTGCGAAGAGCAAAGAGAACCGGACGCCGAAAAGGGCGGCCCCGCCAGGCCGCCCTTTCGGGGTCTGGATTTCAGCCGTTCATCAGTTTGAGCATCTGCTGGATCTCGCCCTGACGGGACTGCTGGACGCGCTCGGCGAACTTCTTGGTCTCGTCGTTCTTGCCGCCGGTCAGGGCGACCTTCGACATCTCCATGGCCTGGTGCTGGTGGGCCAGGAAGAGGTTGAGGAACGCCGTGTCGAAGGCGGCTGCTTTGACGGTGGTCAGAGCCTTGATCTCGGCGTCGCCGGTGCCGGGTAGGCCGCCGTGGTCGGCGTGGAGGCTGGGGGCCTGGTCGACCTTGGTGTCGGCGCCCCAGCCG
The DNA here is from genome assembly GCF_023717965.1 of Paractinoplanes hotanensis. Lineage (NCBI taxonomy): Bacteria > Bacillati > Actinomycetota > Actinomycetes > Micromonosporales > Micromonosporaceae > Paractinoplanes > Paractinoplanes hotanensis. The sequence goes on along the minus strand of NZ_JAMQOL010000073.1, from coordinate 55,755 downwards.
GACAGCCAGGACTCGATCATTGCGAGTTCGTCCTTCTCGGTGAGCTGGATGGCCTGGGCCAGATTCTTCAGCTCGGGGTTCTTGGCCCGCTTGGTGGCCGTCGCGGTCATCTGGAGGCCCTGCTTCTGGTGGTAGGCCAGCATCTGCAGGAACATGACGTCCGTGTCGTTGTGTTCGTCGCCGGCCTTGATCTCGGCTACCGCCTGGGCGGCGGCGGGCGGGGCCGGTGGGACAGGCTCCTTCGCTGTGCCGCAGGCGCCCAGCAGGAACGGCGCGGTCAGGGCGGCGGCGATCAGAGCGCGCTTCACAGCGGCAGCCACAGGGCGAGGGTGTAGATCGAAGGCTCCCAGCTGTTGATCGCCGTGTGGCCCTGGCGGCACTGGAACTTCTTGCCGTTGAAGGTCACCACATCGCCGGTCTTGTAGGTCGCGCCCGCGGCCCAGGAACCGCCGCCGGCGGCCGGCGGGGGTGCGGTGGGCGGCTTGGTCGCGGCGGGAGGATCGGTCGGCGGAGTAGTGGGAGCCTTGGTCGGCGGCTTGGTGGCCGGAGGCGCCGTGGTCGCCGGCGGCTGAGTCGCGCCGCCGCCGGTGGAGCCGCCGCCCACGTTCACGTCTACGCAGTTGTAGAAGGCCATCGGGGTGTCCGCGATGTTCCAGACGGCCAGCACTTTCTGGCGGCCGGGGAACTTGCTCAGGTTGATCTTGTGGTTGACGACCGCGGCCGGCTGGGCGCCGCCGTCGTCGAATGCGGCGACCTTCGTGTTGCCGATGAAGTATTCCCAGGTCGAGGTCTTGTGGCGGGCGGTCAGCACCCAGCTGAAGTCGACCGTCGAGGCGACCGACTTGGCCGGCCAGTCGCGCGACTCGTCGGCCAGCACGGAGAACCCGGTCAGGCCGCCGTCGCACGACTTGAGTCCCTTGGGGCCCTCGACGCTCTGCGGCTCGAACTGGATCTGGCCGCAGTTGGCGACGGCGCCGGACGCGCACAGGGCCTGACGGCTCGGCGGCGACGACACGTAGCCGTGGGCCAGGGCCGGTGAGGCGACCGCCAGTGTCGTGCCCGCGGTCATGCCGAGGGCCATCAGGGGATAGGCGATCTTCCTGCGCATGTGGTTCTCCGTACTGTCTCGTCGCGGCAGTTACGGCGGAGAAGCTACGGAGAGTTTCCATAACGGAGCCTTAAAGGCCCCGAAAACAATCATGAAACCGTGCGCCGGGCCCGTCGCGGCTGGGCCGGCGCGTGCAGGTAGATGCCGACCCGGGCGCCGCCGAGGGGGCTGCGGTCGATCACCATCTGGCCGCCGACCAGCTCGGCCGCGCGGCGCACGATGTCGAGGCCCAGGCCGGTCGAGCCGGCCCCGCTCACTCCACGTTGGACGGATTTCGCCGGGTCGGCGATGCCGGGGCCGGCGTCGTCGACCAGCAGCCCCGCCGGCGAGACGGTGACCCGGAAGGCGACGCGTTCGGGGGTGTGCGAGAAGACGTTGCCGAGCATCGCGTCGACCACGCCGATCAGCTCGCTGCGCGGCACAGCCACCATCACCGGTTCGTCGCCGCCGATGACCCCCCACGGCCTTTCCTGGTCCTCGGCCAGCACCGACCAGAACGCGAGCCGGTCGGCCAGCACCTCGACCAGGTCGGTCTCTTCCCGGCCGCGGGCCTGTACGCCGAGCCGGGCGCCCTTGATGATCGCCTCGAGTTCCTCGTCGAGCAGGTCACAGGCCTGTCGCATGCGCTCGCCGATCGGCCCCGGCGGCATCGCCTCGGCGTCCAGGCGGAGCGCGGTCAGCGGCGTACGCAATCGGTGGGACAGATCGGCGGCCAGTTCCCGCTCGCGGTCGAGCAGGCCGTTGAGGTCGTCGGCCATGGTGTTGAAGGCGTTCGCGGCGTCGCGCAGCTCGCGTGGGCCGTCGGGGGTGACACGGGTGCCCAGTTCGCCGCCGCCGAGCCGCCGGGCCGAGCCGGAGAGTTCGCGGGTGGCCCGCACCAGGCGGCTGCCGAGCCGGTCGGCCAGCAGCGTCGAGCCCGCGACCAGCACGATGGCCAGGCCGCCGAGCACGAACCAGGCCGCCCACACCCCCCGGGTCAGCTCGTCGTCGGGCACGAAGACTTCCACCACGACCGTACGGCCGTCCGTCAGCACCGTCGGCTGCAGATACACCATTCCGCCGGTGACCGGGGCCAGCGCCGAGCGGCGGGCGTCGGCGGCCACCGCGATCTGCCCGCCGGAGGTGTGCGAGACGCCGATCGCGGCGACGTCGGGCAGGTGCACGGCGAGCCGGCTCTCACTGCCCGCGGTCGTGCTGGCCACCGCGTTGGTCAGCAGCGTCGGGTCGGCGTCGACGCCGAGGACGGTGACGAGCGAGGTGGCCTGCTGGCGGGCATCGCTGACAGCTCGGTCGTACGCGATCTGGCGGGTCGCCACGGCCAGCGGCACGAGGAACGCGAGCGCCACCATCGAGGTGATGGCGAGGGCGAGCCGGTTGAGGGTCCATCTCATCGGGGATCGACCATCATGACCCCGACCCCCCGTACGGTGTGCAGGAAGCGCGGTTGAGCGGCCGTCTCCCCGAGCTTGCGGCGCAGCCACGAGATGTGCACGTCGATGGTCTGTTCCTCGCCGATCCGGGCCTGGTTCCACACCTCGTTCATCAGCTCGCGCCGGCTGATCACCTGACCCACCCGCTCGGCCAGGTAGGCCAGCACGTCGAACTCGCGGCGGGTCAGTTGCAGCGCCTCACCGCGCAGTTCGGCGCGGCGCTGACGCGGGCTGATCACCAGGTCGCCGACGGTGATCGCGGTGGGCGCCTCGTTGGTCGTGGCGCGGGAGCGGCGCAGCACGGCGGCGATGCGGGCCAGGATGTGCCCGCCCGAGAACGGCTTGGTCACGTAGTCGTCGGCGCCCGCGCTGAGCAGGCTGATGATGTCGGCCTCGGACCGCCGGGCGGTGGCCACGATGACCGGCACGTCCGACACCGAGCGCATCATCCGCAGCGCGTCGGTGCCGTCGATGTCGGGCAGCCCCAGATCGAGAATGACCAGGTCGGGACGCTCGTCGGTGACAATCTTGAGTGCCTCGGCGGCCCGGCCCACCGGGCGCACGACATGGCCCGCATCGGTCAGCGCACGGGACAACGCCGCTGTGATGATGCGGTCGTCCTCGACGAGCAGGATCATCGCCATGGCGTACACCATAGGGGCAGATGAGACGATGTCCTCGTGCGATCTTCTCGGTGGGCGCCGATCGCGGGGTGGTGTGCCGCCACCGCGACGAGCATTGTGCTGGCCTCGGTAGCCCTGCTGCCGGTGCTTCGTACGTCATCGCCCGAGGACGCCGCGCTGGCGCAGCTGCCCGCGGCCGACTCCACCAGCTTCCCGGCGCCGTTGCCGAAGGTGAGCGCATCGGCGACACCGAGCGTCACCCCGACGACCCGGCGCCCGCCGCCCGCCACCACGAAGGCCACCACCACGCCGCCGCGCTCCACGCCGCCCACCAGCACGACGCCGAAGCCGCCCGCGGCCACCACGACCCCGCCCACCACGACCGAGGACGGCTGGACGGTCACCACCGCCGGGGACGGCACCCGCACCTACGTACGGTCGTTCCGGGTCGAAGGCGGCCAGGCCGTCATCAAGATGACCTCGGACGGGGTGGTCTCACTCGTGACCGCGACCCCGGCCGACGGCTACTCGGTGCAGAAGGTGCAGGACTCGCCGGACAACATGGCGGTCTACTTCAACGAGAGCCAGCACAGCTTCATCATCCACGCCACCTGGCACAACGATCGCCCGTTCGTCCAGGTGAGCGAGGTCGGATCCTGATTACCTGACAAATCGGCGGGTAAGTGGACTCCTGAGGAAGGGAGCTCACTGATGACGACGCACACCGAGCAGCAGCAGCCGGTTGGTCAACTGGTCAGCCAGCTGAGCGAACAGGTTTCGACGCTGGTGCGGGACGAGCTGACGCTCGCCCGGATGGAGATGGTCGAGAAGGGCAAGCGCGCCGGCGCCGGGGCCGGGCTGCTCGGCGGGGCCGGCGTGATCGCCCTGTACGGGCTGGGCGCCCTGTTCGTGACGATCGGAGCGCTGCTGGCGCTGGTCCTGCCGGTCTGGGCGGCTGCCCTGATCGTGACGGTTCTGCTGTTCGCCGTGGCCGGAGTGGCCGCGCTGATCGGCAAGAAGCAGGTGAAGCAGGCCGTGCCGCCGGAGCCCGAGGAGGCCATGGCGAGCGGCAAGCGCGACGTGGAGGCCGTGAAGACGGCGATCCGGGACGGACGGCAGGCATGAGTGACACCAGATCGCACCAAGAGATCCGCGCCGAGATCGCCGAGACCCGCGCCGAACTCGCCGACACCGCGTCCGCCCTGGCCGCCAAGGCGGACGTGAAGGCGCAGGTCAAAAACGCGGTGGCCGAGAAGAAGGAGGCCGCCGCGGGCAAGACCGGACAGGTGAAGCAGACCGTCACGGAGAAGGCCGAGCAGGTCAAGCAGGTCGCGGCCGAGAAGACCGAACAGGTCAAGCAGGTCGCCGCCGAGAAGACCGAACAGGTCAAGCAGGCCGCCGCCGAGAAGACCGAACAGGTCAAGCACGCGACCGTGGACGGGCTGGCGCACGTCAAGCAGTCGACCGCGCAGCACACGGCTCGCCTCGCGGAGACCGCGGCCGGCGCTACCGACCAGTTCGTCGGCCGCACCGACGCCGACGGGGTCGTGCGCGACCGGCGTCCGATGCCGCTGGTCGTGGCCGGGGCGATCGCCGTGGCCGGCGCCGCGGTGGTGACAGCCCTGGTGCGACGGCGCCGGCGTTAGTCGGAACTCAGGGAACGGCGTCCGGCGGGAAGTGCTCGAGCAGCGCTTCCTCCAGGGCGCCGTTCAGCATGCGGGCATAGGTGCCCGTCAGGTGGAACCGGTTGCGATAGACGGTGACGTTGCCGATCACCGGCGTGCACAGGGCCGTGCACAGCCACGGCAGCACCGACACGTAGGCCGCGCCCGTCGCCTTGGCCGCTGCCGCGTCGGCGGCGTTCCACGTGCGTGCGGTGGCCGCGGTGCGGGTGGTGGAGCAGGCCGCGATGTTGTCGCGGTGGGCGGCGAGACACTCCGGCGCGCTCTGGTCGAGCACCGGGGTGTCGCCGAGCACCAGCGCCTGCCGGGCGAAATCCTTGAGCGTACGAAGAGTGTGCGTGAGACCGGCCTGCCAGTCACCCGGCGTGATCAGCTCGCCCCGGCCGCTCTTCTGCGAGAAGCTCTCGTTCGTCACGATCAGCAGTTCCGGCCGGATCGCCGCGATCCGGGCCGCCACAAAGGCCCGGAACCGGTCGCACTCGGCGAACGGACGCTGCTCCTGCTGGTTCCAGAAGGTGATGTTCAGGGCCGGGCACGCGGGCTTGCCGAAGACCTGCAACCGCCAGTCCCGCCGCTCGGCGATCACGCTCATCGCCGGCACCCACATCCCGGCGTGCGAGTCGCCGTAGAGCACCACGTCGATCGCGCTCGCCCGGTCGCCGAAGACGCACGGCTCGATCCGGTCGGCCCGGGGCCCGGCCTCGCACTGCTCGTGGTCGAAGCCGACGTCCTCGGCGGTGGTGGCCAGCGACGGCGTCAGGTCGGCGGGCAGCGTACGCAGCACCGGGGCCTTTCCGACCGCGTCGAGCACGTCTTCGAGGCTGATCCGCGGGGCCGGCGGGGCGAGCACGTGCGGAGGCGGCGGCACCGCGGCGGCGCAGCCGGCGATGACGGCCAGCACCACGACCAGCGACGAGACACGGAGACTGCGGGCGGACTGACGGCTAGTCACGCGGGGCTCCTAGACGGGGGGTGTATTGGGCGCCGTTTCCGGGGTCGGCCGCGGGCGAGGTGGACGTCTGCCACCGGGCGACCGCGAGCGGCGCCACGATGAGCCAGGCGGCCAGGGACAGGCTCAGCACGTACGAGCGGCGCAGGTGGGCGCTGCGCCGGATCGGGTCCTCGAGGCAGACGTACGTGATCACGGCGAGCCCGAGCGAGGCCACGACCAGCAGCGCCCGGCTGGTGGCGGGCAGCGGCCCGCCGTACGCCTGCTCCGCGACGACCAGCACCGGCCAGTGCCACAGATAGAACGGGTACGACACGCGGCCGAGCCGGACCAGCGGCCACCGGCCGAGCACGGAATCGCCGCGACCGGCCAGCACCAGCACCGTGGCCAGGACGGGCAGCGCGGCGGCGTACCCGGGGAAGGGTGTGGCGTCGTCGAAGGTCAGCGCGGCCACCACGATCAGGGCCAGCCCGGTGCCGGCCATCGCGGTGGCGATCCGGTACGGGATCCGGTCGAGCCGGGTCGCGGCCAGCGCGAGCAGGCAGCCGGCGCCGAGCTCCCAGCCGCGGGTCACGGGCGAGAAATAGGCCCACGTGCCGGTCTGCCAGATCGAGTACGCGAAGGACGCGGCCACCGCGGCGGCCAGCCACCAGCCGATCGCCCAGCGGAAGCCCAGCCAGAGCAGCACCACGATCGCGGCCGGCCAGACGAGATAGAACTGCTCCTCGACGGCGAGCGACCAGAAATGCTGCACCGGCGAGGGCGCGCCCTGAGAGGCCAGGTAGTCCATGCCCCCGGCGGCGAAGTGGAAGTTCCCGGCGAACAGCGCCGACCAGACCACGTCGCCGGCGATCTCGTCGCCCCGCAGGTAGCCAAGCCAGTGATAGCTCGCCAGCAGCGTGGCCACCAGCACCAGGGCGGCCGCCGGCAGGATCCGCCGGGCCCGCCGGGCGTAGAAGCCGATCAGCGACAGGCCGCCGGTCTCGCGGATCTCCCGCAGCATCAGCGACGTGATCAGGAAGCCGGAGACGACGAAGAAGACGTCCACGCCGATGTAGCCGCCGGCCAGGCCGGGAACGCCCGCGTGGAAGAGGACGACCAGCACGACCGCGACCGCGCGCAGGCCCTCGATGTCGGGACGGAAGCGGATCGTCGAACCGGCGGCCGCGGGGGCCGCCGGTCGACGTACGCCGGTTGTCGTCTCTGTCATCGCGCACACGCTAGAGCGCACGAAAACTGGCAAACAGCGGTTCCCCGCCGAAACAGCACGTTCCGGGAAATATTCGACAGTTCACCAGCGGGCGTATCAGTACCGTGCTAAAGGCCCCTCAGCCCTTGCCCCTGACGTGGGTGGCGGAAGCGGCGGTTCAAGTCGATGGGTGTCAATGTCTAAGCTGGCGTAATGAGACAGGGGCCCACCGTCCGGGACATCGCGGCCCAGGCCGGAGTCTCCATCGCCACCGTGTCGCGGGTGCTGAACGAGCAGGAACACGTCGCTCCCGGCACTCGCGAGCTGGTGCAGCAGGCCATCGACGAACTCGGCGGCCGCGCGCCCCGTCGCCGCCCCAGCCGCGCCGGGGCGGTCTTCGTGCGGTGTCCCTACCTGCTCACCGACTACTTCGGACTGATCGTCTCGTCGATTGCCGAGACGCTCGACCTGCACGGCCTGCAACTCGTGCTGAACGCCGGCGAGGCCGCCCAGAAGACCCCGGTGCTGTCCACGCTGCCTACCCGCACCGGCATCGCCGGCGCGATTGTCGTGCTGCCTCCGGAGCCCGCTGCCGACCTGGTCGCGCTGCAGGCCAACGGCTTTCCGCTGGTCGTTGTCGACCCGCGCGAGGATGTGCCGCGCGACATCGCCGCGGTGTCGGCAGCCCACTTCGCGGGCGCCCGCAGTCTCACGGCGCACCTGACATCGCTGGGTCACCGCCGGATCGGTCTGCTCGCCGGCCCGGACAACTGGCTGGCCAGCACGGCCCGGCGGGCCGGCCACGTCTCGGCGCTGGCCGACGCCGGGGTGCTGCTCGAATCTCAGCTGGCGATCCCGGGCGAACCGACCGTCCGATTCGGATTCCAGGCGGCGCAAAGACTGCTGGGGATGCGGGACCGGCCGACGGCGTTGGTGTGCTTCAACGACAAGGTGGCGTCGGGCGCGCTGACGGCTGCCGTGCAGCTGGGGATGCGGGTGCCGCAGGACGTCTCGATCGGCGGCTTCGACGACATCGACCTGGCCCAGGCGACCCGCCCGGCGCTGACGACGGTGCGGCAGCCGCTGGGCGAGATGGGGCGGATCGCCGTCGGCCTGCTGGTACGCATCCTGGACCGGCATCGGCTGGACGCCCTGCACGTCGAGCTGGCCACCGAGCTGATAGTGCGCAGCTCAACCGGCCCGGCGCCACGTTAGCTCGCAACCAGCCATACCCCGCCCGCCCCTTGGGGGCCGAGCCCTGGTCCAGCTTATCGGTGAGCGAGCCCGACGAACGCGTTGTCCACAGGGTGCCGGCCTTATCCACAGGCCACTCAGGGGCGTTGCTGTTGGCGGGGTGGGTCGGTTATGGAGCCCCAGCCGGGTGGCGCCGATTCGGGGGCGGCCAGGGGCTGGGGCTGGGAGACGGTGACCTGGCTGGGGTGGCGGGTCGCGGGGATCACGGCCTCGGCCGGGTCGGGCAGCGGCTCGTGGGCAACCGGGGACATCGAGACGCGGGGCAGGGTGACGATGGCCGGGTCGACCTCGACGGCCTGGACCACTGAGCCTCGGCCCTCGCTCTTCACCAGGATCATCGCGTACTCGGGAAGGTCTTGAAGCACGCGCGGCTCGAGAACGTATTCGTAGACCCGCTGGGCCGACGCCGCCTCGCTCCAGTTGGTGCCCTTGGCCGTCGATTCGGTCTGGCTCCAGTCGCGGGTCTTGTTCCAGTTCGTGCTGGTGTAGCGGCGCAGGCCGTGGCGGGAGGCCCGCTCGCCCTTCGAGCCGCCCTTCGTCTCGGACTCGCCCACCGTGTCGGCCAGCGTGTGGGTCTCTTCGCCGCCCAGCGTGCGGGTCAGCTGGCTCAGCACGAACTTGTGGCCGCGGCCGACGAACTCGGCCGCCTGCGCCGCCTCCTGATGGTTGCCCAGGCGCATCAGCGCCACCTCGCCACCGCCGATGGTCCGCAGCGACTCGGCGCGCAGGTGCGAGAAGAAGAGAACGAGCCGGATGCCGCGGCGCTCGCAGAGGGTGCTGAGCCGTTCGATCGCGCGGTGGTCGATCTCGTCGGCGCCGAGCAGCACGAGCGAGCCGATCGGCGTGGTCTCGCGGCGCACCTGGTGGCCCAGCCACTGCACGAGCAGGTCTTTGAGCAGTTCGTGTTGCGCGCGCCCGCCGCCACCCTCGGCGACCAGGCAGGTCAGGTCGGCCGGGGGTGTCGTCGCGGGGTCGCTGCCCATGGCCTCCAGCGGGTGCAGGAACGCCTCGATCCGGCGCAGGCGCGACTCCTCGGGACGCAGGCGACCGAGTTGCTCACGTTCGCCGTCGGACAGTTGGGCGTCCTGTCCGGACAGAGCCCGCAGCGCGGCCATCAGCCGGCCCATGGTCAGCGACGGCGCCAGAATGCCGGCGATCTGGTTGAGCAGCAGAGCGTCCTGCGACCGTTCGGCCCGGTTTCCCCCGCTGCCGGCGTCGCCGTGCATGGCCTCGACGAGCCCGTCCACCAGTTCCTCCGGTGCGAGCCCGGCCACCAGGTCGAACGACGCCAGGTCGGCGGGCAACTCCACTTCCCGTACGGATCGTCCGGTGCCCAGGGCCAGCTGCATCAACTCCCCCGACAGCGCCTCACCGGTGAAATCGGCCAGGACCATCCGCCCGCGCGTCGCCAGCAGCGAGCCGCCGAAGACGGTCAGCACGGCCTCCCACCCGTACGACGTGCCGCCGACGATGTCGACCCGGCGCGTGCCCGGCGACGGGCTGGCCGCCGACCATTCCGGCCGGGCGTCGACCGCGTGCTGTTGCTGCTGATCGTGCCACTGGCGGCGGCTGTCCCAGGAGGCGTGCTCCGTGGCGTACGCCGCCTGGGCCTGGTTCTGCGCCTCGGCCACCGACTTCCGGGCGAGTGACGGCGCGATGCCGGCCAGGATCGCCCCGGCCACACCGCCGAGGGCGGAGAGCCCGGCCAGGAAGAGCACCAGGGTCCGCGCGCCCTCGGCGTCCCGGGTCAGCACCCCGCCGCAGCACCCGATGAGGACCGTCAGCCCGAAGCCCACACCGAGCGAGATCAGGACCCGCTTGACCACGCCGCGCTGGACCCGGTCGAGCCGCTCTTGCAGCTCGGGCGGAACCGGCGCGGGTTGCGGCGGCGGTTCCATGAACTTCCGCCGGTAGAGGTTCCGGTCGTTGAAGATCCATCCGAGCCGCTCGCCCTCGGTGGCCAGCTGCTCGAGCGGTCTCGGTGCGGGAACGGGACTCGTCATCGCGGGGGACTCCGGGGGCCGTGGTGGTGTTCCCCTGAAGGTACTAGGAGGACACTGCCACGGGCTCACCACGAGAGGTGGCGGGCGCGGCGAGGGCGACGGCCATCAAGCCGAAGCCGGCCACCAGCACGAGGGGACCGACCACCCCGATCGGGCCCAGGCCCAGCAGGAAGAAGCCGGCGAACCCGGCCACCACGATCACCGGCACCCACCACCGGACCAGCTTGTCGACCGCCGCGCCGACCGCGACCAGGATCAGTCCCAGGAACGTCAGCACCATGCCCGGCAGCACCCAGCCCAGTGCGAAGGTCGCGTACCCGCCGGTCAGCTCGGCCGCCCGGTCGGCCACCGCGTCGCCCAGTGCCTGCCGGGCGGCCAGGTCGAGGTAGTCGCCGAACATCAGGGCGCTGAAGTTGATCAGGCCGAGCACCGCGAGTCCCGCCACCACCCGGGTGAAGCGACCACCCCGAGCGGCCACCGTCAGCACCGCCGGAATGAACAGCACCCACGCCAGGTGCAGGAAGAACGCGCTGGCCTGGCTCAGCGCCGGGTATCCGACGAAGTCATCCCCCGGCGGCACGGTGGCCATCCCGACGGCGAACGACAGCGGCGCCGCGATCAGGCAGGCGAGCCCCACCCGCCGCCGGAGGACGCCGAAGACGTCCCGTTCATCCGGCGGGGAGAACCGCATGAGCTGCCGCGCCGCCATCCCGTACGCCACGATCAGCACCACCGGCCCGGTGAGGCACAGGGGCACCGGCGAGATCGCGAACAACAGGTACAGCGCGGCCCCCAGCACAGCCAGCCCGGCGGTCCACCAGTTGATCACCCGCGCCCGCGCCGCGGCCAACGGCGTCACGACGAGCGCCACCGCCCAGCCCAGGATCCCGGGGATCTGCCACCCCGCCACCGCCCATCCCATCGCCCCGACCCGGTCGTCGTACGACGCCAGCTGCGCATCGGTCAGCCCGGCCTGCTGTTCCAGGCTGAGCAGCCCGAAGTCGGCCGCCATCAACGCCGAGAACGTGACCAGCCCCAACACCGTCGCCACCCAGGCGACACCCGCCAGCACCGCCCCGCGGCGCCGCACCAGGGCAAGCAGCCCCAGGAACCCGGGCACGCACAGCACCCAGGCCCAGTGCAGAAGCAGCGAGTGCCATTGCGTCGCCTCCGGGTGCCGGCGATAGACCCCGTACCCCTGATCGTCACCCAGCGCCGGATCGATTCCGGTCGACACCGCCAGCGCCACCGGCGCCAGCACCAGGCTGGCCGCAGCCACCTTCCGCCACATGATCATCTCCCTGCTCGATTGACAACGCCGACGACGCTAGGGAGCCGGAACCCGGCGGTAACCCGTACGCGGAGTGATCTCGAATCCGCCGCGCGGCGGAGGGCCCGTCATCCTCAGGACGGGTTCGGCGCCGGGCCGGCGGGCCGTACCGTCGGCGCATGCGGCTGCGACCCACCGACCTGGCGCTGACCGGCGGCTTCGTGCTCTTCGCGCTGACCGAGGAATACCTGATCGCCATGCCGGGCCGCTGGTGGCCGCTGGTGCTGGCCCTGTCGGCGGCCACCGTGCTTTTCCGCCGGTTCGTGCCGCTGCTGGCCATGGCTCCGCACGTGGTGGAACCGGCGTCCGTCTTCTACAGCCCGGCTGTCATCGCCGGCGAGCAGACCGTCAACTTCCGGCTGTGGCAGCTGGTCGGCACGATGATCGTGATCTACACGGTGGGCCGGCACGTGCCTCCGCACGGCGTCGAGCGGCGCGGGTTGATCGGCGCGGGTCTGGTCGTGGCCACGTTCGTCGTCTACCTGGCCAACGACCCCGGTGATCCCATGGCCGCGTTGTTCTTCCCGCTGGCCCCGTACGTGCTGGGTGTGACGCTCTCCGTGCAGGCCCGGCGCACCGCCGCCTTCCGTGCGCAGCAGGCCCGCGAGGCCATCCTGGAGGAGCGGGTCCGCATCGCGCGCGAGCTCCACGACATGGTGGCGCACAGCGTGACCGTGATGGTGGTGCAGGCCGGCGCCGTACGACGCCGGCTGGACGCGGGTCTGCCGGTCGACAGCGAACTGCTGCGCGGCATCGAGTCGTCGGGCCGGGACGCGGTGGGCGAACTACGCCGTACGCTCGGCTTGCTGCGCGGCCAAGGGGCGGACGCCACGCAGTCCCCGGTCGGCCTCGACCGCCTCGACGAGTTGATCGCGCAGGTGCGGGAGGCCGGCTTGACCGTGACCCTGCGCCAGCAGAAACATCCGGTGCCGCCGGCGATCGACCTCTCCGCGTACCGGATCGTGCAGGAGGCTCTCACGAACGTGCTGCGGCACGCCGGCCCGGCGCGGGTCGAGGTGACGGTCGGCGTCGAGAGCGACGGCCTGCACCTCGAGGTGGTCAACGACGGCCGGCCGGTGATCGTGGGCGCCGGCGGTCAGGGGCTGATCGGGATGCGGGAACGGGCCACCCTTTTCGGCGGCGAGCTCACCGCCGGGCCGCGGGACAAGGGCGGTTTCGCCGTACGGGCCCGGCTGCCCCTGCCGGTGGCGGTGCTCCGATGACGATCTCCGTGGTGATCGCCGACGACCAGCGGATGATCCGGGCCGGCCTGCGCATGGTGATCGAGACCGAGCCCGACATGCTCGTCGTGGGTGAGGCCGGTGACGGCGCCGAGGCGGTGACGGTGGCCCGGCGCCTGCGGCCGGACGTCGTGCTGATGGACATAGCCATGCCGCGACAGGACGGGCTGGCCGCGACGGGCACGCTGCTCGACGGCCCGCACCCGCCCCGGGTGATCATGCTTACGACGTTCGACACCGACGAGAACCTCTACCGGGCGCTGCGCGCGGGCGCGAGCGGGTTCCTGCTCAAGGTGTCGTCGCCGGAGCACCTGATCACCGCGATCCGGGTCGTCGCGGCGGGCGAGGCGCTGCTCGACCCGGCCGTCACCACGCGGGTGATCTGCGCCTTCGCCGGCCAGCCCGATCCGCAGCCGCCGGCTGTGCTGGCCGGCCTCACCCCGCGCGAGGCCGAGGTGCTGCGCCTGGTGGCCCGCGGCCTCTCGAACGCCGAGATCGCGGCCGCGCTGGTCGTGGGCGAGGCCACCGTGAAGACCCATGTCGCCCGCGTCCTGATGAAGCTGGGGCTGCGGGACCGGGTGCAGGCGGTCGTCTTCGCGTACGAGTCCGGCCTGGTCCGGGCCGGCCAGTCGCCGGGATGAACGTGACCTTGTCGTGACCTGGTGAATTCTTCTTCGGAGCAGTCGACGGTCCCGTGGGCGAAGCCCTAACCTGACACCCCGGAGAACAGCGGGTAACGGAAGGTGCACGCGATGACCGCGTCTACGGTCGACGTTGAAACCACCCCCGACGGCACGCTCGTCATCCAGCCCCACGGCGTGCTCGGGGCCGACGACGCGGTCGAATTGCGCCGTACGCTGGTCTACGCGCTCCGCCACCTGCGACCGCTGCGCCTGGTCCTCGACCTGCAGGACGTGCACGACGTCGACCCGATCAACCTGGGCACGCTGGCCGCCGCCTGCCATCTCGGCGATGACCACCACGTCGCGGTGTTCCTCGACCACACGTCCGTGTCGATCGCCGACCGTCTCAGCGCCGCCGGCGTGGCCACCCACCGGCTACGAGACGTCGGCCGCGCTGCCTGACAGCCAGACCGGGGCGTAGAGGGTCTCGTCGTCGCGGCGAGGGCTGAGCCGCGTCGCCTCGAGCAGCAGTTGCACCGGGCCGCGGGCATTGGTCACCTCGAAGCCGTAGCCGCCCCGCAGTGCGGTGGTGTAGCCGGTCAGCAACACCTCGACGCACTCGCTGCTGATGTCACCGACCCCGGCGACGTCGAGGACGACCCGGCCCCGGCGGGTGCGGGCGAAGGCGTCCCGGAGTGCCCGCCGCAGGTCACGGTGCGCCGTGCGGTCGAAGGCGCCACCGAGCAGCAGGTAGGTCGTCTTACCCGTGCGGTCGGTGTCCCTCTCGATGGAGAAGCTCATGACCCCTCTGTATCCAGCACAGATGGACGGTCGATGACTTTCACGGGGCGAACCGGTAGCCCCTCGCCGCTCGCCGGAAGATCCGCATACGGGTTGTTGACGGCTTAACGCACGTTTTTCAGGACCCGGATACGAGACAGTTGATCATCGTTTCGTGTTTACCTGATGTTCATCAATGTCGATGGAGGTCAACGATGCCCGAGCCCGAACGCCGACTGTTACCGCTGCTCGGCCGCCACAGCGGCGGACGCGACGCGATGACCTGTCTCTACCGGTGCGGCAACGCCTGCGACCACCCGGCGCCCAACCAGTCCGGCAACGCGTACTTCGGCGACATCGTCAATGCCGCCGTGAGCCGGCGCGGGCTGTTCGCCGCAGGTGGGGCAGGCGCCCTGGTGCTGGGAGTGGGTGGCTCGGCGGTCCCGGCAGGCGCCGCGCCGTCCGCGGCGCCGGCACCGGCGCCGCCCAAGGGCGGGTCCGCGCTCACCTTCAAACCGATCCCGCCCAACGAGATCGACGCGGTGCTCGTCCCCAACGGCTACGACCACGCGCTGGTGATCCGCTGGGGCGATCCGATGGTGCCCGGCGCGCCCGCGTTCGATCTCGACCACCAGACCGGCGAGACGCAGTCGAAGCAGTTCGGCTACAACAACGACTTCCTGTGCGTGGTGCCGATTCCCGGCAGCGACCGCCGCGCCCTGCTCGTGTCCAACCACGAGTACACGAACGAGGAGCTGATGTTCCCCGGGTTCACCACGCACGAGGCACTGCCGGTCGAACAGGTGCGGGCCGCGATGGCCGCCCACGGCATGTCGGTGGTGGAGATCGAGCGGGTCGGGCGCACCGGCCAGTGGCAGGCCGTGCGGGGCAAGCGGTTGCCCTACAACAAGCGGCTGACCATGCTGGCGACGCCGTTCCGGGCGGACGGCCCCGCCGCCGGATCGGCCTTCCTGCGTACGGTGGCCGACCCCAGAGGCACAACCATCATCGGGACGCTGAACAACTGCGCGGGCGGGCTCACCCCCTGGGGTACGGCGTTGTCCGGTGAGGAGAACTTCAACCAGTACTTCGTCGGTGGCGACGCCGTGCCCGAGGCCGACAAGGCCCGGCTCAACCGCTACGGCATCCTCACCACCGCGCGCTACCCGAGCGGGTCGCGGCGCTGGGAGCGGGCGCAGGAACGCTTCGACCTCGCCAAGCACCCCCACGAGGCCAACCGCTTCGGCTGGATCGTCGAGGTCGATCCGCTCGAGCCCGGCGCGCTGCCGCGCAAGCACACCGCGATGGGCCGCTTCAAGCACGAGGGCGCGAACGTCATCGTGGCCAGGAACGGCCAGGTCGCGGCGTATATGGGCGACGACGAGCGGTTCGAGTACCTCTACAAGTTCGTCTCCGACAAGCGGTACCGCCCGGGCGATCGCCGGCACAACCTGACCCTGCTCGAGTCGGGCACGCTCTACGTCGCGAAGCTCAGCGGCGACAGCCCGCCCGCCGAGATCGACGGCACCGGCCGGCTGCCGTCCGACGGCGCCTTCGACGGTACGGGCAGATGGATCAAGCTCGTCTCCGGGACCACCTCGTTCGTGCCCGGCATGACCGCCGTCGAGGTGCTCACCTTCACCCGGGAGGCCGGCGACAAGGTCGGCGCGACCAAGATGGACCGGCCCGAGGACGTCGAGCCCAGCCTGCAGAGCGGCAAGATCTATGCGGCGCTGACCAACAACACCAACCGGGGCGTCGGCACCTATCCCGGTGTCGACGAGGCCAACCCGCGCGTGGCCAACAAGCACGGCCAGATCTTCGAGATCGTCGAGGATCGGGGCGACCACACCGGCGAGACCTTCACCTGGTCGCTGCCGATCGTCTGCGGCGACCCGAACGACCCGGCCACCTACTTCGCGGGCTACGACAAGACCAAGGTGTCGCCGATCTCGTGCCCCGACAACGTCGCCTTCGACAGCTCCGGCAACCTCTGGATCTCGACCGACGGCAACCAGCTGGGCAGCAACGACGGCCTCTTCGCGACCGCGATCGAAGGCCCCGAGCGAGGTCACCTCAAGCAGTTCCTGACCGTGCCGCCGGGCGCCGAGACGTGCGGGCCGTTCATCACCGCCGACGACCGGTCGGTGCTGGTCGCCGTGCAGCACCCGGGCGAGATGACCGGGGCCACCGTCGACAACCCGGCCTCGACCTGGCCCGACGGCGACTACGCCAAACCGGCGGTCGTGGTGACCTGGCGGCTCGACGGCGGACGGATCGGCAGCTAGAGCATTTACCCTCCGTTCACCGGCAGCCGGTAGTTCACCACGCAACGACTCTCCTAGCGTTCGGGCAGCCCACCATGGGTGCGGCCTGGACAATCAAGGAGAGCCGATGCGTCGACTTCTACCCCTGCTGGGCCACAGTGGTGGCTCACGGGATGCCATGACCTGTCTCTACCGCTGCGGCAACGCCTGCGACCACCCGGCGCCCAACACGTCGGACAACCCGTACCTCGGTGATGTCGTCAACGCGTCGATGAGCCGGCGCGGCGTGATGCGGGCCGGCGCGGCCGGTGCCCTGGTTCTCGGAGTGGGTGGCGCTTCCGCCGCTGCGGCGGTCCCGGCAGCCGCCGCACCGGTGCCGGCGACGGCCCCCAAGCCGACGGGCAAGGCTGGCAAGATCAGCTTCAAGGCGATCCCGCCCAACACCCTCGACAACCTGGTCGTGCCCAACGGCTACGACTCGGCCGTCGTGATCCGCTGGGGCGACCCGGTGGTGGCCGGCGCCCCCGAGTTCGACCTGGGCAGGCAGACTGCCAAGCGCCAGTCGCAGCAGTTCGGCTACAACAACGACTTCGTCGGGGTGCTGCCGTTCGGCCACTCGGGCGACCGCGCGCTGCTGGTGGTCAACCACGAGTACACCAACGAGGAGCTGATGTTCCCGGGCTTCACCAGCCTGGACGCGCTCACCGTGGAGCAGATCAAGGTCGCGATGGCGGCGCACGGCCTGTCGGTGGTCGAGATCGAACGCGCCGGCCGGACTGGGCAGTGGACGCCCGTACGCTCCAAGCGGCTGCCCTACAACAAGCGCATCACCGCGCTCGAGACGGTGTTCAAGCTGACCGGCCCGGCGGCCGGCACGGCCGCGGTGAAGACCGTGGCCGACCCCCGGGGTCAATGGGTCATCGGCACGCTCAACAACTGCGCCGGTGGCGTCACCCCGTGGGGCACCGTGCTGTCGGGCGAAGAGAACTTCAACCAGTACTTCGTCGGCGGCGACGCCGTTCCCGAGGCCGACAAGCCGAAGCTGAACCGCTACGGCATCACGACCACGGCCCGCTACCCGAGCGGCTCGCGCAAGTGGGACCGCGCCCAGGAGCGGTTCGACCTGGCCAAGCACCCCCACGAGGCCAACCGCTTCGGCTGGATCGTCGAGGTCGACCCGTTCGACCCCGACGCCCCGCCGCGCAAGCACACCGCGATGGGCCGCTTCAAGCACGAGGGCGCCAACGTCATCGTCGCCAGGAGCGGGCACGTCGTCGCGTACATGGGAGACGACGAGCGCTTCGACTACCTCTACAAGTTCGTGTCGGAGAAGAAGTACCGCCCGGGCGACCGCCGGCACAACCTGACCCTGCTCGAGTCGGGCACGCTGTACGTCGCCCAGGTGACCGGCGACAGCCCGGCGGCCGAGATCGACGGCACCGGCAAGCTCCCGTCCGACGGCGCCTTCGACGGCACCGGCAAGTGGATCAAGCTGGTCTCGGGGAACAAGTCGTTCGTTCCCGGCATGACCGTGGCCGACATCCTCACCTGGACCCGGCTGGCCGGCGACGCCGTCAAGGCGACCAAGATGGACCGTCCCGAGGACGTCCAGCCCAGCCTTCGCACCGGCAAGATCTACGCGGCGATGACCAACAACACCAACCGGGCCGTCGGCACGAACCCGGGCGTGGACGAGGCCAACCCGCGCAGCGCCAACAAGCACGGCCACATCTTCGAGATCACCGAGGACAAGGGCGACCACACCGGCGAGTCCTTCACCTGGACCCTGCCGATCGTGTGCGGCGACCCGGCCGCCGCCGACACCTACTTCGGCGGGTACGACAAGACGGCCGTCTCGCCGATCTCGTGCCCCGACAACGTCGCCTTCGACAGCGCCGGGAACCTCTGGATCTCGACCGACGGCAACGCCCTGGGCACCAACGACGGCCTGTTCGCGACTCCGATCGAGGGCTCCGAGCGCGGCCACCTGCGGCAGTTCCTCACCGTGCCGCGCGGCGCCGAGACCTGCGGCCCGTTCATCACCGGCGACGACCGCTCGGTCTTCGTCGCGGTGCAGCACCCCGGCGAGATCTCCGGCGCCACCGTCGACAAGCCCGTCTCCACCTGGCCCGACGGCGACTACGCCAAGCCGGCCGTGGTGGTCTCGTGGCGCCTCGACGGCGGCCCGATCGGCAGCTGACCTCAGGAAACGCCGCTGGGCGGGCCGCTGAAGTCAGCGACCCGCCCAGTTTCATTCGGCGACGCGCCGGTCGTGGGCCGGGCTCGGTGGCACGCGCGGCGGGTGGGCAACATCCACCTGAACCGATGCCGACGATCTCTTCCGGCATTCATGAATGAATGCGCATGTGCACAATTGAAGTGACGTATAGCGGCGAACCGTTGAATGAATTGATTCCCCCTGGCGGGCCGTCCGGCCATCGGTTACGTTGAGGAAACGCATCTCAGCGACGAGATTTGGCTTTGTCGACCCTGCCGAACTGACCTGCTCAAACGGCCATCCGGGGAGTCGTACTGTGCCTGATTCAGACCCGCTCCTGCTGACCCCGAAAATTGACCCGGTCATCCAATCGGTGCTCGCCGGTCCCGCACTCCTGCGACAACTGACGGACGGTCTCGGTTCCCCGCTCAACATCGTTCTGCCCGAGGCGCTGGACGCCAATGTGGCGGCTTTCCGGGCGGTCTATCGGCAGCACCGGCTGCGCGGCCAGATCTATTTCGCGCACAAGGCGAACCGCTCCTCGGCCCTGCTCCGCCACCTGGCCACCACCGAGGCCGGGGTGGACGTCGCCTCGCTGGGCGAGTTGCAGCACGCGCTCGGCGCCGGGTTCGGCCCCGGCCGCATCATGGCCACCGGGCCGAAGAACCGCGAGTTCCTCTGGCTGGCCGCACGCACCGGCATCACCGTGAATGCCGACTCACTCGACGAACTGAGCGAACTGGCCGGCCTGGTCGCGGCGGGCCGATTACCCCGCGTACGCGTCATGGTGCGCCTGGCCGAGTTCGCCTCCCGCGGCGTGCACATGGTCAGTCGCCGCAGCCGCTTCGGGGTGCCGGCCGGGCTGCTGCCCGAGACGCTCGATCGCATCGACAAGCACGCCGACCAGCTGGAGCTGTCCGGGGTGGCGTACCACCTGGACACCATCGGCGTGGCCGAGAAGGCGATCGCGCTGGAGGGCTGCCTGGCCGCGCTCGACGAGTGCCGCCGCCGGGACGCGCCGGCCTGGTCGATCGACATCGGCGGCGGCTTCGGCGTGAACTACCTGGACGACGGGGAGCAGTGGGCGCGATACACGTCCGAGCTGGCTCAGGCCGTGCTCGGGCGGCGGCCCCCGCTGACCTGGAACGGGCACGGCTACGGGCTGCGCAACGAGGCCGGCACGCTGCGCGGGTCGCTCGGGCTCTACCCCGCCCACAGGCCGGTTTCCGGGCCGGGCTACCTGAGCCAACTGCTGGCGGCCACCGCGCCCGAGCAACGCCGGCCGCTCGGCACGCTGCTGCTCGACAGCATGACCGACCTCGACATCGAGCCCGGGCGGGCGCTCCTCGATCAGTGCGGTCTGGTGCTGGCCCGGGTGCTCGAGGTGCGGGACGGGCCGGACACTCTCGTACGGCTCGAGATGAACTCGCGGGATGTGAGCCTCGAGGAACACGGGGTTCTGATGGATCCGATCGTCATCCCGCAGGACTCCGCCGGCTTTGCCGGGCCGGCGGAGGTCTTCCTGCTCGGCAACCTGTGCCTGGAGTCCGACCTGATCACGCGGCGCAAGGTGGTCCTGCCCGTGCGGCCCCGGCCCGGCGACCTGCTCGCCTTCGTCAACACGGCCGGCTACTTCATGGACTTCAGCGCCACCCGCGCCCTGCATCAGCCGATCGGCCGCAAGGTCGCGCTCTTCCGCACCGGCGGCCGGTGGAGCTGGTGCCTCGACGAGCAGTACTGGCCCGTCCCCGAGCGCGCGGAGGCAGCATGAGATACGACGACATGACCGAGGCGATCGGCAACACCCCACTGGTCCGCATCGACCCGGACGTGCACGGCCTGCGCAACATCGACCTGTACGCCAAGATGGAGCTGCTCAACCCGTTCGGCTCCCTCAAGGACCGCGCGGCCTGGCAGATGGCCCGCCCGCTGCTGGCCGGCGCGGCCGAGCGGGGCGACACAGTGGTCGAGCTCTCGAGCGGCAACACGGCCAAGGCCCTCGCCATGATCGCCGGGATGCACGGGCTGCGTTTCAAGAGCGTCACCAACCGGATGAAGGTCCCCGAGGTGAAGGACCTTCTGCTGCTGCTCGGCGCCGAGATCGACGAGCTGCCGGGCCAGGCCGAATGCCTCGACCCGAGCGACACCGAGGACCCGCTGTCGCGCATGCACCGCACGCTGACCAGCAACGGCAGCGGATATGTGCACACCGATCAGTACTTCAACGAGCGCAACGTCGAGGCCCACCTGCACGGCACCGGGCCCGAGATCATCAAGGACCTCGACGGTCAGGCGCCCGACTACTTCATCGCCTGCGTCGGCACGGCCGGGTCGTCGACCGGGGTGGCCCGAGCCCTGCGGCAGCACGACCCCGACGTGCGGGTCATCGGGCTCGTCGCGGCCAAGAGCGACTTCATCCCCGGCATCCGGACCATCGACGAGGTGCACGAGGTCGGGCTGTTCGAGCCGGACGTCTACGACAGCATCGAGACCATCACGGCCGACGACGCCATCGACGGACTGTTGACCCTCGTGCGTCGCTGCGGCACGCCGGCCGGGCCCACCGGTGGCGGCGCCTTCCACGGCGCCGTCCGTCACCTGCGTACGCTCGACGACTCGCTCACCGAGCGCCGGACAGCGGTCTTCATCGTCTGCGACCGGGTCGAGAGCTACCTCTCCTACCTGCGGGAACGGCGGCCCGCCCTGTTCGGCCGGCCGCCACGGAGGAACGACACCCGCCTGCTGGACGAGGCCGAGGTCGTGGCGGCCCCGACGATCGACGTCGAGGAGGCGCAGCGGTGGCCCGGCCTGGTCGTCGACCTGCGCAGTCCGTACGCGTTCCAGGCCCTGCACATCGACGGCTCGATCAACATCGTCGACGAGCTGTTCGCCGAGCTGCTCCACGGTGGACTGCCGTTCAGCCGCCGGCAGCCGGTGCTGCTGGTGTGCCCGGTCGGCGAGAAGTCGGCCCGGTATGCCGCGCTGCTGACCAGGATGGGTCATCCCTCGGTGCGGTCGCTGGCCGGCGGCGTCATCGCCTGGCGCGACGCCGGCGCGCGGCTGGTGCGTGACTGATGACTGCCGCCCTCGACCTCGACGTGCGCTCACAGTTTCCCCAGCTGGTGGACAGTCCGGGCGTCGCCTACCTCGACAGCGCCGCCACCGCGCAGAAGCCGCAGGCCGTACTGGACGCGGTGATGACCTATCTGACCAGCGAGAACGCCAACGTCGCGCGCGGCACCTACCCCTGGGCCAACCGCACCACCACCCGCATCGGGCAGGCCGGCGACCAGCTGCGCCGATTCCTCGACGACCCGTCGCCGGAGACGTCGGGCGTGCACTTCGTCAGCGGCACCAGCGAGGGGCTGCGGACCGTCGCGCTCGACTGGCTGCCCACGGTGCTGCGCGACGGCGACGAGATCATCGTGCCGTTCGCCGACCACAGCGCCAACCTCGTGCCGTGGTTGGACGCCGCCGAACTGCTGCGGCGTCAGGGCACGCACGTCGTGGTGCGGCCGATGCCGTACGACTCGGCGCAGGACTACGACGTGGCGCGCCTCCCCGTCGGCCCACGCACCCGGCTGATCGCCGCCACCCACGTGCACCACGTCTACGGCAACGACATGAACGTGCACCGCCTGCGCGCGGCGGCCGGCCCCGACATCCCGATCTGCCTGGACGCCGCGCAGAGCTTCGGCCACCTGCCCCTTTCGGTACGCGACCTCGATGTGGACTTCGTGGTCTTCTCGGGTCACAAGGCGATGGCGCTGCCCGGCATCGGTGCGGTGTGGGCCCGCAACCGGCGCGGCCCCACGTTCGCTCCCGCCGGCTGGAGCGGCACCCCGAACACGGCCGGAATCGTGAGCCTCGCCGCAGCCATGGACTGGCTCTCGTCCGTGGGCCTGTCGCGCATCTCGTCGTCGATCGTCGCGCTGGGCGCCCGGCTGACGGCGGGGCTCGCCACTCTGCGGAGCTACGAGGTGCTCGGTTGCCAGGACAGCCTGACCGCGGAATCGACGGTGCAGCGGCGCCACGGGATCGTCACGTTCCGGCACCGCGAGATCGGCTCCAACGACCTCGGCTTCATCCTGGCCGCGGAGGGCCTGCTCGTGCGGGCCGACGGCCACTGCCAGGGCACGGACGGTGAGAAGACCTCGTCCGTACGGGTGAGCTTGCACGTCTACAACACGGCCGAGGAGGTCGACCGGCTGCTCGCCACGCTGTCCGCGCTCGATTCCTGACGGAGAAGCCCCCGCCTCCGAACCGGAGACGGGGGCTTCCCACGGGTGCTACCGGGTGACCTTGACCGTGTAGGTCTTGGCCTCGGCGGTGTTACCCGCCCGGTCGGTCGCCGAGTAGGTGACCTTCAGGGTGCCCTTCTCGACGCCCTTCACTGGAATGCTCCAGTGGCCGAGCAGCAGAGACGGCGTATCGGTCAGCACCTTGGCCTTGGCGGCGGCCTCGGACTGCGCGGACGCCTTGACCCACTTGCTGCCGTCGTAGAAGTGCCACTTGCCCGAGCGCTCCTGGATCAGGGACGCCTGGGCCTTGGCCACGCCCAGACCCTTGTCGGCCGCGAAGCCCGACACCGAGCGCCACGAGGACGCCGCCGCCGGGTTGCCCGGCACGTCGAGCAGGACGACCGGCGCCACCGTGTCGGCAGTGACCTTCACCGAACCAACCGTGACGGCCCGGCCCGCGCCCGCGGCGTTGTGCGGGGTGACCTTGACCGCGAACGTGCCGGCCCGGGTGTAGGTGTGGGCGACCAGCGCGCCGTTCGCCGACATGGTGGCGGACGCGCCGTCACCCCAGTCCACGACGATCTTGCTGGCGCCGTCCACCTTGCTCACTGCCAGCACCGCGAACTGGCCGGCCCAGATCGAGCGCGGCTCGAGCAGGTATCTGCCGGGCTGCGCCACCACCTTCACCTGCGGCGAGCCCTCGAAGGCGGCCGCGGCGGTGTTGCCGGCCTTGTCCGTCAACTGCACCGACACGGTGTAGGTGCCGGTCGCGGCGTACGTGTGGGTCGCTGTGGTCGCATCCAGCACCGACGACGTTCCGTCGCCCCAGTTGACGACCCGCTCGGCCACGTCGTCGGCCACCGCGACCTGGGTCAGCGTCACCGACTGCCCCGGCCACAGCGTCGCCGCGCCGAGCTTGAACGTGCCGGTCGGCGGCGTGCTGTCCTCGACGCCCGGCGTGCTGCGCGGGGCCGGGTCGGCGGTGATCGGGGAGTTGGCGGCGAAGTAGTCGACCAGCATCGTCAGGTCGTTGTCGCCGGTGGTGACCTGGTTGGTGCCCTGTCCGAGCGTGACGAAGTTGTCGCCGCCGGCGGCCAGGAACGAGTTCGACGTGACACGGTAGCTGCCGGCCGGGTCCACCACGGCGCCGTTGAGGCGCAGCGTGGACGCGATGATCCGCGAGCCGCGGGGCTGGTTCACGTCGTACGAGTAGGTCAGCCCCTTGGACACGCCGAGGTGCAGCACCGGGCGGGACGCGCCGTCCGGCTGCCACTGCTCCTCGAGCACCTGCTTGATCTGCGCGCCGGTGAGCGTCTGGGTGACGACGTCGTTGGCGAACGGCTGCACCGAGAAGGCGTTGGCGTAGGTGACCGTGCCGTCAGCGCCGTAGAGCAGGTCGGCCCGCAGACCGCCCGGGTTCATGAAGGCGATCTGCGCGCCGCCGCGACCGGGCGCGCTGGTCTGGTCGAGCTGGACGTCGGCGATGAAGTTGCCGAGCACCGACTCGGCGCCCCGGTCCTCGGCGCCGGCGGCCGTGTAGGCCCGCTTGATGTCCGCCGTGATCTTGCCGAGCGGCTGCTTGCCCAGTTCGTCCGCGGTCACCTTGGCCTTGGCCACGATGTCGGCGACCGCGGCGTTCGCCGGATAGCCCTTGACGTCGAGCAGTTCGGCGGTCGAGCCGGTCACCGACTTGGTGGCCGGGTCGTACGTGAGCACCGCTTGGCCCAGGCGCAGGCCGTAGTCCTCGGCCTGGATCACCGGGCGGGTGCGGTCGGTGCCGGGCACCGGAACCTGGAACGCGTACGGCTGGTGGGTGTGACCGCTGAAGATCGCGTCGATCTCGGCGCTGACCCGGGTGAACTCGCCGAACACGGGGTCGGCCTGCAGCGCCGCCGCCGAGCCGATGTTCTCGGTCGCCGCGCCCTCGTGGGCCAGCAGCACGAGCACGTCCGCCTCGCCGTTGGCCTGGTTGCCGTCGGAGAGCTGCGCGGCCAGGGTGTTCGCCTCGGCCACCGGGTCGCGGAACTGGACCCCGACGATGCCGTCCGGGCTGACCAGCGACGCGGTCTGCTCGGTGACCACGCCGATGTAGCCGACCTTGACCCCGCCCAGCGTCTGCACGCTGTAGCCGGGCAGCACCCGCTCACCGTCCTTGTAGACGTTGGCCGCCAGGAACGGGAACTCGGCCCGGTCCGAGACGCGGCCCTGCAGGTCGGCCAGGCCCTTGTCGAACTCGTGGTTGCCGACCGCCGAGACGGCCAGGCCGCCGGCGTTCAGCGCGTCGATCGTCGGGTTGTCGCCGTCGATGGCCGAGATGAACGTGGACGCGCCGATGTTGTCGCCGGCTGAGATCCACGCCGTGTTGGGGTTGGCCTTGCGCAGCTCGTCGACCATGCCGACCAGTTGGGCCGCGCCGCCGTTGCCGGCCGACGGCTGCTCGATCCGGCCGTGGAAGTCGTTGATGCTGAGCAGCTGCAGGTCGACCGGCGCATTCGCGCCGGTGTCGAGCCCGACCACGACCGGGTCGTGGTCGCTGGCCCGGTACGGGCCGTCGGAGTAGAACGGCGCGTAGCCGTCGTACTCGTACGCGAACGACTCGACCGAGTTGATGTTCCAGACGTCGACGCCGGTCACCCGCGCGGCGAGCGAGGCCGAGGCCAGCGCGTGGTCGAGTGAGCCGGACTCGCCGCCGAAGACGTACGACGACTGGTCGGCGTCGGCCACGTTGGTGTAGCCGGCGTCGGCCAGCACCTGGATCGGGTCTTCCTGGCTGTACGCGTTGAAGTCGCCCAGGAGGAGCACATCGGAGGTCCCGAGGGACTTGACGAAGGTGGCCAGCGCGGCCGCCTGCCGCTTGCGGTCACCGTTGTACGGACCCTGCCCGTCCCCGGTGTCCACGTTGTCGCCGGTCGGTGGGATCGACGCGCTCTTGGACTTGAGGTGGTTGGCGACCACGGTGAACGTGGCCGGACCGGCCGTGAAGGTCTGCGCGATCGGCTCGCGGGCGTTCGACCACACCGACTCGTCGCTGACCGAGCGCGAGGCGCCCTTCGGCGTCACCGCAGCCGGCTTGAAGATGATCGCCGTGGTGATGAAGTCCTGCTGCTCGGCCGACGGCAGTTCGGCCGGCGAGCGCACGTAGTCCCACGTGCCCGCCCCGTCTACCGCATTAAGCGCGCCGACCAGGGTGCGCAGCGCCACCTGAGGATCGTCCGGCTCGAAGCGGACCGAGTTCTCGATCTCCATCAGCGCGACCACATCGGCGTCCAGCGCGCTGATCGCCGAGACGATCTTCGCCTGCTGCTTGGCCAGCGCGGCCGCGTCGACCGCGCCGCGGGCCTCGCCGCCGAAGTGGACGAAGTAGTTCAGCACGTTGAAACTCGCGACGCGCACGTCGCCGCCCACGTTCGCCGGGGCCGGCGTGCGCGGGTTGCTGTCCTTGAAGGTCGTGCCGAGCGCCGCCGGATCGGTGGGCTGCAGGCGCCACTCGCTGAAGCCGAAGCTCAGCACGCTCGGCCCGAACTTCTCGACGGCGTCGCCGACCCGGATCGGGTTGTCCTTGGTCAGATAGGCCGGGGGCAGACCCGCGGTGGCGAGGTTGGTGGTCCGGCCGTCGTCGACCAGGATCCGGCGCGCCTTGTTGGCCGCCTTGATCTGGCCGGCTTCGGCCGAGCCGGGGCGGGCCAGGTCGGTCGGGATCCGCGCGGGCTCGTTGCCGGCGGCCAGGATGATCTCGCCGAACCGGTTGGTGTTGTAGACGTCCGAGACCGTGTACGCGCCGACCGGCGCCACCAGCATCGACTCGACCGACTCGCGGGCCGCGTCGTCCAGCGGCAGGCTCAGCGCCACCGGGGCCGGCAGCGCCACACCGGTCGCGCAGACCGCGGTGTCCGCCTTGGCGGTGGTGGTGATCTCGGTGAGGCCGTTGAACTCGGTGACCGTGCCGGTGACGCGCACCCGATCGCCGACCGTCACCGACGGCTGATTGGCGCCGAAGAAGACGAAGATCGCGTCCGAGGCGGTACCCGCGGCGACCGGCCGGTCCCCGCCGGTGCCCGCGGTCTGCACGTAGACGCCGTTGTAACCACCGGTGCGGTGGTCGGCCGTGACGACACCCTCGACAGTGACCTTGGTGTTGGCCACGGGGGTGTCGGCGCCGGCGCCCTGCACCTGAGCGATCGTGTGGGTCGGGGCGATGGTGCAGTCGGCCGGCTCTTCCGGCTCCTCGGGCGGCACGGCGGCGTTCAGCGCACCGAAGGAGGCGGCCGCGGGGGCCTGCCACTTGCCGTCGATCTTCTGCAGCGAGTGCCCGACCGGCGTCGAGTCGATCTCCGAGACGCCGATGTCGGTGCTGGTGAGGCCGTTGGCCGGGCCGCCGGTGGCGGTCAGGACGCCCTCGTAGCTGAGGAACTCGGCCACCGAGCCGTCCGGCTCGATCAGGGCGACACCGTCGGGCGAGCCGTTCTGGATGCCGTTGGCCGGGTAGGTCCGGACGACCACGCCCGCCGCCGGGACGGCGCCGCTGAGCGTGGCCGTGTTGTAGCCCGCGCCGCCGCTGCCGTTGTAGAGGACGATCTGCCAGCCGGTCAGGTCGAAGCCGGCCGGCGCCTGCACCTCGATCGCCTCACCGCTGTCGGTGCCGGCGTTGTCGTAGTGGATCTCGCTGATGAACGGGTCGCCCGGCTCGGCGGCCACGGCCGGTCCGGCCAGGCTCACGCCGACGACGGTCGCGAGGGCGGCAGCGCCGATTGCTCGAAGCGCCGCCGCGCGCGGACCACCGCGCAGATATCGATGCATGGAAGATTTTCCTCCGAAGAAGGTGATTCGCCGGAGGCTATGGATCGCGCATGACGAAGGCCGCTCGTTGCGGTAACGAAAAGGCATTGCAGCAGGTGAATGCCCGGTGTTCCGGCCCTGATCGATCGTTTTGTCCGATAGTCATTGTTCGCTTTTGTACGGCCACGGATGACTTTCACGGCCACCGATACGCAAACGCCCCGCCTCGCCGGAAGCGAGACGGGGCGCAATGAAGCGGGACAGATCAGTGCATCATGATGGGCGCGTCGGCGACGGGTTCTCCGCCCGGCGTACCGGCCGGACGACGCTTGCGCGGCAGGAACGCGATCGGGATGAACGTCGCCAGCACGAGCGCGAAGCCCACCCAGAACGTGGTCGCGAACGAGTCGGCCGCGTACTCGAGGCCGCGCTGCAGAATCTCGGGCGGCAGCGGGATCTGCGCTCCCTGCTGCGTGGCGATCGCCGCGCCGGCCTCGGTGATCGGCTCACCCGTCTGCGGGTTGGTCAGGCCGGGCACC
The DNA here is from genome assembly GCF_023717965.1 of Paractinoplanes hotanensis. Lineage (NCBI taxonomy): Bacteria > Bacillati > Actinomycetota > Actinomycetes > Micromonosporales > Micromonosporaceae > Paractinoplanes > Paractinoplanes hotanensis. The sequence continues at coordinate 27,502 of NZ_JAMQOL010000073.1, read as the reverse complement.
TCGGGCGAGCCGTTGAGACGGCTGGTCAGGATCACCGACATGATCGCCGTGCCGATCGAGCCGCCGATCTGCTGCAGGATGTTGACCAGCGTGGAGCCGCGGGCCACCTCGACCGGCTGCAGCGTCCGCAGCGCCGAAGTCATGATCGGCATCATCGTGCCGCCCATGCCCAGACCCATCACGAACAGCGAGCCGCACAGGAACAGGTACGACGTGTCCGTCTCGACCTGGGTGAAGCCGAAGAATCCCACGGCGATCAGGGCCATCGCGAACGGCACCGTGCGCCCGACCGGGATCTTGTCGGCCAGCATGCCGGCGATCGGCATGGTGAGCACCGCGCCGATACCCTGCGGGGCCATCAGCAGACCGGCTTCGAGCGTGCCCTCGCCGCGGACCTGCAGGAAGTAGCTGGGGAACAGCAGTCCGGCACCCATGAACGCGATCACGAAAACGAACAGCGAGAGGCTCGCGACGCTGAGGTTCCGGTTCTTCAGCAGGCGCAGGTCGAGCAGCGGGTGCTGCGGCTTGAACGAGTAGAGGACGAACCCGATCACCAGCAGCGCGCCGACCAGCATGGTCGCCCACACCTTGGTCGCGGTGATCGTGCCCTCCTCGGGCAGCGACGACACGCCGAACAGGAACAGGGCCAGACCCGGCGACAGCATCAGCATGCCGATGAAGTCGAACGACTCCGAGGGGTGCGGCTCGTCCTTGGGCAACGCGAAGTACGCGTAGACCAGGGCGATCGCGCCGATCGGCAGGTTGATCAGGAACACCCAGTGCCAGCTCGCCACCTCGATCAGCCAGCCGCCCAGGATCGGGCCGCCGATCGGGCCGAGCAGCATCGGAACGCCCAGCACGGCCATCAGCCGGCCGATCCGGTCCGGGCCGGCCGCGCGGGTCATGATCGTCATGCCGATCGGCATGAGCATGCCGCCGCCGAGACCCTGGATGACGCGGTACGTGACCAGTTGCTCGATGGAGCCGGCGGTGGCGCAGAGCACCGAGCCGAGCGTGAAGAGCAGCAGGGCCATCATGTAGAGCCGTTTGGTGCCGAACCGGTCGGCCGCCCAGCCGCTGAGCGGGATCACCGTGGCCAGCGCCAGGGTGTACCCGGTCATGGTCCAGGCGACCTCGGCGTACGTCGCGTCGAACTCGCTCTGGAACGTGGGCAGGGCGACGCTGACGACGGTGATGTCAAGGATCGACATGATCGCCCCGAGCACCACCACCCCGGCGACTTTGAGCACCGCGGCGTCGAGCTTGGCCGGTGGCGCGGCGGTTTGGTCGGTCACGAGAGAACTCCCCCAGTTTCTGCCTTCTCAGGCCGCGCGCCTCAGATACCCCCACGCGCGCACAGAAGCGTTCATGCTGCCACTGCTTCGCTTCCGGCAGCATCCCGTTTTCAGCATGCCCGCAGGAAGCGAGTCACCCGCGCGTTTCAGCCTTCGGGAGGATCCTCATCCAGAAGTTCACGCAGCAGGCGCTCGTCATCGGCGCTGAGATTGCTCACGAAACGGCGTAAAACCGTCACCCTGTCGGGTTCAACCTCCATCAGACGGCTCATTCGGTCGGCGACGAGGCCCGCCGGGGCGCTCAAAGCGCCGTACCGGAAGGCCCTTCCGTCGCGATGCCGGGCCACCGCACCCTTCTCGAACAGGCGCGTGAGAGTCGTCACAACGGTGCTGTAGGAGAGCCCACCGCCGGAATCGAGAGCGTCACGGACCTCACCCGGGGTGAGCGGGCGCAACGCGGAGTCGAGCACCGTCATGATCTCGGTCTCGAGCTGCCCGGGCCTCCGCCGGCCACTCCCCGTGGGCGTCACCGCTCAACCCTATCGATGCTTCCTGTGAGGATCATGCGAACAGCGAGCGGCCCCAGAAGTCGTCCGCCGCCCGCAGGCCGGGCGGGCAGGCAAAGATGCCGCTCGATACGTGCCGGATGTATTCGTTCAGTTGATCCTGCCGGGCCAGGCTCATCTGCACCGGCACGAACTGACGGCGTGGATCCCGTTGATACGCGATGAAGAACAGTCCGGCGTCGAGCCGGCCCAGACCGTCCGAGCCGTCGACGAAGTTGTAGCCGCGGCGCAGCATCCGGGCGCCGCCGTTCTGCGTCGGATGGGCCAGCCGAACGTGTGCCGTGGTGGCTATCACCGGCTCGTTGTCGTCACCCCGCACCGCGAAATCGGGTTCGTCGAACTCGCCCTTGCCGGTCAGCGGTGCGCCCTCGCCCTTGTCCCGGCCGAAGATGGTCTCCTGCTCCAGGAGCGAGGTGCGGTCCCACGGCTCGACCAGCATCCGGATCTTGCGCGTGACCAGGTAGGAGCCTCCAGTCATCCAGTCGGGCCCGTCGCCGGCACGCACCCAGAGATGATCATCGAGCAGCGCCGTCTCCTCCGCCTTGAGATTGGCCGTGCCGTCCTTGAATCCGAACAGGTTGCGCGGTGTCGCCTGCGAGGTCGAGGTCGACGACGTACGCCCGAAGCCGAGCTGCGACCAGCGGACGCTCACCACACCCATGCCGATGCGCGCGAGATTGCGGATGGCGTGCACCGCCACCTGCGGGTCGTTGGCGCAGGCCTGAACGCAGATGTCGCCGCCCGAAAGGGCCGGGTCGAGGGCGTCGCCCGGGAACTTCGGCAGGTCGGCCAGCGCGGCGGGTTTCCTGGCGCGCAGCCCGAAACGGTTGTCGAACAGGCCGGGGCCGAAGCCGATGGTGAGGGTGAGATCGGCAGCGGGCAGCCCGAGCGCCTCGCCGGTGTCCTCGGGCGGCGCCTCGGGCAGGCCACCGACCGCGCCCAGCGCGCCGGCCTCTTTCCCCTGGGCCATGCGCGCCGCCGCGGCCGTCCACGACTCCAGCATGTCGATGAGCGCGGCCCGGTCCTTGGTGATGACGTCGAACGCGACGAAGTGCAGCCTGTCCTGGGCGGGGGTGATGATGCCCGCCTGCCGCTCGCCGTAGAACGAGATCCTGTCCGGCGCCGGCGCCGCGGGCCCGGCTTCTCCGCCGGTCGCCCGCCAAGCGACAGCACCGGCCGTCGCGGCGCCCACCACGCCGGCGCCGGCCAAACCGATCACCTTGCGCCGCTGCATTTTTCAACCCTTCCCGCGTACGGCGGATGCCGGGCCCGGTCCGGGCCTTGCATCCCGGATCACTTGCCGGCGACCAGCGCGGCGACCTTGCTGATCGGCTCGGAGAGCGCGTTGATCTCGTCGCTCAGCGTCTTGAGATCGGCCTGGCTGAGCGTGTTGTGCAGCTTCCAGCCGTCCCCGTCGCGGTGCTTCTCGAGCGCTGCCTCGACCGCGGCGAACCGGCCGTCGAGCGTCTTGACCAGGGCGGCGTCCTTCTCCTCGAGGGCCGGGCGGAGCGCCGCGATCGCGGCCTGCGAGCCCTCGACGTTGGCCGCGAAGTCCCACAGGTCGGTGTGCGAGAAGGCGTCCTCCTCACCGGTGATCTTGCCGGTGGCCACCTCGTCCAGCAGGCCCTTGGAGCCGTTCGCGAGCTGCACCGGGGAGAGCGTCACGGTGTTGGCCCGGTCGACGATCGTCCGGACGTCGACGAGCAGCTGGTCGGCAGCCGGGCCGGACTCGCTGACGTCCTTCGCGACCCACAGATCCTTCTCGATCTTGTGGAAACCGGTCCACTTCTCGCCCGGCGCCAGGTCGGCCTCACGCGCGTCGATCTTCGGGTCGAGGTCGCCGAAGCTCTCCGCCACCGGCTCGATGCGCTCCCAGTACGTGCGGGCGATCGGGAAGAGCGTCTTGGCCTTCTCGATGTCGCCGCCCTTGACCGCGTTCACGAAGGCGGTGGTCTGCTCGATCAGCGCGCCGGTCTGGCTCTTGACGTAGCGCTGGTAGTCCTTGGTGGCCTGGGCCAGCTTCGCGTCCTCGGTCAGCGGGGCGGCCGAGCCGGAGACCTGGAACGCGTTCCGGATGCCCTTGCCGATCATGCCGGGCTTGCAGGCCGTCTCGTACGTGCCGGCGGCCAGCTCGACGATGAGCTCGCGGGACAGGCCGGGCGCGATGTTCTCGACCTCGCCCATCACCCGGTCGCCCGGGGCGTACACGTAGAACTCGGTGACCTTGTCGCCCTTGTTGGCGATGTCGAACGTGACGGTGCCCGCGTCCGACTGGGACGAGGCGACCGTGCACTCGGTGTCGGAGGCGGCCACGGTGATCTTGCCGCTCGACGCGGCCTCGGACCCGGCGTCGTCGCCACCGCATGCGGCGAGCGGGACGGTCGCCGCGGTGGCCGCGACGAGAGCGAGCAGGCGGGGGGTGCGCAAGGGTCTCTCCTATGTGCTTCGTTCCGGTGTGCTTCGTTCCGGGGGTGGTGTCTAGGAAGCAGCGGGAGCCGGAGCCGGCTCCGCGGGGCGGCCGGAGGGCGCCAGCTGTTTCGGCCGGCTCGGCCAGAGGAAGATCACGAGAACGGGGATGCCGTAGGCGAGCCACGCGACGGTCTCCAGGACGGTGGGCGCCGGCGTGAAATTGACCATGCCGCGGAGCAGCTCGGCGTACCACGCCCCGGGCGGCCAGGAACTGCTGATGTCGAACGCCGTGTTGTTGAGCCCGGGCAGGATGCCGGCCTCCTGCAGGTCGTGGACGCCGTACTTGAGAATCCCGGCCGCCACCAGCACCAGCAGCGCGCCGGTCCAGGTGAAGAAGCGGGTGAGGTTGATTCGCAGAGCGCTGAGATAGAGCAGCCAGCCCAGGACCACCGCGGTCAGCAGGCCGAGCGAGACGCCGACGAGCGGACGCACACTGTCGGTGGTCTCCTGCGCGGCGGCGTAGAAGAGGATCGAGGTCTCGAGACCCTCCCGGATCACCGACAGGAACGCGACGCCGACGATGGCCCACCGGCCCAGGCCGATCGCCTCCTCCAGCCGCCCCCGAAGCTCGCGGCCCAGGTGCCGGGCCATCCGCCGCATCCAGAAGATCATCCAGGTCACGAAGGTGACGGCCACGAACGACGCGATGGCCTCGAACAGCTCCTGATGGGTGAACGACAGCCGGGCGACCCCGAACTGGAGCAGCGCCGCGAAGCCGATCGACAGCACAGCGGCGACCGCGACACCGGCCCACACCCACTTCAGGAGCGGCCTGCGATCCGACTTCACCAGGAACGCCACCAGGATGGAGACCACCAGCGTGATCTCGAGCCCCTCGCGAAGCCCGATCAGGTAGATGGCGGTCATCGGACCCCTCAGGTAAGCCAACCCTAACTAGCTGAGGCTAACCTTCTTTTATTCGGCTGTAGAAGTCAACTCGGCCTCGGTGACCGCCGCGGCGATCTCGGGGAAGGCGAAGTACGTCCGGCTGGAGTCGCGAGAGGCACGGCCGGGCCGACACGCAGAGCGGGTCACCTCATCGGACGATTCGTACCTTGATGCGCGCTGCAGTGAACCCGGACCATCCCGGCATTTACCCACGGCTGGTCGCGCTCCGGCCGCCACCCGGACCCGGTCCACGCCGCCGGAAAAATCTCGTTCGAATCTTCATTTGCGCTGCTGTTGCCGTCCGGGGTGACCGGCGGCCGCCGACCCGGCGGCCCGTCGGAATCGACCGTTCAAGGTCACCGAATGGGGGATGCACGGCGCACTACGGGAACGCCGGAAGCTTGCGCTATGGGGCGGTTGGGCGACTGTCCACTACGCTACGCTCAATGGCCTCCAACGGGCCGTTTGCCGGGTTCACCCGGCTGCGGCAGCCAAGTCGTGGACGGGGTTCAAGGCTATGAGGGTGCAGCCGCGGCAACAGTTGTTGGACATCTGGGAGGCTGCCGCACGGGCTTCCTGGAAAGACGGTAAGTGGATTTCCGGCGGGCAGTTCGGCGGAAACTCCATCAGCGACGCCGAGCAGTTGCTCTGCCTGTTGCTTCCCGCCACCCAGGTCGAGGCGTTCAATCTGGACCGGCCCGATCAGACGGCCGAGCGAATGGTCCACGCGCTGCGCCGGATGGGCACCGCCACCGACATCCCCCGGATCGTCACCCGGATCCTGAACGACTATTTCGACCGGTACACCGAGAACGACACGCCGGTCTTCTCCGGCGGCGGCTACTACGAGCTCCACGAGAGCGAGGAGTTCGACAAGACGGCGCCGCCGGAGCTGCAGACGCTCCCGATCGTCGACTCGTACGCCCTCTCGATCACCCTTTCCCTGGCCACCCTCGGTTTCATCCGGGTCTACCGGCGATCGGTAAACCGGGAGGACGTGCGAGCGGCGATCGGCGAGCTCGAGGCGGCGGCCAGCCGGCGGCTCAGCGCGGCCATGGTCGGCCTGTTGCGGAGCTTCTCGGTCAACGTCTTCGCGGTCGACTCGCCGGAGGGCGACCGGCTCTGCACCACCGTCAATCAGAACGCCATGCCGCGGCGCGCCGTGGTCCATCAACTGCACCTGCGGCTCCGCCAGACCATCGCCAGTTTCCGCGAGGTCCTGATCGGATCCGGCCAGACCAACGACCTGGAGCTGCCGGACCGTCTCTTCGAATGTGGCTGGTCGTGGACCGTGGTCCGGGGCGCGCCGAAGATCGACACCGTGGAGAAGATCGGCGAGCAGGCGCCCGGCGTCGGCCAGGACAAGCCCTATCTCTACTTCACGGTCATCGCGCTCAACGCGGTCGAGAACCTGTTCTCCGAACGTACTCGCATCCTGGGCCTGCTCAACGAGGAGCAGCAGCGCCTGGCTCGTGCTCTGCAACTGCGGTCCGACCTGACCCGCACCTACTGGGCGACGGTGGCCACCTTCGGCGAAAGCGGAAAATGGCCGCTCGAGAACATCCCCTGGCGGACGACCGACGGCGAGCAGTCCGACTACTTCACCCTCCAGGTGACCGCCCTCGCGGTGAAGGGCCTCGAACAGGTCCGCAGCAGCGACACCGAACTCGCCCGGGTCGGCCGCGTGCTGGCCACGCTGGCCGAACGCGCCCGGATCACGAGCCGCGCGGTCGAGAACGACCCCAACCTGGTCATGCACTACCCCGGCGTGCGGCTGGCCCTCGGTGGCAGTGACGAACCGGCCGACACCGACGAGAAGCTGCCCCTGCTGGCCTGGTCGGTGCCGGAGTTCGCGGCGCTGCTCCTGCTGCGCGCGGCCAACGTTGCCGCGCTGATCGGCGACCCCGAGGAACGCTCACGCCTGCTCGACCTGGGCGACCAGGTCTGGGACCACCTGGCTCGGCGTCGGCTGCAGTCGGGTGAGGGCGCCGGGCTCTGGGACGACGCGTCCCGGGTGTTCACCGATTTGGCCCGGCCCGGCCAGAAGGCCTCCTGGTACTACACCGAGCGTGTGGTCGAGGCGCTGGTCACCGTGGCCAAGGTGCTCGACCAGCCGCCGAGCCGCAACGAAGACCTGGCGAACTACGCGGACGACCTGCTGCGCGAGGCCGAGCAGATCTACGACCGCGAGCTGCTCAACGGCAGCGCCGAGGGTGGTCCCGGGTTGCGCAACATCCTGCAACGGGTCGACATCACGCTGCGCCGGGCCCGCGAGATCCGCACCGAACGGCCCGGCACCTCGGCCGCGTTGGCGCTCGACATCCTCCGGGAACTCGACCGCCTCGACGCGGCCCGCGGCGACTCCTCCTCGGAGGCCTGATGCTGATCTTCGCAGCCTCCGACAAGGGCGGCACGGGCCGCTCGGTGACCAGCAGCAACGTCATATACCGCAGTGCTCTGCAGGGTAACGACGTCTGCTACCTCGACTTCGACTTCGGTTCGCCGACGTCGGGCGCCATCTTCGATCTGGGCTCGGTGGAGCGCGGCACGAAAGTCGGCGGGCTGCACGCCTATCTGCGGGGCATCACGGGTGCGCCGCAGCGGGTGGACATCTGGGAAGAGTCCGACCGCCGGGAGCTGCGCGGCCGGCCGGCCGGCGCGGGCCGCATGGTGCTCATGCCGGGCGACATCGCCAGCGGCGAGTTCAGCCACACGGCCGAGACGGTCGAACGCTGCTGCAACCTCTTCCTGCGGCTCGACGAAGAGTTCGATCTGTGCCTGGTCGACCTGAGCGCGGGCCGGTCGCATGCGCTGGAACTGGTCCTCGCCGCCACGGCCCACCCGTCGATGGAGGCGGTGCGCAGCCGCTGGCTGATCTATCACCGTTGGACCAGGCAGCACGTGATCGCCGCCTCCGGCCTCGTGTACGGCGAGCGCGGCATCCTCACCACCGGCGAAGAGCTCGGTCACAGCGCGCGAGAGCTGAAGAACGCCCTTCGCTTCGTCCACACCGCCGTCGTGAACCCCGACTCGGTCGAGTTGGCCGGGCTCCAGCCGGAACAGGTGGCCTGGCTGCGCATCTGCGACGCCTACCTGAAAGACCTGGCCGGTCAGCTGCGGGTCGGGCGATCCCTGCTGCTCGGCAGCATCCCCCTCGACCCCGTGCTGCAATGGCGCGAGCAGCTCATCTCGGACAGCGACGTGCTCATGCGCGGTATCGCGAACGAGTCCACCAGAGCCGCCTTCGAAACCTTGGCCAAGCGGATCGTGGACGACTCAGCCTGGGAGCCGCAGTGAGTTACCCCTGGTCGGTGGACGTCAAGGAGGCGGTGGCGGAACGGCGCGCGGCGTCGACCCCGCTCTCCCACCTCTCGATCGAGCTCGGCCACCTCTATCTCAAGGAGTTCAAGGAGGGGCCGGAAGGGCTCGAGCGCTATTTCGAACGGATCAGCCCGTGGGTCGAGGCGGCCACGAGCATCCTGCGCCGGCGAACGCCGAGGGGCCGGCCCCGGATCAGCACCTGTTTCCTGGTGGACGACTACTTCACCCGGTTCAGCTCGCCCGCCGAGGTGTTGCCCCAGCTTGTCAAGGCGGCCGACGCCCAGGGCCTGACCATCGACTACATCGCCCGCGAATCGGGCTGCGCCGTCGCCGACGGGGTGCCGCTGGCCGACCTCGTGCTCGATCGGATCGTGCCCGATCCGGCTCCGGGCAGCACCGGGGTCCGGCCCCCGGTCACCGTGACCGGCTGGCTGTCGAACGGCCAGCGCAGCCCCGACACGTCCAGTGGCCAGGCCATGTCGGCGACCACCCGGCAGTGGGATCCGCCGACCGAGAACGGCGCGATGAACAGCCACTCGATCTTCGTGGACGTCCAGCTCTGGGACGTCCGTGAGGGCAAGCGCAAGTGGTCCTGCCCCTACCTCGCTGCCGTGTGGCAACTCCTGCGCCTCGGATTGATCAGATACGACGGGGCTGTCGTCGCGGCGCCGGTCCTGGCCGACCAGTTGCCCGACGACTGGGACCTCCTCCCGGCCATCGTCCAGGTCAACGCCGACGCCGACGCCTTCAGCGCCTACTCGACGTTCTCGGTGCTGGGCAACCGATTCCTGCCCGTCGAGCAGGCCGTGCGTACGATCCTGCAGCAGGTGAACGTCGAACAGGTCGTCACCGACCAGGTGAAGGCCCGCGGCGCCCGGGAAGGCCTGGTGCTTCCCGACGAGCTGTGGCAGCGCATCGAGTATCTCTTCGTGGCCGACCGGTAGCGTCAGGCGGCGGCCGGCGGTGAACCCGGCCGGATCCGCTCGAGCGCGGCCGTCGTCTCCGTGGCGACCACGACGGCTCGTTCGGCGGCCTCGACCGATGCTTCGAGCAGCGCCATCGTGCTCAGGTTGAGCTGGTCGCGGATGCGGTCGACCGAGGTGCGCCACTGCTTCGACAGGCTCGACCGGTGATCCACCGCTTCCCACAGCGGCAACAGGACAGGATCGACCCGCGCCTCGGGCATCCAGAGGTGCATCAGGAACTCGACCGCCGGATGCAGCTTCGCGGCGAGCCGCGGCCGATTGCCCGGCGTCTCGAGGCTCCGGTCGAGCAGCGACAGGATCGTGGTCAGCAGCCAGTCGTGCAGCGCGAGCGTCTCGCAGAACGTCCGCACGGCGTCGACCGGCAACGTCTCGGCCAACTCGGGGTCGAGCCGCAGCAGAAGGGTCCGCGCGGTGGGCGACTCGATGACGAACGAGGCGCTGTTCTCTCCGCCGGCCGCCGGAACCGCCGCCCAGCGCAGCATGGCGCGGCTGCTGAGGAAGGGCCGCTTGCGGTCCAGCAGCTTGGAGCTCTGGATCCGGTCGATCGCGCGGGCGCTGATCGCACCGACATCCAGGACGCCTGGCCGGGGCGCCCCGGCCAGGAAGCCGTCCACGACGTCGGCCAGGTTCACCTTGTTGATCGGTTCCAGCGTGCCGGGCCGGGCCAGATAGTACGACCACGGCTGGCGCAGCCCGTCGCGCAGAACCGGGTCGATCGCCGTATGGGCCGAACCCTGGACGATGTGCCCGCCGGTGACCGAGAGATGGTGGACCACCGTGCCGATCGCCTGCGTTTTGGCCGCCGAGGGCAGGCAGCAGTCCACACCGTCCAGCCGGTCGGGCGAGACGACGTGGGCGATGGGCCGCTCGAAACGGCGTACCCGCTCGCCTACGACGAGGTCCAGGAGGGCGGAGACACGTGCGCTCGACAGGGGGGTCGAGTTCTGCAGGAGTCCGGTGTGGATCTCGCCGAAGGTCAGCACGCCGGCGCGTGCCGGTGCGGCGTTCGTAAGATCACCAATCCCCTCTCGGATCACCTGTTGTGCCGATTCCATCGCATCGCGCCGCCTTTCCACAACCATCCGCTCGGCCTGTCGTCCGTAGATCCCGATCAATAGCGCTCGGCTGGTACGTTGAGTCACCAGACAGCTTCGCTGGGCTTGGGGGCGGGTGATGACTCGGGCGTATCTGTCCTCTACCTACTCTGACCTGCGAGAATTCCGAACAGCGGCACGCCGCGCGCTCGGGCGTCAGGTCGTTGACGTCCTCGCGATGGAGGACTACGTCGCTGACGACTCCCGGCCGCTCGAGAAGTGTCTGGCCGACGTCGCGAAATGTGATCTCTACATTGGCATTTTCGCGTGGCGGTACGGCCACATTCCCGCCGGCCAGGACAGGTCGATCACCGAAGCCGAATACCGCGAGGCTGTGCGGCTCAACATTCCCCGCCTCGTCTTCCTGCTCGCCGACGACGCACCCTGGAGCCGGACCCTGATGGACCTGGGTCCCGAGGCCGGGCGGATCGAGACTCTGCGGGCCGACCTGAAGGAAAACTGCACGGTCAGCTTCTTCACCAACCCCGTCGACCTGGAGAACGTGATCGCCCCGGCCATCGCGGTCTGGAGCCGCGAGCGGTCCGAGGCGCCGCCGGTGAGCCCGCTCAGCGACGCGCATCTGACGATCTACTACGACCGCCTGGTACGGGAGTACGGCGGACTCGACCTCGACTCGTTGACGCCGCCCCGCACCGAGGAATACCTGGAGGTCAAGCTCACCTCGGTCTTCGTCGAGCCGCACGTGCGGGCCGACCCGCCGCCCGCCGAACTCCCCCGCGAATGGCTCGAACGGCTGCGCAACCGCGGCGAGCTCGAGCTCGACGACGTGCCCGAACTCGTCGACGTGGCCGAACTGGACAGCCTGCGGCAGTCGTACCGGGCCAAGCCGCTCCAACGGCTGTTCGAGGTGATCGCGTCCCCGACCCGGCGAGCGACCGTCGTGCTGGGCGACCCGGGGTCGGGCAAGTCCACGGTGGCCCGTTACCTCGCCCTCAGCCTGGCCGACGGCCGCGTGGGCCGGCTCCCGCCCGATCTCGCCAATCACGTGCCGATCCTCATCGAACTGCGCGCCTATGCCACCCTGGTCGCCGAGGAAGAGTGCTCCGACTTTCTCGGTTACCTCGATCATCTGAGCCGGCACGAGGGTCTGGGCCTCGAACGCGGCGCTCTGGACAGGTACCTGAGCTCGGGCGGCCAGGCGCTGTTCATCTTCGACGGCCTCGACGAGGTCTTCGACCAGCGCGCCCGCACCGCGATCATCCGGCGGATCGTCGAGTTCCGTGCCCGGCACCCGGGGATCCGCGTGGTCGTGACCTCCCGCGTCGTCGGCTACTCGCGCCGGATCTTCACCGAGGCGAAGTTCGAGCATTACACCCTGCAGGATCTCGACCAGGGCCAGATCGACGAATTCCTCCGGCGGTGGTACCCGGGCAGCTCCGCCGACCGTCCCGAAACGGGCGATGTCCATCGGGTCCGCAACCGCCTGGTCGAGGCGATGCGCCAGTCACCGGCGCTGCGCGAGCTGGCCGGCAACCCGCTGCTGCTGACCGTTCTGGTCATCATCGGGCGGCATCGGGCCCTGCCCCGCGACCGCCGGGCCCTCTACGACCACGCGACAACCGTGCTCGTCGAGAACTGGGACGTGCACCGGCAGCTGGGCCGGCCCGGGCAGACCGACTACATCGACCTCGAGGACAAGAAGGCCCTGCTCAGGCAGCTCGCCTTCCACATGCAGTCGTCGGGCCGGGCGCTGAGCGCCAACTACATCGAACAGGCCGATCTGCGGAAGGTCTTCGAGGACTACCTCCGATGGCGCCACCGCACGCCCGTTCGCGAGGCGCGGTCCCTGGCCGGCGCCATGATCAACCAGTTCCGGTCCCGCAACTTCATCCTCAGTCGCTACGGCAGCGACATCTATGGATTCGTGCACCGCACCTTCCTCGAATACTTCTGCGCCGAGGCCATCGTGGCCAAGTTCCAGCACGATCAGCAGTGGCGCATGGCGCAGATCCGCCGCCAGTACCGCGACCACTGGGCCGACCCGTCCTGGCGCGAGGTGCTGCGGCTGGTCGCCGGCTCGCTGCACGAACGGCACAACGCCGACGTGACCCGTCTGCTCGTCGACGAGGTCAACACCGACTGGCCACCCGGCGAGTTCACCGTGCTGCCGTGGAACCTGGCCCTCGCCGTCCAATGCCTGGGCGAGGCCCGCACGCTGCACGAAGACCTCGCGGCACCGGCCGAGGCGGTGCTGAAGAAGCTCATCCTGCTGCTGGAACACAGCGTCGGACGCCACGACCCCGATCTGGCGGCGCTGCTGACCGAAGAGATCCTGCCGGCGGCGCGGACCATCGGCCCCCGGTGGCCGGGCCGGCAGAGGTATCTGAAGTGGTACCGGCGCCGGGGAGTCCACCTGGTCTGGAGCCCCACCATGAGCCTGGCCGCCCAGCTCGCGGCGATCCTGGCGACGCCGGCCGACCACCTCGAGGATCTGTTCGACGGTGAGCTCGCCCAGATCGGCGACAACCGGGCCGCCTACGCCGCGGTCGCCGGCCTGGCCGACCTCGCCGGTTCCCAGGCCGCTGATTCACCCGCCCGCGCCCTGCTCATCCGGCGGGTCTGCCAGGACGACCACAATCTCGTACGCCTGGCCGCCGTTCAGGCCCTCGGCGAACGCTTCCGGATCGACGCCGAGCTGGCCGCCGTCCTCATCGAACGCGCGACGGTCGACGGCTCGGCCAACGTGCGCCAGGCGGCTGTGCGGGCGCTCGGCGAACGGCACGAACCCTCGCCGGACATGCGGGCCCTGCTGACCGATCGCCTCACCGCCGATCCGGCCGCCACCGTGCGCCGCGAGGCGGTGCGGCTCCTGGCCCGGAGTTTCGCGGCGGATCCGTCCGTCCACCAGCTGGTGCACGGCGCGCTCGAGGACGACCGGGACGCCGATGTCATCGTGGCCGCCGCCAATGCCCTCGCCGACCAGTTCGACGCCCGTGACGAAGTGGGCCGTCCGCTCATGCGGCGGGCCGTCGAGGACGAGGAGGGCTCGGTCCGCCGGGCTGCCGTCCGGCTGCTCGGCGAGCGCTGGGCCGACGAGCCGGACGTCGTCCGCCTGCTGCTCGACCGCCTGACCGACGAGGAGGACGCGCCGGCGCTCCGTGAGGCGGCGCGCTGCTTCCTGGCCCGGGCTCTGGAACAGCACCGCAGCACGGCGCTGACGAGGCTGATCGCCCGCCTCGCCGACGATCCCAACGGAGACATCCGCCGGGTGGCCGTGCAGGCCCTCTGCGAGCAGTTCCAGGACGACGCCGAGACACGCGCGGCTGCCCTGCGGACGGTGACGTCGGACAGCGACGCGGAAGTGCGTCTCGTGGCAGTCACCGCCCTGGTGCGCTGGGCCCCGCAAGACACCGCGATCCTCACGGCCCTGGAGAGCCGCGCCCTCGACGATCTCGACCGCACGGTCCGCAGCGCCGCCCTGAACGGTCTGGTGGCCGCGCGCTGGGACGGCGCCGGGGCGCGCGCCCTGCTGAGCCGGGTCGTCGTCGAGGACACCGATGCGTCCCTGCGCGAGCAGGCGGTCCGGGTGCTGGCCGAGCGGCACGGCGGTAACAGCGAGGCGCAGCGCCTCATCGCCGAGCGGTGCCGCAACGACCGCAACCGGGAGGTACGCCTGGCCGCCGTCCACGCCCTGGCGGAACTCGACGACGTGGTCGAGACCGTCCACGAGACCCTGATCGGACGGGTGCTCGACGAGAAGTCCGGCAGCGTCTTCGCCTGCGCGGCCGAGGCCGTCACCGACTGGCTGAGCAGCGACAGCGCCGGCCAGGCGGTCCTGATCCGCCGGGCCGGCCACGACAGCAACGCGCATGTGCGTTCGGCCGCGGCCCGGCTTCTGGGCGGGCTCTACCCCGACGACGCCGGCGTTCTCGAGTTCCTGGTCGGTCTGGCCGGCACCGACCTCGACGCGGCCGTCGTCGAGGCCGCCGCGACAGCGTTGGCCGACGCCTGCGCGGGCGACGAGATCGCGGCCGCCGATCACGTCGCGGTGCTGGTCGAGCGGGCCCAAGGCGACGACGCGAGCGTGCGGCGAGCCGCGATGTGGGTGCTGGGCGAGCGTTACGCGTTCATGCCCGGAACGTTCAGCACGCTGCTGCGAGCCGCTCGGCTGGATGACAACCAGCTCGTCCGCCGGGAGGCGCTGACCCTGCTGGTGCGCTATTTCACCCACCGCAAAGACGTACGCAAGACCCTGAACGAGAGTCTGGCCGATGCCGACTTCTCCGTCCGCGAGGCGGCCGTCCGGCTTCTCGCGGATTTCTTCGGCACCGAGCGGAGCACCTGGTTGCAACTGGCCCGGTTGGCCGAGAACACCGCCGATCCCCAGCTCAGTCTCGTGGCGGGCCAGACCCTGAGCTGGCTGCCTCAGGCGGATCCCGACCGTATGCCCAGCCTGCGACGTCCCGGCTGAACCTCTGACCGGCAAGTTCCGTACAAAGAGCCAGAACAACCTGTCCGATCGACCGACCTAGTCCCGCGATACCCTGCATGCCCTGTGGTCGTTATTACCTTCGTTTGCGCCTTCGGGGTAGCGGGCACAGCGTAAGATTGAGTAGCCATATTATCGCACTGCGTAGCCGGATGACCGTCGAGGCCCTCCACCTTCCGCGTGCGCAGCACGAGGAGTTGCCCTGTGAATGCGGCCACGAAAGACGCCACGGCTCAGTCCACCGTGGCCCCGACCACGCCGCCGAACTGGGACACCTTCCAGCCTCATCCGTACTGGAAAGAGAATTACGCCTATCTGCGGGGCGACGATCGCCGCTTCCTCAACCTGATCCGCGACTTCTTCGGCGCCGAGGAACCGGCCACGGTCGACGGTGAGCGCCTCGGCATCGACGTCGGATCGGGGGCGAATCTCTACCCCGCCTTGGCGATGCTGCCGCTCTGCGACAAGGTCACGCTGTTCGAGTACGGCGCCGCGAACTGCGCCTGGCTCCGCCAGTCGGCGCGCAAGTATCAGACGCTCTGGGATCCGTACTGGCGGACGCTGCGCGTCCACCCCGCGTACGCGAAGATCGGCTCCAACGCCCGCAGCCGGCTGGCCCGGGCCGCGCAGGTCGAACAGGGCAGCCTCTTCGACCTGCCGAGCCGGCGCTACCACGTCGGCACCATGTTCTTCGTGGCCGAGTCCATCACCAACGATCCCGACGAGTTCCACGAGGCGATCGACAAGTTCCTCGGCTGCCTGAAGCCCGGCGCGCCGTTCGCTGCCGCGTTCATGCGCAACTCCAACGGCTACAGCGTCGACGGCCAGGAGTTTCCCGCGCTGCAGATCGACGAGCACGACATCAAGCTCTACCTCGACAAGGTCGCCGCGGTGCAGACCATCGAGACGGTGAACGAACGTGGCCAGTTCATCCAGGGCGACAACGCACCCGACAAGGCCCCGACCTGGCAGCTGCGGCCGGGCTACGAGGGAATGATTTTAGCGCTGGGACACGCCAATTAGGACGTGAGCGCACCCCTCATGCATTGATCATGGTGCACGCGTAGCGGCTCCGGATATTCACGGATGCTGCAGTGTGCCGTTACGCTCAGCTGATGAATCGCCGCTCCTGGGACGCCATTGTCGTCGGTGGTGGCGTGTCCGGCCTGACCACGGCCGTGTGCCTGGCCGAGGCGGGCCACTCCGTGCAGGTCTGGGCCGCGGGCCAGGAGGCCGACACGACCTCGTACGCCGCCGGCGCGATCTACTCGCCCTTTCTGCTGAAGGACGAGCGGGCTCCCCTGTGGGCGACGCAGACGTTCGCCGTGCTGGAATCCCTGGCGGGCGACAAGGACACCGGCGTGACCATGGCATTCGGGCAGGAAGTGTGCCGCCAACCGGTTGATCCGCCCACTTGGGCACGCGCGGTGCCCAGCTTTCGACAATGCCACCCGGCTGAGCTACCAGCCGGTTTCCACAGTGGGTGGAGCTACGAGGTCCCCCTGGTGGACATGCCTCTCTATTTGCGCTATCTGCAGAATCGGCTGAAGCGCAGCGGCGGTGACATCCTGCGACACCACATCTCCACGTTGGACGAGCCTTCGGCGTGCGCGTCCGTGGTGGTGAACTGCACCGGCATGGGCGCCCGCGACCTGGTGCACGACACCGATCTGTACCCCATCCGCGGCGAGCTGGTCGTGGTCCGGAATCCCGGCATCACCCGCTTCGTGGCCGAGCATTCCGACGCCGATCGCGACCTCACCTATCTGCTGCCTCATCGCGACGTCGTCGTGCTCGGCGGCACGGCCGACAAGCACCGCTGGGACCTCGTCCCCGACGAAGGGGTCAAGAAGGACATCATCGCCCGCTGCGCGGTGATCGAGCCGAAGCTCCTGGAGGCCGAGGTCGTCGACCACCGCGTCGGCATCCGCCCGTCGCGCGACCAGGTCCGCGCCGAACGCGAGAACCCCGGCGGCCGGGGCGCGGTGATCCTGCACAACTACGGCCACGGCGGCTCCGGCGTCAGCATCTCGTGGGGTTGCGCCCGCTACGTCCTGAGCCTGCTGGGCTGACGCTCAGCGATTCAGTTGTCCCTCCTCGCTGAGCGTCAACCGCCCTCGATCAGCGAGGGGTCAGCACCATGCGGTACCGGGCCTCGCCGCTGAGCATGCGGTCGTAGGCGGCCTGCACCTCGTCCAGCGGTCGCGTCTCGGTCAGCGGGCGGATCCCCGTCAGGGCGGCGAAGCGCAGCGTCTCCTCGACCTCGTGCGGGGTGCCCGAGGGGTGACCGTGAACGGTTCGGGACGTCGAGATGATCTGGAACGGGCTCACCTCGATCGGAGCGGGGTCGGCGCCGACGACGACCAGTTCGCCGGCCGGGGCCAGGCCGTCGATGGTGGCGCTCATCGCGGCCGAGTCGCCGGCCGTCGCCAGCACGACCCGGGGGCCGCCCAGAGCCTGCAGCTGTGCTGCCACGTCACCGTCCGCGCTGTCGATGTAGTGATGGGCGCCAAGCTCGGCGGCGAGCTCGGCCCGGGCGGCTCCGCGCGCGACGGCCACCGTCTCGAAGCCCATCCGGGCGGCGAACTGCACCGCCAGGTGGCCCAGACCGCCCAGCCCGAGCACGGCGACCAGGTCACCGGCGCGGGCGGTGCTGCGGCGCAGACCGTTGAACGTGGCGACACCGGCGCATCCCATCGGGGCCGCCTCGACCGCGCTGATCGCGTCGGGAATGCGGGCCAGGGCGGTCACCGGCACGACGACGGTCTCGGCATAGCCGCCCGGATAGGCCCAGCCAGGAACTTCCAGCCGTACGCAATGAATGAAGTCACCGGCCCGGCAGGGCGCACAGACGCCGCAGTGGCCGCCGAACCAGCCGACCGCGACCCGGTCACCGGGCGCCCACTCGGCGACGTCGTCGCCCACGGCATCCACCCGGCCGGCGATCTCGTGACCGGCGACCAGCGGGAACGGCACGGGGAAAGCGGCGTTGACGAACGCGGCGTCGGTGCGGCAGACGCCGCAGGCCTCGACGGTGACACGCACCTGGCCGCGACCCGGGGTCGGCAGCTCGGTCTCGACGATGCGGAACGGGGCGCCCGGCGCGGTGACCTGAGCGGAACGAAATGTGGTCATGCCGCAATACCACCCGACCGAAACCCCTGCCGGGCTGCCCAAACAGGCAAGGCTCTCCCTAGGAACGCCCGTACCAGGTTCGGGGTACGAGAGCCGACCGGCCGCGCCGATACTGGATCGTATGGCTCACAACGCTGACCTCAAGGAGTTCCTGCGGTCCCGGCGGGCACGCCTGCAGCCCCAGGGCGGGACGGTCGGCATCCGTCGCGTGCCCGGGCTGCGGCGTGAGGAGCTGGCCGCGCTGGCCGGGGTGAGCGTCGACTACTACGTACGCCTCGAGCAGGGCCGCAACCTCAATCCGTCCGAGGCGGTGCTCGACGCGATCGCCCGTGCGCTGCGCCTCGACGACACGGAGCGGGCGCACTTCTTCGAGCTGGCCCGGCCCCGCGAGACACGGCGACGGCCGCCGCGCCGCCCGCAGCGGGTCGCCCCGGCGACGTACCAGTTGCTGGAAACGCTCGACGAGGCCGTCGCGCCCGCCTTCATCATCGGACGGCGGATGGACGTGCTCGCCATCAACCACACCGCCCGTGCCCTGATCTGCGACTTCAACGCGTTGCCGGCCCGCGAGCGCAACTACGCGCGGTTCATCTTCCTCGACGAGAACGCGCGCGACCTGCACCCGGACTGGGCCGTCATCGCGTCCGAGACCGTGGCCACGCTGCGGGTCGACGCGGGCCGCCACCCTGACGACCCCGACCTGTCGGCCCTGGTCGGCGAGCTCTCGGTGAAGAGCGAGGAATTCCGCCGCTGGTGGGCCGACCACCAGGTGCTGGCCCGCACCAGCGGCAGCAAGCGGTTCAGCCATCCGATCGTCGGCGACCTCACCATCAGCTACCAGGCCCTGGCCATGCCCGGTGACGCCGAGCAGACATTGTTCGTCTACACCACGCCGGCCGGCAGCGCCGACCAGCACGCGCTGCGACTGCTGCGGCTGAGTCAGGGCGAGGAAGCTCACTCACTGGAAAACCAGGAGGCGGGTATCTGATCGCCAGACGAACAAGGAGACGATCACCATGAGCACTCTCGGCAGCAGCGGAATCGAGGTGTTCCCGCTGAACCTCGGCGGCAACGTCTTCGGCTGGACCAGCGACGAGGCCACTTCCCACCAGGTTCTGGACGCCTTCACCGAGGCCGGCGGCGACTTCGTCGACACCGCGGACGGCTACTCGGCCTGGGCGCCGGGCAACTCCGGCGGCGAATCCGAGACGATCATCGGTACGTGGCTGACGGCCCGGAAGAACCGGGACAGCGTCGTTGTCGCAACCAAGGTCAGCCAGCACCCGCAGTTCCGCGGCCTGTCCGCCGCCAACGTCGCGGCCGCGGCCGACGCGTCCCTGGCGCGGCTCGGCACCGACTACATCGACCTCTACTACGCGCACTACGACGACGCCCGCACCCCGCTCGAAGAGACCGCTGGCGCCTTCGACGCCTTGGTCAATGCGGGCAAGGTCCGTGCCGTGGGCGTCTCCAACTACACGGCCGATCGCATCCGCGAGTGGTTCGAGGTCGCGCGGCGCAACGACTTCGTGCTGCCGGTGGCCGTGCAGCCGCACTACAACCTGGTCGAGCGCCGGGCGTACGAGCACAACATCGCA
Organism: Paractinoplanes hotanensis; assembly: GCF_023717965.1. Classification (NCBI taxonomy): domain Bacteria; kingdom Bacillati; phylum Actinomycetota; class Actinomycetes; order Micromonosporales; family Micromonosporaceae; genus Paractinoplanes; species Paractinoplanes hotanensis. The sequence goes on along the minus strand of NZ_JAMQOL010000073.1, from coordinate 7,700 downwards.
CCCGTCGCCGCCGAGGAGAACCTGGCCGTGCTGCCGTACTACGCGCTGGCCGCCGGCTTCCTCACGGGCAAGTACCGGACGACCAGCGACCTGGCGAGCAGCCCGCGCGGCGGTGGGGCCAAAGCCTATCTGACCGAGGACGGCCTGGCCGTGATCAAGGTGCTGACCGAGGTCGCCGACGCCCACGGTGTGCAGCCGGCTTCGGTGGCTCTGGCCTGGTTGCGTACGCGCCCCGGGGTGGCCGCACCGATCGCGAGCGCCCGCACCGTCGAGCAGCTGCCAGCCCTCATCGCCTCGGCCACCCTCGAGCTGACCCCCGACGAGAAAGCCACGCTCGACAAGGTGTCCTTCTGGAGGCGATAGGTCGACACGGTGCTCTGCGGGTCCCGTGGCGCAGAAACCGGGAGGTGCCGCCGGGAGCTGCCGGCGGCACCCGCTTCGGAGAAAGGATCAGCAGGTCAGATTGCCGCCGGTGGGCACGCCCAGGATTCCGGCGAAGCGGTTGTAGTTGTTGACCCGGCTCTGCACCTGGTCCGGGTGGGCCCCGTTGCATTCGATACTGTTGATGGCCTTGATCGTCGTGCCGAAGCCGTTCCCGTTCACCATGGCGTTGTGCGACGTCGTGCCGGCGGCGCCGGTGCCGGTCATCCAGTACCAGAGACCGGTCTGCCACGAGACGGACGAGTTGTTGGCGACCAGGTTCGGGTTGTTGAGCAGGTCGACCCCGAGAGCGTTGCCGGCCGCGTAGTAGTTGAAGTTCCAGCTCAGCTGAATCGGGCCGCGGCCGTGATAGGCCGACTGGCCGGCCGGGCACCCGTACGGCTGCGAATAGTCGCAGTAATGCGGCCAGTTCGCCTGGTTCGTCTCGTCGATGTAGACCAGTCCGCCGGTCTCGTGGCCGACGTTGGCCAGGAAGGCAGCGGCTTCCTGCCTCTTGACCGTGTCACTGCCGGAGTTGGCGAAGGCGGGGAACTTCCGCATGGCGTCGGTCAGACCGGCGTACGTGTAGAAGCCGTTCCGGCCCGGGAACATCTGATTGAACTGGGCCTCGCTGACGACAAACCCGCCGCCGGTGTTCCCGCCGCCGCACGAATACGGCGACCAATACCAGGTGCTGATGACCGGGTCATAACCCGGATTCTCATGCGACGCCTGGTAGTACTGACCGTTCGTGTAGCGCACGATCGCGCCGGCCGCGTAGTACTGCCCGGCCACCCAACTCGGATAGTTGCAGGTGGAACCGCCGCCACCGCCCCCACCACCACCGCTGTTGCCGTCGCAGGCGCCGTTGTCCTGCCAGACATTCGAGCCGCCGGTGCTCGGCGCCTCGTACTGGGTCCACCATTTGGCGGTCCAGTTCCGGCCGTTGTGGGACGCGGTCATGCCACCGGTGTAAACCGCACTGTTGTTGTACGGGGTCACGCAGGCGGCGGCCGCTTCGGACGCCACCACAGGCACCAGAGCACCGACGATGCCCAGGCCGAGCGCGGCCAGCATCGTCAGCAGACGTTTTCTCTTCATGGCGGACCTTTCGTGCACCGAGGGGGATGAAAAGCCGCGCGACACATCGACAAGACCAAATGTCCGACACTCAAGTCAACATCTGTAAAGAAACTTTAGTCATTCGGGCAAACAAGCCGCCACAGACACTCATCGCCGGTCGCTGATCGGCGGCACCTGTCGGCCCGGCCACGAGCCCACAAGCGACGAGCCGCCACCGCGTTTCGCGGTGGCGGCTCAGGTTGTCAGGTCAGGCGGCGTTGTTGATGGGGATGCGCCACAGACGCACCTTGTTGTCGGCGCCGGCGGTGATCAGGCGTTTGCCGTCGGGGCTGATCCGCACGGCCCAGACCGGGCCGTTGTGGCCGGTCAGCGGGGAGCCCTTCGGGTTACCGGTTGCGGTGTCCCACAGGCGTACGGTGCCGTCGTCACTGCCGGTGGCCAGCAGCTTTCCGCCCGGGTTGAAGCGCATCGCGCGCACCGGGCCGGCATGACCGGTCAGGGGCTCGGTGGCCGGCTGGCGGGTCACGGTGTTCCACAGCTGCACCGCGTTGTCGCCGCCGGACGAGGTGGCCAGCAGCCTTCCGCTGCGGCTGAACGTCAGGCCGTACACGGGGGCCGAGCTGCTGGTGAGCGGTTTGCCGGCGGGTTTGCCGGTGGCTGAGTTCCACAGCCGTACGATCCGGCCGGCGCCGGAGGCGGCCACCAGCCTGCCGTTGGGGCTGAAGCTCAGCGCGTACACCGGGCCGGGGCTCACGGTCAGCGCTTCACCGATCGGCTCGCCGTTGCTGGTCTGCCACAGCCGTACGGTGTTGTCGCTGTCGGCGCCGGCGGACGCGAGGCGCTCGGCGTCCGGGCTGAACACCACCATGCGTACGGCACCGGTGTGGCCGGTGATGGTGCGTACCAGATTGCCGGTGATCAGATTCCACAGCCGTACCGTGCCGTCGTCACCGGCCGTGGCCAGCAGCTGGCCGCTGGAGCTGAAGGTCACCGAGCGCACGGGCCCGACATGGCCGGTCAGCGGCGCACCCGACTGCTGCCCCGTGGTGGGGTTCCACAGCGTCACCTGGTTGTCGCCCGCCACCGCCAGCAGCTTGCCGTCCGAGCTGTACGCGATGGAGTTGATGGGCCCGGACCGGGCGGCCAGCGCGGGGCCGGATCGGCGGCCGGTCACGGTGCTCCACTGCCGAACTGCCGCGCGACTCACGGTGGCGAACACCTTCCCGTCGGGGCGCAGCACGACTAGCCCCGCCGAGCCTGGCACGACGTTCCGGGAGCGGGCGCCGACGGCATCCGCGGCCGAATTCACGGCGAGCGCGGGCTGCGGCGTCACCAGCGTGGTGATGGCACCGAGTGCGAGGAGCCCGAGCAGGGCCACGCCGGCGGCCCAGCCGGCACGCCGCCGGTGGCCGCCGACCGTAGAGTCACTGGTCGTGTCTTTACGATCTCTCTTGGTAGTCACTACGGCACCGTAGCCAGGGTCAAGGACGGATTTCGGGGGTGTTGCCGGGGTTCATCCGGCCGGGTGCACTCACTCTTCATCGCCGCCGTGCGAGCCGAGATCGCCGACGACCCCGACGTGCATATCAAGCAGTTGAGTGCGTTCACTGATTTCTACGGGACGCGCTCGCTGTGTATTTCTCTGCTTCGCGCGGGCGGCGTCCGAGGCTGCGGTCGAGCGCAGCCTCGGCGGCCAGGGCTGCTCCTTCCCTACTCCCTGCTCTGTAGCAGCCCGACGCGCTGCACACGCATGGCCGCCAGGCATCGCCTCGAAGGATCTGGCCGTGATGACCCGATACCGGAATCGCACAGGTTCACGCTAATCGAACCGCCATGGCTGGTGAGTGCGAAGGCAGGGTGCCGGTCTATTTGGTGAGGGAGGGGTGGCGGTGGCCAATGTGGAGATCAACACGCCGGAGGTTCGGGAGTTGGCGCGGTCGGTACGGGATGCGGCCGGGCAGGCGGACGAGTTGCGGCGCAGCGTGCTGGCGGCGATGAGCATGGCGGATGTGGCTGACGGGACGACCACGACGGCGCTGGGGGATGTGCAGGACCGGCTGGTCAAGCTCGGGGTGGGGCTGGAGGGGAAAGCGGATCAGGCGGAGATGACGGTGTTCGCGGCTCAGCCGATCACTCTGGCGGCGGCTACGACCACGACGTTGGCCACGACCACGGCGGCGGGTGGGACGGGGTTGCAGCTGCCGACGACGCCGGAGGACGGGCAGCGGTTCATCGAGGAGATCCGGGCGCGGCTGGCGGAGGACCCGTTCGAGCCGATCCGGTTCACCGACCAGAACGTTTCGGTGATCATCATGCCCAGTCCGCAGGGGTTCCCGGTGCTGCGCGAGGACGGCGGGACGCTGACCGGGGCGGCGGGCCAGCGGGACACGCCCAACGGCTTCGAGGTCGTCGTGGACGCTCAATTCACCGACATCCCCAACATTGTCGATGCCATCTCCACGAAGCTCGGCAATCTGGTCGGCGGGAGTATCGCCGTCCTCGACTATCTGCCGGACGGCAACGTCTCGCTGTCGCGGCTGGAGGCGGAAGGTCTGATCATCGAGAACGGGAAGACGCTGAACGGCCGGTCGTCGCCGGAGACGTTCCACCTCTCGCTCAACGACGGCGTGTGGGACATGGCCAAGGGTGACCCGGCGGCCACCTCCGGGCTGGGGATCGGCGGCGGGATCCCGCTGCTCATGGACGGCCTGCCATTCGGCAAGGTCAACGTCTACCGGGATGGGGCGCCGGCGGGCCTCCCGGAGACCGGTGACCCGGGAACCGGCAACACCCAGTACCTGTTGCAGCGCAGCAGTGCCGGGTTCGGCGACTACGACGACCGAGGGACGGCGGTCGGCAAGGTGGTGACCGCGCTGGGGCCGGACGGGACGGTCATCGTGATGGTGCAGGAGGACGGCACGGACGGGCCGAAGGTGTCGGAGCTGCGCGACGCGCTGAAGCAGATGGGCGCCACAGACGCGGTGGCGTTCGACGGCTCGGCCTCGGCGACGCTGGTGGTCGACGGCAAGGTCGAGATCGCGCCGTCGAAGTTCCGGGACAACATGATGACGGCCGGGCTCGGCCTCCGGTTGCCGCTGAGTGAGGCCGGGCTGACCAACTTCGTCAACGGCAACGAGATGTACGCCGGGACCCAGCTGGCGTTCCCGGACAGCCCGGCCGCGCCGCCCGGGGACTACCTCGACGACTGGTTCACCCCGGTGCCGACCGACGTGCCGGACGACATCTTCAACGCGCCGGAGATCCTCGACTGGAGCGACCTCAGCATGGGCTTCCCCGGCGGCGGGGACTCGTTCGCGTATTACGGCGGGTCGCCAGCCGACAGCTTCCCGATGCCGGAGAGCTGGGACTTCTCCAGTCCGGAGCTGCAGTTCGACAACAGCTACGACTTCCCCGGTGGGCTGGACTTCGGCAATTACGACTTCAGCGAGTACGACGCGTTCAGCGGCCTGGACTCGATGAGCTTCGGCGGCTTCGAGGATTACACCTGGGAGTGACTCAGCCGCTGCGGCGGTTCCCGTACCGCCGGGGCTCTGCACGGAACCGGAGCGGCCGAGGCGCTGGTTCTCAGCCACGAGGACCGTGCTGCCGCGCTTCACGCCGGGTTGGAGGCGGCATGGTGAAGAGATCACCTCGTTGCAGCACCACCGCGCCGGAGTGACATTCGATCACCGGTGGGTCACTGCCATCGCAGCGGCCGCCGCTCGCCCGTCGGCAAGGCCAACAGATTCTGTCAGCACGCACGCCGGCGGCACCCAGCGATCGATCGAAGACGGTAAGCTCCGCCGCGTTCACTCCGACGGGGAGTTCCACATTGCGTATTCGTCGAGTTGCCGCCGCCGCGGCGCTCATCACTTCACTTCTGGCCGCCTCGGTGGCGCCCGCGTTCGCCGACGAGAACGCTGACGACCGGGGACCGGTGGTGTCTCTGCTGTGGCCGTTGACCACCGTGCCGAACGTCATCGGCAAGGGCTCCCAGAGCATCGCCGCGGACGCGACCGACCCATCCGGCGTCGACCGGTACGCCTGGTTCGTCGACGGCGCGCTGCGCTCACAAGAGCAATACCTGCACTATGACTTCGGTGCCATCCAACGCACCACGACCATCGAGGTCTGGGCCTGGGATGTGGCCGGCAACCATTCGGTGACCACCTTCCCGGTCACCGTCGACGCCCAAGCGCCCAAGGCGACTGCCTTCAGCCCGGCACCGAATACGCTGCTGCGCGGCAATCTGAGGACCGCCACGGTGGCTCTCAAGGACCGCAGCGTGCTGCACGGCGCGCTGCTGCTCAGCGGCCCGAACACGACCGACACGATCGCGCCGTTCACCGGCCGGTTCCCGCTCGTCACCGAGGGCAGACAGACCCTGACCTGGTATGTCACCGACGCCTGGGGCAACGCCGGCTACGTCACCCAGACCGTCACTTCCGACAACCGCACGCCAACTCTGAAGATCGCCTCCGCACCGGCGAACGGCGCCAAGGTAAAAGACTCGGTAGTCGTCAAGGCCTCCGCGACCGACCGCTACGGCATCGCCAAGGTGCAACTGCTCGTCAACGGCAAGGTGGTCGCCACCGACAGCAAAGCGGCGTACAGCTTCACGCTCAGCACCAAGAAGTATGGGAAGAAGAGCTTCAAAATCCAACTTCGCGCGTACGACAAGGTGGGCAACGTGACAACAACGGCGGCGCGCACCTGGCACCGCTGATTGGCGTACCGGAAACGGCGCCGGCCCACCGCCATCGGATGTCGGCCCGTCGAGCCCTGCACCCTGGGGTTGTGGCCGACAGGCTGAAGCATCTGATCCGTAGGTCAGCGAAACCTGACTAGTCTCACCTCATGAGGAGCGAGTGGTGTCTGGCTGAGGCTTCTCCGCTGTTCAGCATGCTTGGCGATCCGCGGCCCGGTCACGGGCTCATCGGGGTCAGCGACCCGGACGTGCATCTGCGCGACGGGACCTGGACGATGTTTCTCGGCGCCTTCACCACCCGCTTCTCGGTACGGATCGTCGAGGCCAGGCTGCCCGGTGACGCTGCGATCACCGATGACTCATGGAAGCTGGTCCTCGACCGGAGCAAGCGCGCGGCCGAGTTGGGTGCCCCACCCGATCGACACGCCTGGGACGCGGCCGGCATGCACACGCCGAGCTACGTCAGAGGGCCCGGCGTCGAGCGCATCTACTACGCGGGAAGGCGCACGCGGAAGATCACTGGGCCCGGCAGTAGGTATGCCCTCGGTTGTCTCGAACATCGTGATGGTTCCTGGCATCGTCTCCCGGGTCCGGTACTGACCGGAGACGCGGCACGGCCCAGCGCCCTGGAACCCTTCGTCCTTCACACGGACGGGCGGTGGCGGATGTGGTTCCTATCAGCGATCGGCGAGACCGGCCGTGGAGAGCAACCCGATTACCAGCTGCGCTACACCGAAAGTGACGATGGCATCCGCTGGGAGAAGCCCGAGACGTTCGCGACCACCGAGGAGGGCTTCTTCGACAACGCGGTCACCAGCGGCGCTGAGGGCTGGCGAATGGTGCTCGCGCGGGGCACGAACCTGTACGGCACTAGACCATTCCCCGGGCAGGGTCTCTGGCTCGCCGAAGCCGCGAGTCCGGGCGGGCGCGACTCGTGGTCGTTGCCGCAACGGCTGCTCGACACCGATGCCGGCGCGGAGGACTGGTACGCCGCCGGGGTCTGTGGCCCGGCCGTCGTGACCGAAAGCGACAGGCTGCATGTATTCGCCACAGGCACTCACGCCTTGACCCCGTGGTGGCGGGCTGCGCTCGGCAGGCTGCGCGCCAGACGGAGCCCGCCGGCGCCCGCGCCCTACTTCCTGACGACCGGGCGATTCACCTTTTGCCGGAGTTGAGCCATCGCGTCCAATACCGGGTACGCCGTCAGTCGGCGCCGGAATCTCCGGAGCCGTGATCGCAGAAGGCGCCGTCCGGCGGCGCCTTTTCCAGGTTCAGCGGTGCGTGCCGGGTACTCGCGCGGGTCCGGCCGGTTGCGGCGCTCCGCGAACCGGCCGGTCAGACGTTGCCTCGCCATGTCTGGGCGGGCGTGCGGTGGGGGGGGGGGGGGGGGGGGGGGCCCCCCCCCCCCCCCCCGCGGTCCATGACCGCGTACGCACCTCCGCCGTAGGCGTGGATCGACGTACCGACATCGACTGACGAGGGTGTCACC